>QFBQ01000025.1 GCA_003265885.1 Candidatus Marinamargulisbacteria bacterium SCGC AG-343-D04
CATAAATCGGAAGAAGAGTCCAAGGTTAAATTGGCTCTAGCGTCTTATTATAAAGGATTTACAGCTGTGAAAACGACAGGGGTAGATGATAAAACAGAAAAATATGTGGACGATATCATAGACTATTATGAAGAAATAATGGAAGAAGGCCGCTAAGTAAAAAAATAGGACATTAGCTGTTTTTTTTAAGAAAAAAAGAGAATAAAACCCCAGTAAAAGGATTGCTGATCTTTAACATTTTTAGATTTTCCTGTATCCTAAACCTCAGCATTTTTGATAATGTAATAGAAAATAAAAAAATGTTTTACTTTTTATTTTAGTGTCAATAATACTTAATTAACAATTTTATTGTATTTTAGAGGAGGTTTATAAGATGTCGGAAGGAACAAAATTAGGGGAAACTGTTGAATCATTCCAGGAAAATGTGAATGAAGAAAATGAAACACTTAAAGCAACAAAAATTGGAGAAATATCTGATTTTGAAAAAGAGTTGTTTAAGGATTCTGAACAAAAGAAGGCTAAAGAAGGCGCAAAAGAGGAAGTAAAAGAAGAGAAGAAAGCTGAAGATGATGCTGGAAGATCAGAATTAGAACGTTTTTTAGATGAAGAGTCATCTGAAATTTTTGAATACGAAGAAAATGATGTTATAAAAGGAACAGTAAGATCTGTTGAAAAGGGCGGGGTTTTAGTTGATTTTAAATTTAAATCAGATGGGTTTGTGTATAATTCTGAGTTGGGTATAGACGATGAAAATCGTACTGAAAAATTAGAGCCAGGACAAGTTGTAGATTTTTTAATTGAAAAATTAGAGACAAAAGAAGGATACGCGTTATTATCACGAAAGAAAGCTCAAATTGAAGAAACGTGGGATACGTTGATTGAAACATCTAAAGATCGAGGGACGGTATTGGTTTCTGTGAATTCTAAAGTTCAAGGAGGCCTTGTAGCGTCTTATAAATCTATTAAGGGGTTTATTCCGGCATCACAAGTTTTAAAAGAAAAAGATGATGAATTAGATAGTTTTATTAATCAAGCGATAGAAGTGGCGGTTTTACAAGTCGACAGACGCAGAAAAAAAGTTATTTTTTCTCATAAGGCGAGTCAGCAAAGTTCTAGACAGGATACACGAAAAATACTAAGTGAGCTTGAAGTTGGTCAAACAAGATCAGGTAAGGTAACGAGTGTTAAGGACTTTGGAGCATTTGTAGATTTAGGCGGGATTGAGGGGTTAGTACATATATCTGAGCTATCGTGGGCACGAGTTAATCATCCGTCAGAGTTTGTAGAAGTAGGACAAGACGTGAATGTATTTATTTTAGGTGTAGATAAAGAAAATAGGAAAATTTCTTTAGGAATGAAGCAATTGCAACCAGATCCGTGGGTCGAAATAAGCAGCAAATATGAAGTAGGTACAGTTGTCGAAGGTAAAGTGACACGTGTGACAGCGTTTGGTGCCTTTATTCGGTTTGAAGGAAGTTTAGAAGGGTTAATTCATATTTCTGAACTGTCTCATGAGCATATAGAAAAAGTTGAAGATGTGGTAAAAGTCGGACAAGAAGTAAAGGCTAAAATAATTAAATTAATTTCTGAAGAACAAAAGATTGGATTAACATTGAAGAATGTTGAAAGTGAAACAGAGTCTAAAGAAAATGCAGAGACTAAAGCTGCTGTAGAAGAAGAAAAAATAGAAGAGACCGAAGAAGCCGTATCAGAAGATGTGGCTAAAGACGTAGCAGAAGACGTCGCAGAAGAAAGTAATAAAACTGAAGACATAAAAGAGGAAGAGAGTATTAAGTCTACAGAAAATGAAGTCGAGGCTTAATTATCATCTTAGTTAAATAAGTGATTTTTTCTTTTTTTAAAAAAAGACCTAAAAAAGTGGGCTTAGTGTTAAGCCGGGGGGGCTGCTCGAGGTATTGCTCATTTAGGTGTTCTAAAAGGGTTTGAAGAATATGGCTTTGAAATTAGTCATATTTTTGGGTCAAGTGTGGGAGCAATTATTGGGGGGTTATATTGCTCAGGGATATCTGTAGACAGTCTTTCTAAACATTTAAAGGACGTATCGATTACTGACTTTATTAAGTTTAAGTTGTCTAGGCAGGGGATGTTTTCTTCAGAAGCGATTGAGACCTATATAAAAAAGATTATAGGAAAGAAAACTCTCAATGATTGTGAGATTCCGTTAACGATTATCTCGACAAATATTTTGACAGGAAAAGGAGAGTATTTTCAGAATAGTGATGTATCTATTGCGTTAGCAGCAAGGGCAAGTGCTAGTATTCCTGGAATTTTTTCTCCGACCTGTATTAAAAATAAATATTATGTGGATGGGGCTGTATCTGCCCATATGCCGGTTCCAAGAAATCATCATTGTAGTGTTCTTATTGGGTGTAATGCCATTCCAGAGACAGAGTTAGATCAGTTGCCACGGTCAGCTTATGCGATCATTGATCGATCGATAGATTGCGCATTACGAGTGAACAGTGAATTAGCAACAAAAGAGTTAGATTTTGTTTTAAATCCTTTGCATGAATATTTTGGATCTGTTGATTTAAAATCACGGGATAAACTGGTAGAATGTGGGTATAACTGTGTGAAAGAGAATCGTCGAAAACTGGAGAGATTAATAAATGACTAAGCCGGACAGAAATGGGTTTTTTGGAGAATTTGGGGGGTCCTTTGTTCCAGATACCTTAATGCCTGCTTTGCATGAACTAGAGGTATGTTATCAGAAGGTTAAACAAGACCCCTCATTTAAAATGGAGTTAAGTGAGTTATTAGCAGAGTATGTAGGAAGACCAAGTCCTTTATTTTATGCAAGTAGATTATCGGAAAAATATGGGTATAGCATTTATTTGAAACGTGAGGATCTCAATCATACTGGTGCTCACAAAATAAATAATACCTTGGGCCAAATTTTATTGGCTAAGCAGATGGGTAAAAAACGAATTATCGCAGAAACTGGAGCTGGACAGCATGGAGTTGCGACCGCAACCGTTTGTGCATTGATGGGAATGCCGTGTGACATATACATGGGAGCAGAAGATATCCAAAGACAAGCATTGAATGTTTATAGGATGAAATTGCTTGGAGCTCAGGTTTTTTCAGTGAATTCGGGTTCCAAAACATTAAAAGATGCAACGACTGAGGCGATTAGAGATTGGATGAAGAATGTAGAGCATACGCATTATATTATTGGATCAGCGCTAGGCCCTCATCCATATCCCATGATAGTTCGAGATTTTCAACGTGTGATTGGAAAAGAAGCCAAAAAGCAGATGTTGGAAAAGGAAGGGCGTTTGCCACATCATGTAATAGCCTGTATTGGAGGCGGATCGAATGCCATAGGGATGTTTTATGAGTTTATCGATGAAAAGGATGTGACATTATTAGGAGTAGAAGCAGCAGGAGAGGGACTAAACAAAAAGCATGCAGCATCGTTAACAAAAGGAAGACCTGGAGTCTTGCATGGATCCTTGAATAATTTATTGCAAAATAATGACGGTCAAATTGAGATAGCTCATTCTATATCAGCGGGGCTAGATTACCCTGGAGTAGGACCAGAGTTAAGTTATTTGAAATCCATAGATCGATTAAAGGTACAGGCCGTGACAGATAAAGAGGCTTTGTCTGCTTGCTCGATAGTCTCGAAGTGTGAAGGGATTATCCCCGCGTTAGAAACGGCACATGCTTTTGCGGTTCTTTCTAAAAAGAATCTCTTTAAAAAAGGAGATATCATCGCCTTGTGCGTTTCGGGTAGAGGAGATAAAGATATGGAGACTTTTCGTGAGCATTTATAATCAAGATATTTCAAACATCTTTAAGAAGAAAAAGGCATTAATAGGGTATATTACATTAGGAGATCCTAGTGTGGAATTGACCTATGAGTATGGATGTACACTGATTGAAAACGGAGTAGATATTATAGAAATCGGGATGCCTTTTTCGGATCCTATTGCTGATGGCCCGGTGATTCAAGCGTCTCATCAGCGAGCTTTATCGACAAATGAAGATGTGTCACTTAGGCAAGCCTTTAAGCTCATTACAAAACTTAAAAAACGTTTTCCTAAAACCCCGATTGTCATTATGACTGCTATTAATTTAGTGATACAGTATTCTGTTGAAAAATGTTTTAAGGATGCAAAAGCTTGTGGGTGTGATGGGTTTATTTTGCCAGATTGTTCCATAGAAATGGCGACTGACTATACAAAACAAGCAAGAAAAGCACAGATCTCTCTGATTCATTTAATATCACCATTATGTTCATCATCACGATTAAAAAAGATTGTGAATGCATCAGAAGGGTTTTTATATTTAATTTCATCGACAGGAATTACGGGGGAACGAGATGCTTTTGCGACTAATTTAAGTCATATTATAAAGAGCATTAAAGCGGTAAAGGATATTCCTGTGGCAGTAGGATTTGGAATCAGTAAGCCAGATCATGTAAGAGATATATATTCATTTGCAGATGGGGCGATTGTAGGGAGCCATTTGATACAGGTGATTGCCAAGCATAAAGATAAGAACAAAACATGTGAGGCATTAAAAAAGAGTATAAAGACATTGTTAAAAACATGAGTTTTAATCTTATTATCCCTGCGGCAGGTCAGTCTTCTCGAATGAAGCATGATCTACCTAAACAGTTCCACTCTATTCAGTCTCACTCTATTTTATCGAGGACCTTGGCTGCGTTTTCAGGATTTGATGTAGGTGTTTGCGTGATACCTGCATCCAAGATGTTTAAAGATAGAGTGATAGAAGACATCAAAGGGGCCCCTTTTCCTATAAAAATTGTAGAGGGAGGAGAAACGAGAGCTGAATCTGTAAGAAATGCTCTGAATGCATGCGAGGTATGGCCCTATACCTTAATTCATGATGCAGCTAGACCGTTTGTGTCTAAAAAGCTAATTCAGACGGTCTTGGATGCATTGAGGGCCCATGATTGTGTTATTCCCGGAATTCCTGTATCTGATACATTAAAACGAGTTGCGAGTAATACGGTAATCGAAACGATAGATAGAAGTGAATGTGTTGCCGTTCAAACGCCTCAAGGTTTTTCGACAGAGCTATTACGAAGTGCCTATGATCAATCTGAGTATATAGACCTTACAGATGAGGCGGGATTGATTGAAAAGATGGGGAAAAAGGTTAGAGTAGTAGATGGAGATGATCTTAATATCAAGATAACCTATCGCAAAGATTTACAGTGTGCAGAACGGTATTTGGAAATAGCTAAAGAAAGAGAAGAGATTTAAAAAAAGATTTTATTTTTCTCGTCTTACAATTCGACCCTTAGTGAGATCGTAAGGAGAGAGTTCTACGAGTACCTTGTCACCCATAATAATACGAATGCGAAATTTATAAAGTCTACCGGACGTATATGCAATGATTTCCTGACCTGTTTCAAGCTGAACTCTAAACTTGGTTTCAGGAAGACATTCGATGACTTCCCCTGCAACAATGAGGGCGTCTTCTTTAACTTTTGGTTGTGCTCTTTTTTTATTTTTTCTTTTCATAAATAAAATCCAAACCTATTATAAAACGTTTAGCTCAATAATAGTATAGTTAAATACAAAAAAAATCAGATTCTTAAACATTTTTTTTATTGATGCATCAGATCTTGATTGTTAGAAGACTTTCGTCCTTGGAAATAGCTAGAAGATAAACCTGATTCGAGTCTGTATTTGGCGATGGTTCGACGAGCAATGGAGATACCTTGATGAAGGAGGATGTTTGAAATTTTTTGATCAGAGTATTTTGGGAATTGAAGAAAAATTTGTTCAATGAGTTTTTTAAACTGGTGGTTTGTTTTTCCAAAATAATTTCGAGGGCATAAATATTTTAAAGGAAAAATACCAAAAGGAGTTCTGCAGAATTTTGAAGATAAAATTCTGGAGATGGTAGAGGGATTCATAGACAGATCGTGTGCAACTTGTTTTTGGAGAAGAGGAATTAAGCAGGGATGCCCATGTTGAAAGAAGAGGTGTTGTTTGTTACAAATATAGTGCATAAGCTTTTCAATAGTACGATGTCTATTTTCTAAGTGTTGATATAATTCTTTAGCTTTTTCATGTTTTTCTTTTAAAAAAAGGCGAGTTTTTTCATCTGTTTTAGAGTCGTTAAGTAGGTGAAGATATTCTTGTGAAATAGCAATTGAAATCCCTTTTTTTTGCTCTAAGTTGGTAATGGTCAAGGTGTCGTTGATATACTGAATATCAAAAGAAGGGGTGATGTGATGATTGAACTGAGTCTCTGAAAAGGCAGATCCTGGATTAGGATTTAAATTTTCTTTAATGAACTGTGCAAGTGATTCTACCCCTTCTTTAGGGATTTTAAGTATCGCGGCTATATGGTCATAGCGTTTGTCGCCGAGATCCTCTAGATGATCTTGGATGACCTGTAAGATAATATTTTTTAATTCTTCATTTTCGAAATCATGATGTTCTACTTGAATACAGAGACATTCTTGAAGATTTCTGGAACCGATACCTTCTGGTTCAAATTGTTGGAGAAGGGAGAGGCATTCAGATAGAGTTGACGTGTTAATTCCAAAATCTTTAAGAATTTTTTTCTTGGTTTGAGAATAATCAATAAAAAATCCTTGGGCATTTAAATCGTCAATTAATGCACGAATAATGGACTTTTTTTTATCACTGACATGGATCAGTTTTATTTGTGAAAAGGCGAATTCGTGAAGAGTTTCTTGATGATTATCTTGAGTGAAATCTGAAATATCTTGAGTGATCAGGGTATCATGACGGTTTTTTTTTGCTGAAGAGGATATACCGATCTGGTCATCTCGAACAATTTCTATGAAAACATTATCATGACTTTCTTCTTTGATATGCTCTACAATATCCGAGTAAGAAGAGTTAAAGATTTTAAACATCTGTAATAGTTTGGGGTTGAGCTGCTGTTTGATAGTTTGCTTTTGATGAAAAGAGTGTTGAAGTTTCATACGCTTAAACGAGATTTTGCCACAATATTTTCTAACGATAAAGAGTAATAGTTGTCTAAGTGTACGGAAGCTAATCCAATCATTGCGGCATTATCAGTACAAAGTGCTTTGTCTGTTTGTATAAGCGTTATGTTATTTTTTGGACATTCAGAGCTAAAGGCTGATTGAAGTGCTTGGTTTGCAGTAACTCCTCCAGAAATAATGAGATGAGAGGCCTTTTTGAGTTCACAGGCTTCTAATGATTTGAACAGCAAGGTAGTTATAACAGCCTTTTGAAAGCTGGCACAGATATCATCGATATGATCAGCGGGGTGTTCGAGAGAGTCAATGCAGTCTATAACGGCTGTTTTTAAACCAGAAAAGCTAAATTCAAGAGGAGTATTTTTCATGGGAATAGGAAAAGAAAATGCTGTGGAATCTCCAGTACGAGCATGTTTTTCAATAATGGGGCCGCCAGGGTATCCTAGCCCAAGATATCGAGCGACTTTATCAAACACTTCTCCGGCGGCATCATCTCTGGTTTTTCCTATTTTTTCAAAAGAAG
The DNA here is from genome assembly GCA_003265885.1 of Candidatus Marinamargulisbacteria bacterium SCGC AG-343-D04. GTDB lineage: Bacteria > Margulisbacteria > Marinamargulisbacteria > AG-343-D04. The sequence goes on from QFBQ01000025.1 coordinate 7,506, forward strand.
AGGGATTGGACATGAAAATAAGTTCGGTATGTCCACCAGAAACAAGGAGCGCAATGCAGGGATATGAAAGTGTTTGACGGCGATGTTTATGCGCAAAAATATGACCATGAAGATGATTGACAGGGATAAGAGGAATATCTAATAAAAGCGATAAGGTTTTTGCGACACTAATCCCAACGAGAAGGCATCCTTCCAAGCCGGGGCCCATGGTTACGGCAATAGAGGAAAGGTCTTGTAAGGTGATAGATGCCTCAGTACAAGCTTTATTGATGACATGATGAATACATTCGGTATGAAGTCGAGATGCCACTTCGGGTACAACCCCTCCATAGTGTTTGTGAACATTAATTTGAGAAGACACAATATTAGATAGAATAGTAGAGTCCTGAAGAACCGCCGCAGACGTTTCATCACAAGAAGATTCAATTGCTAGTATATAAGCCATTAACTGATTATAAGGAAGATAGTCCTGAGGTGTAAACACTATTCATGATGAAAAAAGGGACATTGTGTCGATGAGTCGAACCTTATCTAAGAATCCCGCAAACAAGATACGGCTATTTTCATCGCAGTGCTGAACGTCTTTTAGAGTCTGAGAGTGAACGATATGGAGGTAATCATGAGTAATACTCGGGTCAATATGAGTGCGGATAAGCGCTAAGAGTGTAGAGGAAAGATGTTCTCCTTGACGGAAGGCCAGTTGAGCCTGTTGAAGAGCTTTGAAAATAGAGCTTGCTGTCTCACGTTGCTCAGATGTTAGATATTGATTACGAGAACTCATAGCGAGGCCATTTTGTTCGCGAATAAGAGGAGACATTATGATGGTGGTAGGGATGAAGAGATCCTTGCAACACTGCGTGATGACTCTAAATTGTTGATAATCTTTTTCGCCAAAAACGGCTATATCAGGGGTGACAATATTAAATAATCGGACAAGAACAGAGAGGATGCCTCCAAAAAATTGAGGGCGAGATTTGCCACAAAAAGAATGAGCTAGGCGTGTTGGGATAATGTGCGTATAGTCGTCTAATTGGGGATAAATAGTGCTGGATTCAGGAGTGAATACTAGATCAACCTCTGCGTCTTTACAGGCCTGTAGATCACTGTCCAAGTTTCTGGGGTAGCTATTAAAATCTTCATGAGGGGCAAATTGGGTGTTGTTAACAAAGATACTGACGATGACTGTATCAGCATGGAGTTTAGCCGTTTTAATAAGCGATAAATGGCCTTTATGTAAGGCTCCCATGGTGGGAACAAATGCAATCTTTTTTTGATTATCTTTTAACTGGAGAATGGATTGTTGAAGAGACGAAACGTCAGAAAAAACACGCATTATTGGCTAGCAAAATACCATAAGATGAGGGTGATAGTGATGGAAATAGCCTTGATTTTCCAATTAGAGATAAGTAGTTGTTTGATGTAGCTGAAAATGAAATGACTCATTTTTTCTTTTTGGGCCTTCTTTTAGGTTTTGGAGGGTTTTTGATAATTTCAAGACATTGTTCGAGAGTGAGCTCTTTAGCTTCGGTTCCTTTTGGAAGTCGGTAGTTTGTTTTTCCTTTTTTTAAGTAAGCACCATAAGGTCCGTTCAAGAGTTGGATAGGGGGGTCTTGGTCATCAAAAATTTTGATTATTTTTTCTTTATCTTTTTTTCGCTTTTCATGAATGAGTTCTATGGCGAGATCTAAGGTAATGTCATGAATAGACATATCTTTAGGGATAGATACAAATTGAGAATCCAATTTAACGTAAGGGCCAAAACGACCACGACTAACAATAACATCATTGTCTTCAAATTGGCCTAATGTTTTAGGGAAATTAAAAAGAGCAAGCGCTTCTTCAAGCGTAATAGTTTTGATATCATGGTCGTCATCAATGCCTGCAAAGGTAGGTTTGTCGTCATCTGTAGCCAGACCAATTTGAGCCATAGGGCCGTAACGCCCAATTTTAACGATGACATCTTTACCAGATTTTGGATCTTTCCCAAGATGGCGTTCTCCAACAGACACTTTTTCCATGTCTTTATTGGCGGTTTCTATCATTTTTCCTAGAGGGGTATAGTATTCGGAAACCAGAGATTTCCATTCACATTTTCCTTCTTGAATATCATCCAGTTTATTTTCCATAGTGGCTGTAAACTTTAAATCTAAAACACTATGAAAAAACTCTTCTAGTTTATCGTTTGTAACAAAACCTAATTCAGAAGGAAATAATTTCTTTTGGTCTTTTTCGATATAACCTCGATCTTGAATAGTAGACAAGGTAGGAGCGTAAGTAGATGGACGTCCAATACCCAATTCTTCGAGTTCTTTAACGAGGGTGGCTTCAGAGAATCTAGGAGGGGGTTGGGTGAACTTTTGTTCGGTGTCTACGTTTCCAAGATTCAGAGATTGATTGTCCGAGAGTTCTGGTAATAATCTTGTTTTATTATCAGCATCGTCTTTGCTAGAATCGTCATACCCTTCCATATAGACCCGTGTAAAACCATCGAACACTAAGATGCTACCGGATGCTCTAGAAAAATAGCTGTTGTTATGATGTGTAGATTTAACAACAACCTGAGTACGGTCATATTCAGCGGCGGCCATTTGAGATGCAATGAATCGATCCCAAATTAGTTTGTATAGTCTGAAATGATCGGAAGAGACTTCTGATTCTATCTTTTTAGGAGGATAGTCTGTTGAAGAGGGGCGGATGGCTTCATGTGCATCTTGCACTTTAGTTTCTTTTTTCTTAGTTTTTGCTGGGATTCCTAAATACTTATCTGAGAAAGTAGATTTTATATACGATTTAGCGGCAGAAATAGCCGTGTCTGACAATCGAGTAGAATCTGTTCTCATATAGGTAATAAGACCAATAGACTCTCCATCAATAGAAACCCCTTCGTAGAGTTGCTGAGCCATCATCATGGTTTTTTTAGCGGACCAGTTTAGTTTTCTGGAGGCTTCTTGTTGTAGGGTGGATGTAATAAAAGGAAGTGCTGGATTTCTGCGAATGCGACTTTTTTTAATAGAGTCTACGCTGTGAGAAGCCTCTTCAAGTTCTTGTTTAACAGTGGAAGCTGTTTTTTCGTCAGAGACCTCATATTTGTTATTGAGAGATCCCTTCGCGACTAATCTTGCAGTGAATTCATCGTGTTTATCGGTTTTTAAAAGAGATTCAATAACCCAATATTCTTTAGGTTCAAAGGCTAAAATGGCTTTCTCTCTATCGCAGATAATTTTTACGGCAACAGACTGAACTCTTCCAGCAGAAAGTCCTCGTTGAATTTTTTTAGAGAGTAAGGGACTTAATTTATAGCCAATAAGTCTATCGAGGACACGACGTGCTTGTTGAGCGTTGACCAGATCAATGTCGATCTCTCGAGAGCTTTTGATGGCGTCTTTGATGGCAGGTTCAGTAATTTCGTTAAAGACGATACGACGTATTTTATCTTTAGGGCATTTGGTAGCTTCGATGATATGCCAGGCGATGGCTTCTCCTTCTCTATCTGGGTCAGTGGCTATGTAGACGAGGTCACTTTTTTTGGAAGCGGACGTTAGTTCCTTGATAATTTTTGATTTATCTTTCATAACTTCATAAGATGGAGAAAAATCATTATCGATATCAACACCCAATTTTTTTCCAGGAAGATCTCTAACGTGCCCAAAAGAGGCTGCTAAATCATAATCTTTACCAAGAAACTTGGAAATTGTTTTACATTTTGCGGGTGACTCAACTATTACGAGATATTTTGCCATGGATGCATTATGGAAAGTGATTGAAGACTTGTCAATTATTTTCTTGAAAAAAGTGTTTCAAGTTTATGTTGATCAAAATGAAAAAACAGTGGGCGGCCATGAGGGCAGGTAAAGTTTTGAGGAGAACGAATGAAATCTTGAAGCAATTGTTTGATTTCCGCTTCATGAAGGGTTTGACCCGCTTTAATAGCGGCTCTACAGGCTTTGCGTTGAAGGATTTCTTTTTGATCTAATGTTAAATCACGAGAAGATCCAGGGTATTCTTTAAGTTGCAATAAGATGGAAGGGATAAGCTCTTGTAATGAGACGCGTTGAAATTGGATAGGGATCTCTCTGACAACGATTTGGTCTTGGCCAAAAGATTCACAGATAAAGTTAAGATCTTCAAAAAAAGAATTATGGGATTCAAAAATAGTCATGAGATCGGGATCAATAGAAATGATTTCAGATAAGAGTAAGAGCTGTCTGGAGCCGTCTTTACCGGCATTGTCTTTAATCTGTTCATAGAGAATACGTTCATGAACGGCGTGCTGATCTATGATATAAGCGCCATCTGACGTTTTTAATATAATATAGGTTTTTAAAATTTGTAAAAAATCTAGAGGGGAGGATCCGGATTGAGGAGAATTTTGGGCAAAGAGTTCGATGGAGTTTTCGATGGTTTTTTCAGTGATAGTGGGTGTGTCAGGAGTATAGTGATCCGGGGATTTATAAGGGGTATCTAGAGACGATTTTTCTGTAACTGAGTAGGGCCGAAGGGACGTGGGATCAGAGTCTAGAGGAGAGAAAGAAGAGAGAGGGGGTGATGATTGAGAGCTGGGCAAGGGTGATGATTGCTGAGTAGGAAAAGGGGGAGAATCTGCTGAAAAAGCAGAGAGTTGTTCAAGGGGGGCTGTATGCGCGTTGACCTGTTGAAGAGAGATGGAGATTGCTTTAGGAAGAGCGTCAAAAAGAAAGCCGGGATTGATAAACTTGATGTCATGTTTTTGGGGATGGATATTGATGTCGAGTTGATTGGACTGAATGGAGATATTTAAAATAGCGAGAGGAAAACGGCGATGAGGAATGAGATCTTTATAGGATCGTTGAAGAGAGCTGTGAATGAGAGCATTTTTGATGAGTCTGTTGTTGACTGCAAATACTTGTTTGCTTTTATTTGGAAAGGTGAGGGTGGGATCAGAGATGAAACCTGAAAAGGAAATAGGTCCGATAGATTCGTTGATGGGAACCAGTTTATCTTTGAGAGATTTTCCATAGAGAGAGACTAAAAGAGATTCGAGGTCTGTGATGCCGGTTGTATTTAGTTTTTCATTAGAATCTGCAATGAGAATAAACGAGAGGGTGGGGTGAATAAGACTAAAGTGGATACAGACATCCATGATATAGGATAATTCAGTACCAGATGTTTTGAGGAACTTTTTACGGACAGGAATGTTATGAAAAAGGTCATGAACTTCGATTGTGGTGCCAGTGGGGTGGGAGCATAGTGAGGGAACAGAGATAGAATCTTGGAAAGCGGTAATGGAATAAGCTGAATCATCACCTCGTTTTGAGGAGATGGTTAAAGATGCGCAATGACTAATACTGGAGAGGGCTTCTCCTCGAAAACCAAAGGAGTCTGTGTTGTAGATGTCATCGAGTGAGGAGATTTTTGATGTAGCATGGCGAATAGGGGCAAGGGGGAGGTCTTCTTTGTGGATGCCATGTCCGTTATCTGTAATTTTGATGAGTTCTTTTCCGCCTTCTTTGATATGAATAGTAATGGTTGTGGCTCCAGCATCAATAGCGTTTTCGACAAGTTCTTTTACGATAGACGCGGGTCTGTCGATAACTTCACCGGCGGCAATTTTGTTGATGGTGATAGAGTCTAATTCTTTAATAGTCGTGGCCATAGTCTAAAGATAAAACAAAAATGAAAAAAAGAACACCGTTCAGGACATAATAAAACACCTTTAAATAGTATGATATAAAACTAATTGAGCTTAAAATGTTTGTGTGATTGATAAAAGTAGGTCATAATGAAAAAAAATATGAATGGGAAAAAAATATATATATCGGCCTGTGAATTATCTTACAGGTCATCCAAGATCATCTAGAGGATCTCGGCGACAAACGCTATGACCATATAGCCGCGATACTTAAAATCCCTAAAGAAGGGGTAGAATCACTTGCACAGTTCATTAAAGAAAATTTAAATCCTAATCCAGGATCTGCCTTTTCAGAGACTCAGTTCAATCATCACATCACCCCTTCTTTTGATATTCAGTATATCAACGACACCTTGACCATTACCAACTTAGAGCAAAAAAAAGGGATTTCAATTGCTATTTCACAAGAATATCTTCACCTACTTAACGACTCTAAAACAGATGAAAAAACTCGCCTTTTTTTAAAAGAAAAACATGAAAAAGCTAAAGAATTATATCAACACTTAGAAAATAGACATCGTACTATTGAAAAGCTTATGCACTATATTTGTAACAAACAACACCTCTTCTTTCAACATGGGCATCCCTGCTTAATTCCTCTTCTCCAAAAACAAGTTGCACACGATCTGTCTATGAATCCCTCTACCATCTCCAGAATTTTATCTTCAAAATTCTGCAGAACTCCTTTTGGTATTTTTCCTTTAAAATATTTATGCCCTCGAAATTATTTTGGAAAAACAAACCACCAGTTTAAAAAACTCATTGAACAAATTTTTCTTCAATTCCCAAAATACTCTGATCAAAAAATTTCAAACATCCTCCTTCATCAAGGTATCTCCATTGCTCGTCGAACCATCGCCAAATACAGACTCGAATCAGGTTTATCTTCTAGCTATTTCCAAGGACGAAAGTCTTCTAACAATCAAGATCTGATGCATCAATAAAAAAAATGTTTAAGAATCTGATTTTTTTTGTATTTAACTATACTATTATTGAGCTAAACGTTTTATAATAGGTTTGGATTTTATTTATGAAAAGAAAAAATAAAAAAAGAGCACAACCAAAAGTTAAAGAAGACGCCCTCATTGTTGCAGGGGAAGTCATCGAATGTCTTCCTGAAACCAAGTTTAGAGTTCAGCTTGAAACAGGTCAGGAAATCATTGCATATACGTCCGGTAGACTTTATAAATTTCGCATTCGTATTATTATGGGTGACAAGGTACTCGTAGAACTCTCTCCTTACGATCTCACTAAGGGTCGAATTGTAAGACGAGAAAAATAAAATCTTTTTTTAAATCTCTTCTCTTTCTTTAGCTATTTCCAAATACCGTTCTGCACACTGTAAATCTTTGCGATAGGTTATCTTGATATTAAGATCATCTCCATCTACTACTCTAACCTTTTTCCCCATCTTTTCAATCAATCCCGCCTCATCTGTAAGGTCTATATACTCAGATTGATCATAGGCACTTCGTAATAGCTCTGTCGAAAAACCTTGAGGCGTTTGAACGGCAACACATTCACTTCTATCTATCGTTTCGATTACCGTATTACTCGCAACTCGTTTTAATGTATCAGATACAGGAATTCCGGGAATAACACAATCATGGGCCCTCAATGCATCCAAGACCGTCTGAATTAGCTTTTTAGACACAAACGGTCTAGCTGCATCATGAATTAAGGTATAGGGCCATACCTCGCATGCATTCAGAGCATTTCTTACAGATTCAGCTCTCGTTTCTCCTCCCTCTACAATTTTTATAGGAAAAGGGGCCCCTTTGATGTCTTCTATCACTCTATCTTTAAACATCTTGGATGCAGGTATCACGCAAACACCTACATCAAATCCTGAAAACGCAGCCAAGGTCCTCGATAAAATAGAGTGAGACTGAATAGAGTGGAACTGTTTAGGTAGATCATGCTTCATTCGAGAAGACTGACCTGCCGCAGGGATAATAAGATTAAAACTCATGTTTTTAACAATGTCTTTATACTCTTTTTTAATGCCTCACATGTTTTGTTCTTATCTTTATGCTTGGCAATCACCTGTATCAAATGGCTCCCTACAATCGCCCCATCTGCAAATGAATATATATCTCTTACATGATCTGGCTTACTGATTCCAAATCCTACTGCCACAGGAATATCCTTTACCGCTTTAATGCTCTTTATAATATGACTTAAATTAGTCGCAAAAGCATCTCGTTCCCCCGTAATTCCTGTCGATGAAATTAAATATAAAAACCCTTCTGATGCATTCACAATCTTTTTTAATCGTGATGATGAACATAATGGTGATATTAAATGAATCAGAGAGATCTGTGCTTTTCTTGCTTGTTTTGTATAGTCAGTCGCCATTTCTATGGAACAATCTGGCAAAATAAACCCATCACACCCACAAGCTTTTGCATCCTTAAAACATTTTTCAACAGAATACTGTATCACTAAATTAATAGCAGTCATAATGACAATCGGGGTTTTAGGAAAACGTTTTTTAAGTTTTGTAATGAGCTTAAAGGCTTGCCTAAGTGACACATCTTCATTTGTCGATAAAGCTCGCTGATGAGACGCTTGAATCACCGGGCCATCAGCAATAGGATCCGAAAAAGGCATCCCGATTTCTATAATATCTACTCCGTTTTCAATCAGTGTACATCCATACTCATAGGTCAATTCCACACTAGGATCTCCTAATGTAATATACCCTATTAATGCCTTTTTCTTCTTAAAGATGTTTGAAATATCTTGATTATAAATGCTCACGAAAAGTCTCCATATCTTTATCTCCTCTACCCGAAACGCACAAGGCGATGATATCTCCTTTTTTAAAGAGATTCTTTTTAGAAAGAACCGCAAAAGCATGTGCCGTTTCTAACGCGGGGATAATCCCTTCACACTTCGAGACTATCGAGCAAGCAGACAAAGCCTCTTTATCTGTCACGGCCTGTACCTTTAATCGATCTATGGATTTCAAATAACTTAACTCTGGTCCTACTCCAGGGTAATCTAGCCCCGCTGATATAGAATGAGCTATCTCAATTTGACCGTCATTATTTTGCAATAAATTATTCAAGGATCCATGCAAGACTCCAGGTCTTCCTTTTGTTAACGATGCTGCATGCTTTTTGTTTAGTCCCTCTCCTGCTGCTTCTACTCCTAATAATGTCACATCCTTTTCATCGATAAACTCATAAAACATCCCTATGGCATTCGATCCGCCTCCAATACAGGCTATTACATGATGTGGCAAACGCCCTTCCTTTTCCAACATCTGCTTTTTGGCTTCTTTTCCAATCACACGTTGAAAATCTCGAACTATCATGGGATATGGATGAGGGCCTAGCGCTGATCCAATAATATAATGCGTATGCTCTACATTCTTCATCCAATCTCTAATCGCCTCAGTCGTTGCATCTTTTAATGTTTTGGAACCCGAATTCACTGAAAAAACCTGAGCTCCAAGCAATTTCATCCTATAAACATTCAATGCTTGTCTTTGGATATCTTCTGCTCCCATGTATATGTCACACGGCATTCCCATCAATGCACAAACGGTTGCGGTCGCAACTCCATGCTGTCCAGCTCCAGTTTCTGCGATAATTCGTTTTTTACCCATCTGCTTAGCCAATAAAATTTGGCCCAAGGTATTATTTATTTTGTGAGCACCAGTATGATTGAGATCCTCACGTTTCAAATAAATGCTATACCCATATTTTTCCGATAATCTACTTGCATAAAATAAAGGACTTGGTCTTCCTACATACTCTGCTAATAACTCACTTAACTCCATTTTAAATGAGGGGTCTTGTTTAACCTTCTGATAACATACCTCTAGTTCATGCAAAGCAGGCATTAAGGTATCTGGAACAAAGGACCCCCCAAATTCTCCAAAAAACCCATTTCTGTCCGGCTTAGTCATTTATTAATCTCTCCAGTTTTCGACGATTCTCTTTCACACAGTTATACCCACATTCTACCAGTTTATCCCGTGATTTTAAATCAACAGATCCAAAATATTCATGCAAAGGATTTAAAACAAAATCTAACTCTTTTGTTGCTAATTCACTGTTCACTCGTAATGCGCAATCTATCGATCGATCAATGATCGCATAAGCTGACCGTGGCAACTGATCTAACTCTGTCTCTGGAATGGCATTACACCCAATAAGAACACTACAATGATGATTTCTTGGAACCGGCATATGGGCAGATACAGCCCCATCCACATAATATTTATTTTTAATACAGGTCGGAGAAAAAATTCCAGGAATACTAGCACTTGCCCTTGCTGCTAACGCAATAGATACATCACTATTCTGAAAATACTCTCCTTTTCCTGTCAAAATATTTGTCGAGATAATCGTTAACGGAATCTCACAATCATTGAGAGTTTTCTTTCCTATAATCTTTTTTATATAGGTCTCAATCGCTTCTGAAGAAAACATCCCCTGCCTAGACAACTTAAACTTAATAAAGTCAGTAATCGATACGTCCTTTAAATGTTTAGAAAGACTGTCTACAGATATCCCTGAGCAATATAACCCCCCAATAATTGCTCCCACACTTGACCCAAAAATATGACTAATTTCAAAGCCATATTCTTCAAACCCTTTTAGAACACCTAAATGAGCAATACCTCGAGCAGCCCCCCCGCTTAACACTAAGCCCACTTTTTTAGGTCTTTTTTTAAAAAAAGAAAAAATCACTTATTTAACTAAGATGATAATTAAGCCTCGACTTCATTTTCTGTAGACTTAATACTCTCTTCCTCTTTTATGTCTTCAGTTTTATTACTTTCTTCTGCGACGTCTTCTGCTACGTCTTTAGCCACATCTTCTGATACGGCTTCTTCGGTCTCTTCTATTTTTTCTTCTTCTACAGCAGCTTTAGTCTCTGCATTTTCTTTAGACTCTGTTTCACTTTCAACATTCTTCAATGTTAATCCAATCTTTTGTTCTTCAGAAATTAATTTAATTATTTTAGCCTTTACTTCTTGTCCGACTTTTACCACATCTTCAACTTTTTCTATATGCTCATGAGACAGTTCAGAAATATGAATTAACCCTTCTAAACTTCCTTCAAACCGAATAAAGGCACCAAACGCTGTCACACGTGTCACTTTACCTTCGACAACTGTACCTACTTCATATTTGCTGCTTATTTCGACCCACGGATCTGGTTGCAATTGCTTCATTCCTAAAGAAATTTTCCTATTTTCTTTATCTACACCTAAAATAAATACATTCACGTCTTGTCCTACTTCTACAAACTCTGACGGATGATTAACTCGTGCCCACGATAGCTCAGATATATGTACTAACCCCTCAATCCCGCCTAAATCTACAAATGCTCCAAAGTCCTTAACACTCGTTACCTTACCTGATCTTGTTTGACCAACTTCAAGCTCACTTAGTATTTTTCGTGTATCCTGTCTAGAACTTTGCTGACTCGCCTTATGAGAAAAAATAACTTTTTTTCTGCGTCTGTCGACTTGTAAAACCGCCACTTCTATCGCTTGATTAATAAAACTATCTAATTCATCATCTTTTTCTTTTAAAACTTGTGATGCCGGAATAAACCCCTTAATAGATTTATAAGACGCTACAAGGCCTCCTTGAACTTTAGAATTCACAGAAACCAATACCGTCCCTCGATCTTTAGATGTTTCAATCAACGTATCCCACGTTTCTTCAATTTGAGCTTTCTTTCGTGATAATAACGCGTATCCTTCTTTTGTCTCTAATTTTTCAATTAAAAAATCTACAACTTGTCCTGGCTCTAATTTTTCAGTACGATTTTCATCGTCTATACCCAACTCAGAATTATACACAAACCCATCTGATTTAAATTTAAAATCAACTAAAACCCCGCCCTTTTCAACAGATCTTACTGTTCCTTTTATAACATCATTTTCTTCGTATTCAAAAATTTCAGATGACTCTTCATCTAAAAAACGTTCTAATTCTGATCTTCCAGCATCATCTTCAGCTTTCTTCTCTTCTTTTACTTCCTCTTTTGCGCCTTCTTTAGCCTTCTTTTGTTCAGAATCCTTAAACAACTCTTTTTCAAAATCAGATATTTCTCCAATTTTTGTTGCTTTAAGTGTTTCATTTTCTTCATTCACATTTTCCTGGAATGATTCAACAGTTTCCCCTAATTTTGTTCCTTCCGACATCTTATAAACCTCCTCTAAAATACAATAAAATTGTTAATTAAGTATTATTGACACTAAAATAAAAAGTAAAACATTTTTTTATTTTCTATTACATTATCAAAAATGCTGAGGTTTAGGATACAGGAAAATCTAAAAATGTTAAAGATCAGCAATCCTTTTACTGGGGTTTTATTCTCTTTTTTTCTTAAAAAAAACAGCTAATGTCCTATTTTTTTACTTAGCGGCCTTCTTCCATTATTTCTTCATAATAGTCTATGATATCGTCCACATATTTTTCTGTTTTATCATCTACCCCTGTCGTTTTCACAGCTGTAAATCCTTTATAATAAGACGCTAGAGCCAATTTAACCTTGGACTCTTCTTCCGATTTATG
>QFBQ01000026.1 GCA_003265885.1 Candidatus Marinamargulisbacteria bacterium SCGC AG-343-D04
CTCCACCTCCACAATCACCACTTGTGACACGATTGGCTCAAAGGGTCCCCCCCCAACAAAATGAACTTCTTCCAGGTCAAACTCGAAGGAGCTCTTGCCCCATAGACGTAAATTCCCCTCTATATTCACAAATAATTACGTACGTAACAAGATGCTCTAGTCCCCAATATGCAATAGCATCTGATCTGATAAGGTCTTCTGGTTCTCAAATAGTGATCGAAGCCTGGTCAAGATCCCTTTCTACAGATACACAAATAGAGGGCCACTATGACTTAGACCCTGAGGCACACAACACAACATCTCATCAATATATGAATGTTCTAACTACAGATACACAAATAGAGGGCCACTATGACTTAGACCCTAACGCACAAAGCCCAACATCTCATCAATATATGAATATTGAAGTTGAAGCAAACTCTGAATTATACCAAAATTTAAGAGATACGATACCTGCTAGTTTTGATGGATGTAATCTCCGTATTAAAATCAATAAACCTCCAATGCCTGCCCCTAGACCCCTCCATAATACGCCCATCCAAGTAACACAGATATAAAAAACACATATTGCCATCCCCTCTCTATTAATATACTATTATTTATTAAAAAAAAAATATAAAATAAATGCAAAAGAGATAAAATCATGCAATGTTGCAAAGGCAAAACTTCACCCCCTCCATCCCCGGTTACACAAAGACGAGCCTCAGCTCCAACAAGGCCTATACAAGCATGGGCAGATACACCCCTACAAAGAACTACGCCACCAACACGAACACCACGTTCTGTACATAATCGAGAAAATAGGCCTGCCACGCTTCAATTGACCGATTATATTCCTGGAATGGTGTCTCACACCCCAGATGTAGGATCTCCAGACTCTCCAACTCTAAGGCTTTTCTCTTTTGAGGAAAGCACTAGCCAAAATGTTATACGTCCTCGTCCCAAAACAGACACATCCAGTTCTCATCTATATGCAACTTCCCCCCCACGTTTTATGTTACCAACAACTACTTCCGGCAGAACTCCGTCAGCTCGCCATTCCAATTTACGTTTTGATTCAACCCATAATATGAGACAGCCCCTAATTCAAACTACGCCAGAACCAGTTTTAGCCCAAGCATCTTTCCCCCCTAACCATACAACTTCTTCCGGCAGAGCTCCGTCAGCTCGCCATTCCAATGTATGTTTTGATACAACATATAATATTGGACAGCCCCCAACTCGAACTTCGCCAGATCTAGTTTTAGCCCAAGCATCTTTCACCCCTAACCATACAACTTCTTCCGGCAGAACTCCGTCAACTCGAACTACGCCAAAACTAGTTTTAGGCCCAGCATCTTTCAACTCTGACAATGAGAGTCTTTATCAAAACACTAACAATACCCCCTCCGCTCACCCTTACGACGTAGGTAACGGAGACACTATACATGGAACAGCTAGGCAACCGTATGCATCTTATGATCTGCCCGAACAGAGTGAGCCTTCTATCACAGACACCTCCCTTTTACCTCCCCCGGCACCCACACTTACTAGTGCGTTAGACCCCACGTATGAGCTCCATTCTACCACTCAACCCGAATATGAAAACACCTCCGGAAGACGCACCCTAGACTTCTACACTTTACCTCCTCCTGCATTCAACCTTAACGAATCTTATGATGAAGATAATTTCCTCCTTGTCCCAACAAGACCTTCCCGCCCAACCCAGACATTTCCTTCCGTCCACGGAGCACCAACTAACGGTGAAGATCCCATGTATGAGCAGCCTGTATCCCCTCACGCGACCGCGGAAACACATCCATCATCGCCTACCTATGAGGTATTAGACGATAGAATAGTTTTTGAGGGAAGATTAAAAACCTTAGGTGAAGAAACAGGTCCAGAAAAAAAGGAGAGACAGTATGAGTCGCTTCGAAAGTCTCCTATGGCCCCTGTCGCTGCCAATAGACAAAAATTCATGGATAGAAGAAGGAGCGAGCAATCAGTTGACTTTGATCCAAGTGCTTCCCAAGACCTGCTTGATGTATTAAGAAGAGATAACGGTGACAATGATGGACCTCCTCTTGATTTATTTGGAGTTTCAGGTCACTTCCAACATTCCATGGTTTAACGTTCACTACCAACACTGCAAAAATGCTTCTAATCGTTTTAAGGTTTTAACACCTATCCCCTTCACCTTTATTAGCTGACCTACAGAGGCAAAAGGTCCATGTTCTGCTCTAAATTGAATAATTGCTCTAGCCGTTACTGGCCCAATTTTAGGCAACGCTTCTAGCTGGGTTTGTGAAGCTGTATTAATATTAATTCCATCACGATGAGCCGTATTTTCTTCCCTTTCTTTTTCAGAAAAGGGAACATATAGACGCTGTTCATCTTTCACTATTTTAGCCAAATTCAAGGTATCGTAATGTGCTCCAGGGAGGACTCCCCCTGCAATCTGAATCACATCCACAACTCTAGCCCCCTTACTAAGCTGATACACCCCAGGCTGATAGACAGCCCCTGCAATATGCACAGCGATAGATTTTGTCTTTATTTTTTTACCATGTGTTTGCACTACTTGCTTCTTTTCAACACTCTGATGACGATGAATTAATTCAGGGGCATCTTTTGCCAGTACGCTATAAAGAAGCCCCACCCCCACAACAAGCCCCCCAACCATACATTTCTTAACACTACTATTCATAGCACTATTTTTCATGATGAGCGTCTTTTTTTCAATAGAAATACTCTGAAAAGGGCTCTATCTAACTATTTTTAGGTCTATTTTGAGGAAAATGTTTCACGTGAAACATTTTTTGTTTCACGTGAAACATATAAAAAAACAAATAAAATCATTCAACTATATACCACCTCACTCCCAGCACCACTCATCCCCTCTTTTCAGACTCCACTCTTTATTTTTTTCATAAAATGCAATAAAGTATAAAAAAATATAAAAAATATAAAAAATGACATACACAGACTGCTTATCCAACACTTTTATATCAATATATAAAATGGCTTGCCCATCTAAAAACACACATAAAACTCCTCCTGAAAGAATCTATTGTGAGTTTAAAGGCACTCCCCGCACCAGCTCGCCTAATACGACTCATGAATATATCCATACACAGCCCCTCCATCAGCCAGACTCTAGAACCGCTACCAGAAATACCACTCACGAATATGAATACGCTCAACAAGGGGAAGCTCAGCTTTCCTCCTTAAATGTTCATCGCAACAGCTCTTCTTCCTCTAACATATCCATCTACGTTCCAGAAAACGAAATCATCCATAGAAGATCATCACAAGGAGTATTAAATTGGAGTGATTCCATTAATTGCCCCAATGGAGACGGTCACTTCCATCCAAACCGACGGGCAAGTGACCCTCTACACGAATCTTTTACAAGCTTTGACTTTGAGAAATCTACACATTCCGATCAATTCAAGCTATCTATGACCGAATCAGAATTTAATAACCTACCTCAATAATATACATAATTTCATTTTAATCCTCATATTTTCTTTCTTTATAAACATATCTTGAAACACCTATATATCACACACTAACTATTTCACGTGAAACATTTATAAAATCAAAAAAATTACTTTCAGTACGTAACTAAGATTCCAAAAATAACCATACTACTAGTTTTTTTCTACGACACATATTAAAATCGATCTCACTATTACAGATACGGACTCAGAATAATAGAAACCCTTAAACCCCAATAAAAACACAGAATGTTTAAAATCATACACTTTATGTGTATTTAGATCATGTAATGAATTAATAATGGGGGGGGGAATAATGCCAGGATCAATACCACCGAGTGGTAACAGAGCTCCTAGTAAAGGCAGGACTAAAGTATCAACTAATAATCAAAAACTACTGTCTCAACTTGACAGATGCACACATGATGATCTTACTAAAATAAATATTTTAAACTGTTTAAGGGCGGGAATTTCAAAACAAGAAGTAGAAATTCGTCTTCACAAAACATATTCTGGTTCAACACCTTTCCATCGTGTACAAATATCTAAACAAAACCAAGAGTGGAAAATAGAAAATCGAATTGTATGTTCTAGTGCATTCCGTGAAATATTAAAAAAAATGAGCTCTGCGAAGCAATGTCAATATTTAAAAAGCCAAAATCCAGAGTATATAGATAAAATCTTTAATCAATCAACTCCAGAAGAACAAAAAACTTTTAATACCTTACTTCAATCTCTCGGATTAATATTCTTTGATAACCCAATGGGAGGAAAGAAAATTGTTGACAACAATTTTCATGCAAGAAAGTATGCTAGTCCCAGCCCTACCCCTAGTGATGAAGGAATAGATCCAAGGTAACCACTGTGAAAAGATACACATGTTAGTTTAATTCACGTTTAAGTGAATGATGAGCAAGAAGATCCCCCCCGCTGATCAATACGCCACTTAACCATGGGAATCCTGTGAAAACAATCTAAAAAATTCTTTATTTACAAGATCCAACTAAAGAGAAGAACCTCTGAACGTCATTAATTCAGCGAAAATACAACGCGAATATCTTTATCCGAAAAATTTAATGAAAATGTTGTTTTAGCAATAAACTTCTCTCCATTGTGATCTTTTTGGTTAAAGATGATTTTATTCTCTTCTGTTCTCATTACGATGTCCCCTTTTTGTTTTTCTATAACTGAATTATCGACACAAACAAAACTTTTTAAACATGTTAAAAACAGATGTTTATATTGCTTTACACATAGTTATAGTAGAAAAAATATTTTTTGCCTTATCCCTTTAATCTTTTCCATTTTAGCCTCTATTTCTTCGCACTGTAATTGATTGTTTTGAGCATAAAGATAAAGATCTTTTAAATGATTTACCTTAGCCCAAAAACCTTCATCAAGACTATCTCTATACTCAGCACTTATATTAGCTGCATACTTTAGAATAGACTGTATTGTTAGATCCCTTACTTCTTTCTCCACAACACCTGTATCCGTCTTCCCTAGTTCACATATAATATCTATTAATTCTGTTTCTGAGTTAAACTGTTGTTTATCTAAAGATAAACGCTTATTGTCTAAATCCTCAGACTCTTCATTCAAGGTTATTTCTTTTTTCCGTAAATACTCCCATATTTGCTTTCCTTGGGATTTTGTCAAATGACAGGAATTAAGCTCCTCTAAAACCGTTAAAAAGCTACTTTCAGTCTTATTTTTTAAATCCAAAACTGATTTCATTCTTTCTTTACACTCTCTTTTTTCTCTTATATTTCTATCCCAATCGTCGGCATACTTCTTTAAACTCCCTAAATCAACCTTCATATCACCATCTTCAAGTTCTTCATCTTCTACACAAATACTGACACCTCCCACATCCCCAGCCTTCTCCATCTCCTGAATAGCCTCTTTAAACTCCTCCCATGAAACATCATCATCCTCTTGTTTAACAGTTGTAGGTAAATATGGACTTAATACGTCTATATATTCACCAAACAAATCATCTAATATGATACTTTCATCTTCGATCTCTCTATCTTCTCTATTTAACCTAACCAACCCTTTTTCACACTCTGAAAGCCCTAATAACAAGTCCCCAACTAACCTACCCACTAGATTATCCGACATCCCATTTAAATCTAGAGCTCTACCTTCTAAAAGTAGATCTTTGATACTTCTTACCAAGGCTTGGCCGACTAAATCCTCTACAGGATCTTCTTCTTTATCCTCTCTCCATTGAATGGATCGGGTCATTTCTAGCCATTTTAAATTTTCACTAAACTTTTGCTTCAACTCTAACATTTCTTCTAATGAATCTTGCGTTCTACTCATGTTCAACTCTTGACTGTGTTGATTCACCTTTAGAATATGAGTAAAATCATTCGGATCATATCTTTTTTCACTTAATAAGGGGCTCAGCAAACGATTGTCTGATAAAAATATTACAAGCATATTTTCTATCAAACCTCTTAATCTACTTAACAATTGCTCTTTATCAACTTCTTGAGACCACTTCTGATCAATCTCTTCTTTTATCTCCACCGCATGCCAAATTTTCAATTCCGCACTCTTATCACATGTACCTTGATGTCTAAAAATTCCATCAAAGATATGAAAGTACTCCAAGATGCTTTCTTTTTCACGCTCGGAATCCAATACTCCAACAGCTCCCGCCCATTCCTCTCTTTTAATTTTATCTACCATCCCATCTATATACAGATCTTTCTTTATTTCATTGCTTTTTAAGTCTATTTCTTTTTGTCCTTTTTCTTTTTCAATGTCTCTCAAAATCAAGTCTATATCTCTCAGTATTTCTACATTGTGACACTCTAGTAAAGAATCTAACGTTAAAGAATCCAAAACATCTTTTAATGCATCCATTCTTCTTTGTATCTCTTTCTCTAAGCTTTTCACCTCACTTTTCCTCAACACTCTTGCTTGCTCTACTTCATTTAACTTATCAATATACTGAAACATAAATTGAGAATCTTCTTCCTCAAATGACGAACTATTAATTCTCCTTTTCAAAAAATCAGCTTCAGCATCTGAAATACTCCCTCCCATCTCACCTGCCATCAAAAAGATTTTTTGCAGCAATTTAATAGGGCTAGGGTCTATCTTGATACTTAACTCTCTCATCCTATCATTCTCTTGCCGTTGTTTTTCTTTATCTTGAAAATAGTTTTCAATTAATTGCTTTACCGAAGCCTTCCTTTTCTCAATATCTTCCCTCATTTCATAAATCAGCATAGCTATCTGATCAGAGGATACACCTTTCAAATCTACTGCTTCCCCTCTCTCAATTCTTTCCTTAACAACGCCAACACTATGTTGGGCTGCCGATGTTAACGACAAAACTGGAGAAGCTGGAAAAACCATTTTCAAAAAACTCCCATCAGTTCTCCCTTCATCTCCCCAAAAAATATTTTGTATTGTGGCTGTAGCTGTAAACTGAAATGGATTACCTCCATTCATTGCTGGATACCCCCTAACTACTCTCCCATTAGTAACCTCAAAAATCAACGTAGGAGGGTCTTCACTCGTCCATCTCGCCTCTAGTGCAGAAACGTGTAAAACTTCTCCAATAACTCTACCCACTTCCTGCCCCCACTTTTCCATATCATCAACATGAATATGCCTAGCCTCTTCTATGGAAACTCTACACTGTAGGCCCCCCTTCTTTGTACACAATTTAATCAAAATCGCTTTAGGATCTTTGGTATCAAGAAATGGAAGACTCGCATCTTCGACTGCTTTAAACAATGCTTTCTGTTTTTCTTCTAACCTCGCATCATAGGGCCTTTCTAAAGCTCCTCCTATTCTACCTGGACTTACCCTCGTCAACATAGCTTAACTCCTTCATCTTATTTCCGTACATATCTCTTCAAATTTCACTCTATACCTATTCTTTGACTGTTCAAACGGGAATGATAAAGCCTCTTTAAATGTCTTTAACGATAAGTGTTCTTTTTCTATAATCGGACAAGGGCTAAGAGAGGCCATTGCTTTGGCATTATGCCATTGATGGTTGTCTGTAGCATGAGGAAAGGGCATCAAAATAGCCGCTTTCTGAAAGTGTAACAATTCCGCCACTGACGTTGCTCCGGATCGAGAGACAACAAGATCTGCCCACTCATAATAGCTTTTTATATTCTCTGCATACGGAATCCGCACAACCTTTACAGTCTCATCTTCCCCCACTTGAACAAAAGCCTCGTCCTCCGAAAAGTGTTCTTTATAAAACTGCTTCCCAACAATATGAATGATCACCATATTCTCTTTAATAAACTCATTCTCATGTTCTAGAAAAAATCGATTGATATCTAAGGCCCCCTGACTCCCTCCAAACACCAAACAACGCTTTCCTTCTGCCCAGTTCATAGAACAAATCTCTTTACTCTGCTCTTCAGCAGGAAAACGAAGACGTATCGGATTCCCTGTTAATACGACTTTCTTTTCTGGAAAAAATTCGACAGATTCCTTAAAGCTAACACACACCTTATCCGCAAAACGATGCAAAAACCTATTCGCTTTTCCTGGCCACGCATTTTGTTCACACAAGGTAATAGGAATACGTCTTAACCACGCTACAAGTACAACCGGAACCCCTACATATCCTCCAAAACAAATCACTCTAGATACAGATTTTGTCGAAAAAAAAGACCAAATCTCTTTCATACTTTTAACCAAGGTCCATAGATTGTTTCTATTAATAGGTAATGCCGTATACGGAAAGGGATATGACTGTACTATCGTTTCAGAAACACGTCCTTTATCTACTAAAAAATGGACCTCTTTGCCTTGTAAATATTGTGCACAAGCAATTGCCGGATAAACATGCCCTCCTGTCCCGCTACACGTCAGTACTATCATTTGTTAATCCCATATTCCTTCAATACTATACTATTTGAAATATTTAAGATAACTCCTATATAGAAAAGTGAGGTAATCAACGATGTTCCTCCAAACGAAATAAAGGTCAAAGGTATCCCTGTAACTGGAAACAAGCCTATCACCACAACTATATTAATAAAGGCCTGAAAACATACCAAAAAACAACAGCCCATTCCTAAAAAAAAGCTATACGGTTCCGCTGCATTTTTTACAATATGAAACGTTTTTAAAAGAATAGAAACATACAAACACACAATAATAGATGCAAAAATAAAACCTCCCTCTTCACAAATAATAGAAAAAATAAAGTCTGAGTACTGTAATGGTAAATAAAAATATTTCAATTTACTTTCTCCCAATCCTAACCCCCAAAACCCTCCAGACCCTATCGCCGTCAATGATTGAACCATATGATAATTTTTTCCCAATGGGTCTTCCCAGGGATTTAAAAAAGAGGTGATACGTTGCAACTGATACGCATGTGTCAAAATCACGCCTGTTAACACGGCAATGGCCATACTGACTAAGGTTAGAATATGCTTGATAGGCATTTGGGATAAAAAAAACAAGGTAAACATGACCACTAAAATCATCCCTGTATTTCCTAAATCTGGTTGCAACACTAAAAGCCCCAACGGAATACTTGTAATCAAAAGCATAGGAAAACACCCTTTAAAAAAGGACGAAAGATACTCTTTAGACCTATTTAACCCTGTTGCAATAAAAATCACCACAACAAATTTAGCCACTTCCACAGGTTGGAACTGTAAAACCCCAAGATTAAGCCATCGTTGCGCTCCTCCAATTTTTACGCCTAAAGGACTTAATGTAATACCTAGCAACGCCACCATAAATAAAAATAATAGGCTAATTTTTTTTCTGTAAAACTGATGAGGAACAACAAGCCCTACACCTAACGCTACAAGCCCCAGTCCAAGATAAATAAGATGACGTTTTATAAAAAAGTAAGCATCGTTATAGTTAGAAAATCCTACAATAGAACTGGTAGAAAACATCATCAAGACCCCTATCACCAGCAATATAAAAACAGGGATCAGTAATGTCCAATCACATTTAAACCAATAACGTTTTAGCATATTCTGCCACACCCGTCACAAATTGATTACCTCTATCTTCAAAGCTTCTAAAATGATCTTGGCTAGATGAGGAGGGTGAAAATAAAATAATATCTCCTGGTTTTGACAACTTAAACGAACGATCTATAGCCTGGGACAAGGTCTGAACTTTAGCAATTGTAAAAGATGCCGACATCGCAGAACACTCTTCTTGTATTCTCGGAGCTATGTCCCCAAACACTATTACCCCTTGAGTACCCTTAATAACTGCCTCTAAACATTCCGTCATATCTAACCCCTTATCCTCTCCACATAAAATGAGTAAGGGCTTCTTCGAAAAAGACTGTAAGGCTTGAAGCGTTGCTTCTGGATTTGTGGCTTTGGAATCATTATAAAAACGACGCCCTTCTATCTCTGAAATAAACTCTAGGCGATGCTTCAATGCTTTAAAGTTTTTCATATGCTGCAAACACGACGGAATACTATACCCTAAACACTCTGCCACTTTTAACGCCGCAACCACATTGAGATGATTATGTTTTCCAGGACACTGTTCAAGCTGTGTTATCTCAGACGTAATGTCCACATCTGAAAAAGGGACACATTCTGCCAGTGTGTCTTGGCAACTGTCTTCAACTATAGAATCGTTTTGGTTATATATTAAAAAATGTTGAGCCCCTTGATTTTGAAAACATTTTGCTTTCTGCTCTATATACTCTTCAAGCGTTCCATGTCGAGATAAATGATCCGGGGTAATATTCAAAAAAAACGCCCACATCAGGCGTAAACGTATCAAAAGATTCACTTTGATAACTACTGACTTCTACAACAATGGTGGGAAACTCATGCTCCAGCCCAACAAAATCAATGAGCGGAATTCCAATATTTCCCGCATATGGAATATCCAACATATGCGAAATCATCGCCGTCACAGTCGATTTTCCATTCGTCCCTGTGACTGCAATCAATGTAGGAGGATTTCCCGACTCTTGGAACAATTGATAGGCCCACTCAAGCTCTGAAATAATCGGACACTGTACTTCTGGATATTCTTTCGGATGGATACCGGGAGACGAGATAACCAAGTCTGCATCAGCGGGATCCACACACTCGATTTGATTCTTTTCGCAATATTTCTTTACACTATTTGCTGTAATTCCTTGGCCTAATACCGCTATTCTTTTTTTACTCATGGCAGTATTATAGTTTAGAATGCTATGCATAAAAAGGTTTCCATCCTGCTTGATACTCAACAGTACTGTATACAAGAATAATATTTTCATATTTAGGGTATATCTAAAAAATGATCTATAGACACCAACCAAGCGGTCCTGACTACATTTCTCAAACTGAACACGCACGAATTGCCGCATTTTTACTCTCAAAAACATCGTTTTATCAGACTCTACCATCTCATATTCAAGACATTCTCTATCTTGCTACCCTTCATCATGACGACGGCTGGATAAAATGGGAACAAAATCCAACAATCAATCCTCACACCTCTTTCCCCTACGACTTCAAAACAGTTCCTACCTTAGTTCATTTGGAGATCTGGAAACGATCTCGAGAAATAGCTGCTCGTTATGGAGATGCTATAGGGTACTTTGTATCTCTTCACAACCATAATTTATATCATAAATTTAACTATATAATGTCAAATCAAGAGGAAGAAAAATTACACCAGCTATTCTTAACTGAAGAAAAATCTTATAGAGATTCTATTCAAGATCCTCTTTATTCTGATCAAGATTTTAAACTCTATCATGATAACTGCATTCAGTGGATTTCTATGACGGACTACATCTCTCTTGTTATCTGTATGGGAATACCATCCTCTTCCTATTCGTTTGCAGATGCCAATATTCATATTAAAAATGACTCGGACTCTATCTCTATAACTCCTTATATTTTCTCAGATAGTTTTTCCGCGTCTATCTCTGTATTAACATGGCCATCTTTATTAGAGAAAAAAGCAAAAATAAAAATAAAAAACTTATAAAAAAATCAAAATTATACTACAATAGTACTCAATGAATGCAGCAAGACGCGCCCTCTATTCACTGCGTAAAAAATATCCCGATCCATCACCGTCCCTAGCACCCCGAGCACTATTCTACCATACTAAAACTTCGAACATTCTCCCTTTGGATAAGAATTTTGTTCCAGACCCTCGTGTAAAAAGCTTCTTAAAAAACTTCCCTTCTTCTGATCGTTTAACCATAAAAAACTGTCCTCATTTAGGAAAAGGTCATAGAGGTGTATTTGCTACACAGCATATCCCCAAAAATAACATTGTTTTGATTTACCCACTCGACAAAACACCTTCTAAAGAAGTCGGGCCTTGTAACGGTATCTATGATTTTGATGAGGGCATTTTTTTTGGAGATCCACATACCACAGAACCTAATAAAGCTGCTCACATCATTAATGAATGTACAGAGGTTAATGTAGCTCCTCAAACCTTTACTTTTCCAGTCAAATTCAACCCGAAGACCTTAATCGCAACCCCTGAAACTTCGCCTAACAAAAGCACATTCACGGCGCCCCTTACTGTCTATCTCACGACCAAAGCCATCTCTGAAGGAGAAGAATTAACTGCTTTCTATGGGCCCAACTATGGACCGGCTCTTTCTTCCGTATATATCACAGACCCAAAAAAAGATTACAAAGTTTTTAAGAAAGGAACTCTTCTTGAAAAAGTAAAGCTCTTATTCCGTCCTTCATCAATGGAACGTGTTCTTCTAACACTTCCATCATCTCCGTCTTCTCTATATAAACGATTACTGCTAAAACTTCCTAATGTTAACATTCTTGGTCATTCAACATTTCAGTTACCTGTATACTTTTTCTTACTCAATCAAGCCGCAACAATGCCAAGAGAGCTTTATACTGAGTCATCATATAAAGAGCTCTGCCTCACTCTTTTAAACACCTATTCATTTATAGATTTCTACAAATTTAACTCAAATTTTCATAACTATACGTTATCAAAACCTTTAGAAAGAAATAACATAATATACGATATTCAGAACTATAGAGATAACAACGTCATACCCAGTGATTCAAAAAAATGTTTACAGCTTTATTTATTACTATCTCCACTGGAGACCTTATCTGATAATCTTCTAATAGACACATCTCTCTCAGACTTTAAAGATTTTTGTTACCGCACCTGCTCTATCATTGAAAACTCTCCAGGGTTTAATCTTCCTGGATTTGAAAGCACATCCAATATTCTTATTAAAGAAGAAATAAAACCGCTTTTAGACGCAGACATACTAACACCAGGGATTCGTAAAGACCTCCTTGATCTCCTATCAAAAGCACTTTTTGATTCTCGCTTTGTAGGGGGATAGCCCTACGGTCACTTTTTTATAAAAGGAAACATTCTAAAAAAAAGCTCTTTAAAATGCTGTCCCATGTTAGGGACCTCAGAACGTTTCATGATAATTCGACTAGATTCAGATATAGGCCTCTGTATCTCATGTGAAAAAATATGGATAGGGCCATATCTAAGAGGGTCCCCAAATAATCCAAATCTTAAATCTCTAACGATCATTTTTGACGCAGTTTTCTCCAAACTATAATACTCTTTAGTCACATAGATTAACGACTTTAATCGTGAGGGCATCTGCTCATAAGGTAAAAGGTGATGTTGCTTGGGCACCGCAAACATAGGAGAAAAAGACTTCGAATCAAAAATCGAATATGTACTAAAGAAAAAATGATGTTTACTTTCAATCGTAGTACTCCATAACAAACAATTAAACGGTGTAGGTCTATACGTAAATCGAATAGCCGGAATAGACTGAACCTGAATACTCTGTTTGATACGATGATACATATACCCCTTCATTCCTACACACAAGAGAAGATACATACAACTAATAATTACCCCTTTTTTTACCCAACCAGGGCGTTTATATCCTAAAAGACCTATCATTAAAGGTAAGGTATAAAGAGGGTCGATGATAAAAATTGCATTGAAGGCGACTTTGTAAGGATGTGGCCAAAAAAACTGTGTTCCCCAACTTGTAAAACAATCTAATAAAGAATGGGTTAAAAACACCCAAAAGTACCACCAATATAATCCTTTGAAGGTTAAAGATTTAAACCAAGATCTACTCCCCCAAGCACATAATATTGGCGCTAATACTGCAAATAAAAGAGAATGGGTAAATCCGCGATGATGAATTAACATGGTTAAATCATCGTACTCAAACGGTTTAATAAAAAAAGTATCCAAATCAGGAAGTGTTGCGGCTAAACCTCCAATAAAAATAGCTTTTTTCCCCCGGTCCTTCCCCGCAAGAAGATATCCGACTGAGGCTCCCAACACAAATTGACTAATAGAATCCATAAAGCTATATTCCTTCGAATAAAGTATATTTAATATATAAAAATAAACCAAGCTATATAAATGAAACATCCCTATATAAAAGTGGCCATATGAATCTTTTGTGTAAAAAGAATATCGAATCTTGTAAAATAATCTGTAAATTATTGATACTTCAAAAAAAAGTACTCTAGAACTATACTTAATTTCAGTACAACTTATAAATTTTAAAAAAGGTGGGTTTTTCAATGAGTGCTAGGTTTCTAAGTTATGTCACAGGTGTTGCCGTTAGAACAAATACAAGAGGGTCTTCCAAAAATTTAGGCGAATTAACAGATTTATATAAAAATGCTTCAGGCGCTACCGAAAAAGCGGAAATTTTGCTAAATCATGCAAAAAGTACTCAACAAACAAATAGCATTAATCAAGCTAAACAACTAATCAACCATCCAGATCCATGGTGTCAAGGAGGAGAAGGTCCTTCTGCACAAATGAAATCATCTAAACAAATCATTTCCATGCTTGACTCTATCTTTAAAAGGATGACTGATCCTAATAAAAAATAAATAAAATTACCTATAAATGCATTTTATGTATAAAAAGGCACAATACAAGCTAAAATGCGCAAAATAACAAATATATAGTTGGTAAAATAATTTTACTACTTTCAGTATGAAGGAAAAAGAAAGTCTTTTAAAACAACTATTAAATCCTAAATCTATTTTTGGAAAGACAGAAAGATCAGTTGCCCCTACAAAAATAAGATTGCTATATTTTAATCCTCATCACCAACGAATGAGAGCAAAATCTGCTTTTTTTGATATTTAACGATGCTAAAAAAACGTACTGGTTATATATTGCTGATAATTTATTTCTTAATGATAATGACTTTATCTATCATAACATCAGAAACTGGAACATCATCATATGGCGGAACAGACGCTGTCTTAACAGATTTAATCTGATCCACAACATCTAAACCTTCAACCACTTTCCCAAATACCGCATACCCATATCTCGGAGGAGTATTATCCTGATGGTTTAAAAAATCATTGTCTTTAACATTAATAAAAAATTGGCTCGTAGCACTATCAATAATATTGGTTCTCGCCATCGCAATAGTCCCTCTATCATTACTTACACCATTAATAGCCTCATTTTTAATAGGGTCTTTCGTTGCCTTCTCTTTAAATCCAGACTCAAAACCTCCACCTTGGATCATAAATCCATCAATAACACGGTGAAAAATAGTTCCTGAATAAAAATCGTCTTCTACATACTCTAAAAAGTTAGCAACAGACACTGGCGCATCTTCTTGATAAAGTTCTATAAATATATCTCCCATTGTCGTCTCTATCTTAGCCACTGGGTTATCTTTGTTTTTTAGTAATGAAGTATCCAATTGTTCTTCTTGGCACGAGGATGTCATAGCAAGTACTCCTATTAAAAATATTATTTTCCATATGATTTTATTGACCATATCCACTATAGTGTAACTAAAAAATGCTCATTTTAATATAGTTTTTTTTAGAGTAAAATCAATACATAATCAACCAAAGACAATAATGAAATAGTATGATCCCCACTTATACCCAAAAACTCATCTTTTTTTGCATATCCATACTGCTCTCCTCTCACACTATATCAGCTCTTAGTTGGGAAGCCATTCATAGTCTAGGCGCTACCGTTTATTACCCTAAACATAAAACCCAACAAGCCTACCAGGCCATTCATTCCATCCAATACTTCCAACCCAAAGTGAACAAAATCTTAGGCGTATCCCCGCCCCCTTTCCCTCTCATCATCGAAGATATAGGCCAAAACCCTAATGGAATGGTCACTCTATTCCCTCTAAAAATGCGCCTATACACCGCCGATGCATTTCTATCTCCTTACTTTTACTATACAAATAACTGGCTAGATATGCTCGTCATCCACGAATTAGTACACACAGCTCACTTATCTGCCATCTCTCCTCACCTCTCTTGGAAACAAAAATTATTTGGTAGCGCTTTTTACCCTCACGCCTTCTCCCCCACATGGTTCTCCGAAGGGTTAGCCGTATACATAGAATCCGAATTATCCCCATCCATGGGCCGTCTCAATAACCCCTCTGTCACCGCCTACTTCAAACAAGCCGCTTCTCAAAAACAACTGCTCTCCTTTAATGACATAAATATCACATCGCCCAAACAATACCCTTTTGGTAGTACCCCCTACCTATACGGAGGACGCTTTATTCGTTACCTCGCCAAACAATACGGGCAACCCTCCATTCGACAATTTATTAAAGACTATTCAACTCAACAAGGATCTATCCTAAACATGATCGCTCCTCGATATTTTTATGATAAATCTGCTAAAAAAGTCTTCGGAAAATCGTTCAAAGATCTCTACAGTGACTGGCTCCTCACAGAAGAACAGTCTCTAGATAAATGGAGCATTCAAGGCCAAAAAATTACGCCAGAACATACCTACACCAACTCTCTTTCTGCCGACAAAAATACTCTCTGGATCAACAGCACTCAATGGCACTACCCTGCCCCATTTCTTCGAATCCCCTACATCACTCTTCGCTCTTTCTCTACAAAAACCCAGTCCTGGACAAGCACTCAACGTCTCTATCGCCCTCCCTCCCTTCCCATTCAGTTTTCTGAACATCACTATTATATAGCCTTTCAAAATACGAAAAATGGCTTCCACTCACTACTTAATCGTGGAAAAGGCTATATCACAGATCTGTATCGTATCCGTAAAACAGACAAAAAACGGAAACTCATCTTTAGCGGAAAAATCGATGCCTTTGCTGCTCTAGAAGATGACAAAACTCTTATTATCAATAACACAGTATGGTCTACTGAAAGCTCTTGGAACCTCATTCATGAACAAAACCCTCAAAAACTAGCCACTCTTAACCTGTCTGTAGCAGAATGTGACAGCGAAACAAATACCATTGCCTGCCTCGGTATCAACGAAAATCAACAATGGGAACTGTTTACACTCCGTTTCCCCAACATGACCCCTACCACTCTCTTTCAATCCGAAACAGCATTAACAGGAATTCAACTCACTGACTCTGTAGCCAGCTTTACTCAATATACCCCCAAAGGATCCCAAACACTGTCCATAGACTTGCTTTCTTCTTCTGCTCACTCTCTATCCACCGGAACCTACGTCGGGAATGGAATTCCCATTGGCTCTTCTTTGTTTTTTACTGTTCCTGGAAAAAATGAAATTGCCTTATACTCTCAATCTATTCACAAAAAGTCATTCCCCCCACAGAAAACAGCTCCTCCATCACTTGAAAAAAGACCTAACTTTCGCCCCCCATCTCACCCCATCAATGCATTATGGAGCAGTACAAAAGCTTCCTTACCCTCTATTAAAATGGGAGTCTTCAATTATGGCGAAGATGACCTAAGACTCCTTCACTACCACACCCTCTTTAATGGAACTGGCATAGAAGGAAATATCACCAGTAAACACTTCCTCCCCTACATCCTAAACTTTGATTGGAACTCTGGCTCCAAAAGAGTCTTAATTGAACGCTCTGTTTATACCTCTCTATCTCAAGGAATCCAAGATATTTACACAGGAATTATCTTTCAACCCCAATACCAATATGGCCTTTATTCGTCTATATCTCTAGGATGGCGATCTATCAAAGCCCACATGTCTGCTATGGCTTTTCCAGAGTCTAGCCACTACTTCGCATCATACACCAGCCTCTATTCTCATAAAAAATTCAGTATCAAACGACAGGTAAACTATACCTATCAATACCCCATGAATGATATCTTAAGAGGTTACCGCTACGTAACAATAAAAAACACCCGCGCACTTCAATCTTCACTTGATATCATGCTAAACGTCGGCAATCTCTTTCCCTTCTCCTCTTACTCCCCCTCCCTCTCTTTTGAAGATACCTTTCTTGCTTTTTTTACCGACTACTCCTCATCTGTCAAAGCCGCCGTTTTTGGGATATATATCGAACAAGAACTATTAGCTACCATATGGGCATTCCCGCTTAGCCTTACTTTTGGAGAATCTTTCTATAACAATTCTCTCCAACCCTTTATAGAAATTAAAATGGGCTTTTAATACTGCTTAATAACACTTAAAAAATCCCACATCATAACTCCCCACAACCCCCTCTCTCTTACTCATCATCTCGTGTAATCGTTGTAATTTTTTAGGCGTTAAAAATATTGGACTCACTTCATTTGCTACTCCCGTTTTCTTAATCGACATCAATAACTCTTTTACCGAATCAAACACAACTATAATCTTTTTTCTGCTAAACTCACAACGCCTAAACAAAGGCTTCACTAACGCTTTATAATCATCTACATCTCGAAATGAATGACAGGGAAAGTCTACTCTTCTTTCAAAAAGATCATCCAATGATTCCGATAACTCCTTAAATGTTCCTGGCAAAAATGCCGAAAAAATAAATTGTGTCGTATCATGCATGCTTTCCTTACACACCCTCTGAATCACCTCATTACTAGTAACCCACTGCAGGGTCGCATTAGAAAAAATAATATCTACTGACATCTTCGGGTAAAAATCCTCAATATCTGCATGAATAAAGTCCACCTCTTTAAAGGCATGGTATTTTCGGGCATACTTAATCATCGGCAAAGATTGGTCTATCCCTACCGTTTTCTTACTTTTTATGCGCTGGTGTAAGTCGCTCGTATGCTTCCCCGTTCCACACCCTAAATCTAAAACAGTCGATGCTTTATCCGGTAACTGACTAGTCAATACAGAATAACTATGCTGCTGAGCCAACCCATAATCATCATAGGTCTTTGGTACATTAGAAAATTTAGGCTGAATATCCTTATGGATTGAGCAATACTTTTTTGTCATCAAAATTCAATATAATAATAGACGAAACCATAATCATTACCCCCCCAATAAGCTCTAAAGATGTTGGCCATATAGACAGAAATAAAATGCTCAAAAGTAAAGTGCTAGGTATTTCTAAATAAGAAAACAATGCCGTCAACGAAGAGGGGATCGTTTTGATGGATGAAAAAAACAAGAAAAATGATCCAAATCCAATCAACACTCCATTTGCAGCCCCTAATGTTATTTCATAAACAGGATAATGAAAGGCACTGTATAAAAGAGGTAATAAACATATCGTCCCTATAATGTTTAATGTAAATACAATCTCCAGCGCCGAGCTCTTTTCTAAATGTCTTTTTATGAAAAAAGTATTAACTCCTATCAAAATAGCCGATATAATCGCTAAAAAAATGGCTATTATTGTGTTTTGATCGTAACTCACTAAAGGATCTCTCGTCGCAACAAAGGCCCCGCAAAGACCCACAAACAAACACGCAACTTTTAATCGAGATACTTTTTCTGTTCGTGTGAATATTAATACAATGTAATGAATAATAGGCCACAAATAAAATAACATTACCGTTAAGGATAATGATGACGTTAAATAGAAACAAAGCATCTGACATACTACTCGTATAAAACTTAATATTGAAATAAGTAATTTCCAACCCGAAAATTGGCCTATAATTTGCTTTCTATTTATAAAGAACGCACAAACAATTATAGGAAAACATACTCTAAGCGAGATAAACTCAAATATAGGCA
>QFBQ01000027.1 GCA_003265885.1 Candidatus Marinamargulisbacteria bacterium SCGC AG-343-D04
AAGATTAACTAAAATAGAAGAAAAATTAGCCTACGGAACGTATGCGAAGGAAAAAGCAGCAATGATAAGTGCTGTAGAGACATTTGTTATAAAAGACGATCCTAAGATTAGAAAATGGTGCGAAATTCTCTTAAAAGACAATTATGACATAGTGACATTACGGAAACTATTGGAAAAATTAAATGCTGCGATGTCAGTTGATCAGATAGATGAGTCGGAAAAGGATTTTAAAGAGGCCTTAGAGGCATTTGTAAAGTCTGACTACTTAAAAGACAGGGAGTGGTATAGAGCTGTCACGATGATTACTAAAACTCGGGGAGCTAAAGATGGGGGGTGGTTTCAAGCGATCAATAAAGAGGGAGGGGAAAATAACTGCGTGAGGTGCTGCCAATCCTTTATTAGAGTTATTGAGTCTGGCCACTTTGAAGTAGCGGAAGTTGCAGACATAGATGAACAAACGATAGCGAATGATACCGTAATCTATATAGATACTGGTTCTGAAGAAGAAAGAGAGTATAGGTTAAAAGCGATAGAAGACTGCTATAGAAAAGATAAGCCTCTAGATTCGTTAGAAGTAGACATGAAACAAGGTATAGAGTTAGAAAAGCAAAAGACTATCGAAGCATTTGAACAGACTATTGATGATACAGATACAATTCAAATAGGCTATTTACTTAGATCCATAGAAGGTGAGGATGGGGTAGAATCGTCGGATTATCATGTCATTACATGGTTTAAGTTGCCAACAGGAGAAGTCGTGTATGCGGATCCAATGCTTGGAGTTCTTAGTTCTGCAGAAGATCTCTTTCCTAACTCTGATGATGGGAGGGATATATATACTCCAAACTTTCTATTTACATCAGGCGTAATACAGGAAATAGAGCATTTTCCTGCAGTGATTTCTGGAATGGAGGAGATGTCAAAGGTCGCTTCTCAAGCAAGGAGAAAGGGAGGGGCCGTAGGTGAAAAATATAAAAGATTAAGGGCTTATTATGATCAAAGAAAAACGACAGTTAGTGTAGGATCTAAAGTTTTGCCAAGAAAAAATAACAAAGAGCAAGATTTCTCGGACATTATACCCATATTAAATCAGGCCAGAAAAGACGGGGAATCTTATATGGAATGGATTCATAATCCTTATCGACTTCAAGCTGAGCTAATACGTCTGAAAACCAGATTAATACAAGGGTATGAAAATATAGAATTCACCCCTGAGATAACAGGTTCACAATATAAAGAAATAGGTCGATATATTGAGTGTGTTGTACGTAAGAATCATGAAAGTCTGGTAAAAAAATCTGCGGAGCAAGGATCTGCTGATTTACTGTATGCTCTGTGCATGATGTTTGAAGAAGAAGTAGAGGAAGAGATAAGTTATGAAAAATCGTTTGAATGGAATACATTAGCAGCGGAGGAAGGAAATGCTCCGGCACAATATAAACTGGGATGGATGTATGAACAGGGAGAAGGTGTGGCGAAAAATCTAAAGGAAGCCATGAAATGGTTTAAATTAGCTGCGAATCAAAAAAATGCTGATGCGCAGTTGGCTCTGGGGAATATGTATGCCTGTGGAAGAGGGGAGGAAACAAATGAAAAAGAAGCCCTTAAATGGTATACATTGGCTGCAAATCAAGGACACCTTGAGGCGAAATATAATCTGGGGGGTATGTATGTAGGGGGAACACGTGGAATAAGAAAAGATTATAGAAAAGCTGAAAAATTCTATTCAGCAGCTGCGAAGCTAGGACATAGGAAGGCTCTAGAAAAGTTAGAAGAGTTAGGAAATATTTCAGGTATAAGTTCACATTCTCAATATAAGTTGGGGTGTTTGTATCACGAGGGAATAGAGGGAAGGAAAAATTATGAAAAAGCGGTTGAATGGTATACAACAGCTGCAAATCGAAAGAGTTTCCTCGCGCAAAATTCGCTGGGGAATATGTATCGGGATGGAAACGGGATAGACCCTCAAATGAGTGAAGAGAATAGAATGGCAGAAGCGGTTAGACTATACACATTAGCTGCGAATAAAGGAATTGCCGAGGCGCGATATAATCTGGGATGCATGTTTAGAGACGGAAAAGGGACCGACCCTCAAATGAGTGAAGAGGATAGACTGAAAGAATCCGTTAAATGGATTAAATTAGCGGTAAAACAAAGATATGTTGGGGCACAATTTGTACTGGGGTGGATGTATGAAAATGGAGAAGGTGTAGCGAAAGATCTGAAGAAAGCCGCTAGGCTATATCGATTAGCTGCGGATCAAGGATTTGCAGAGGCTCAATATACTCTAGGATGTATATATCTCGAGGGACAAGGGGTTACAAAAGATTTAAAAAAATCGTGTGAATGGTATAAATTAGCTGCGGATCAAGGACATTCAATAGCACAAAATAATTTGGGTGTGAGGTATCAACGTGGGCAAGGGGTAGAGAAAAGTTATAAAAAAGCTGTTGAATTGTATACATTGGCTGCGGATCGAGGATATCCCGTTGCCCAATATAATCTGGGATGCATGTATCAAGAGGGAAGAGGGGTAGAGAAAGATTTGAAGGAAGCCGCTAGGCTAAATCGATTAGCGGCGGAGCAAGGAAATGTAGATGCGCAATATACTCTGGGATTGATGTATAAATATGGAACAGGTGTAGAAAAAAGTGATGTAGAAGCCGCTCAGTGGTATTTAAAAGCTGCAAAGCAAGGACATACTTCGGCACAATATAATCTGGGTTTGCTGTATCGAAATGTGCTAGGGGGAGACCCTCAAATGAGTGAAGAAGATAGAATGACAAAGGTTGCGATACTATATAGATTATCTTCGGATCAAGGACTTGCGGAGGCTCAATATATTTTGGGGAGGATGTATGAAAATGGAGAATGTGTGGCGAAAGATCTGAAGGAAGCCGCTAGGCTATATCGATTAGCTGTGGGTCAAGGGCATCCCGGGACACATAGTCATGCAGAGGCTCAATATCATTTGGGGCGTATGTATGAAAATGGAACAGGTGTAGAGAAAAGTGATGAAGAGGCTGTGAAGCTATATCGATTAGCTGCGGAACAAGGAATGGCAGAGGCACAATGTAAGCTGGGATGTATGTATCAATATGGAAAAGGTGTAGAGCAAAGTGATGAAGAGGCTGTGAAGCTATATCGATTAGCTGCTGATAAAGGAGATGAGGAGGCACAATTTAATCTAGGGTGGATGTATCGAAATGGACGAGGGGTAGAGCAAAGTGATGAAGAGGCTGTGAAACTATATCGATTAGCGGCGGAGAAAGGTAATTCCCTAGGACAAAATAATCTGGGGCGGATGTATCAATATGGACGAGGGGTAGAGCAAAGTGATCAAGAAGCCGCTAGGCTATATCGATTAGCGGCGGAGCAAGGATTTTGCAGAGCCCAAACTAATCTGGGATGGATGTATAGACATGGAAAAGGGGTAGTTCAAAATAATCAGGAAGCCGCTAGGCTATATCGATTAGCGGCGGAGCAAGGAAATGTAGATGCGCAATATACTCTGGGATTGATGTATAAATATGGAACAGGTGTAGAACAAAGTGTTGAAGAGGCTGAAAAATGGTTTAAAAAGTACTATAGCCAAAATTGGTCAAACTATCGATCCTCTTGATTTCAGGATTAATTTGATTATTGTTTTATATGAGTTTTGAAAAAGGGATTATAATCTTTGGGTGATTGTATGATGGGGAAGGCGGTTGTGTTGGTTTACTTATTTTAGTTTTTTATGACTGTAAAAATAGGTTAAAAATAAAAAAAAATAAAAAAAAAGATCATTTTTAATATAAAAAAGAAGTCATAAATAAAAATTTTTTTCTTGTAAATGCAGAAAGTCCTTTTATAGTTTTTTTGTCTTTGGTATAATTAAAAGGTTGTGTTTCAAACAGTTCTTAAAGAAGAGAACAACAAAAATTAGTATTTAATAGTTTAATGAAGGAAGGGTTACGTATGGCGGTAAAAGTTATAGTAGGTTCCCAATGGGGAGATGAAGGAAAAGGAAAGATTACGGATATTTTAGCCGAGCATTCTGATTTAGTCGTGCGTTATCAGGGCGGGAATAATGCTGGTCATACGGTATGTGTAGGAGAGAGCACCTTTAAATTGCATGTCATTCCTTCGGGAATTTTATATGATTCGTGTTGTTCTGTGATTGCAAATGGGGTGGTGGTAGATCCTGCGGCGGTGTTGCAAGAGATTGAGAAGCTTCATTCTCAGGGGATTGAGGTGAATCCAAATAAATTAAAAATCTCATCTATTGCTAATGTGATTTTGCCATATCATCGTATTTTGGATAACAGACAGGAAGCGAAAAGACACGCTGAAAAAATAGGAACAACAGGGAAGGGGATAGGGCCTGCCTATACAGATAAGGTGACGCGAGTGGGTATTCGCATGCAAGATCTTCTAAAAGAAGATGTGTTTAGAAAGAAGGTGGCGAAGCGAGATATTTTTAGTCAGATTCCTAAGGATTCTTTAGATTTAGAGGCGATGATTACAGAATATTTAGAGTATGGTCAAAAGTTAGCTCCCTATTTGATTGACTCGTCTTTGTTTGTGAATCAAGCGATAGATGCCGGGAAAAACCTGATTATGGAAGGGGCTCAAGGGACATTATTAGATGTTGATCACGGGACTTATCCTTTTGTGACGTCTTCCAACCCTATTTCTGGAGGAGCCTGTGTGGGGGCTGGTATAGGACCGCATAAAATAGACCAAGTTGTGGGTGTTACCAAAGCGTATTTGACCCGAGTAGGAGAGGGCCCTTTTACGACGGAGTTGCATGATGATAAGGGAGAGTTCTTAAGAGAGCGTGGGGGTGAATTTGGTACGACTACTGGGCGTCCCAGACGCTGTGGTTGGCTGGATTTGGTTATTTTGAAATATGCGATTAGAGTGAATGGCTTAACAGAAATTTGTTTAACGAAGTTAGATGTCTTAGATGGTTTAGATGAAATTAAGGTGTGCACACATTACAAGACAAAAGAGGGGGATCTTTTAGAAGAGTTTCCGTTGGATTTGGATGTATATACGCAGTGTGAACCTGTTTATGAGACGCTTCCTGGGTGGAAAGAGGATATTTCTCAGATGACGGATATGCAGGAGTTACCACAAAATGCACAGGATTATGTAGACTATATAGCGAATAAAACGGGTGTGAAAATTAGTATGGTGTCTGTGGGAACTCGGCGACGACAGACTATTCATTTGATTCAATTAAAGTCCTGATTTATTCAAGTTGATCAGTTAATTTTTTTTGAAGGGGATAGAAATCTCGGAATTTAGAGATGTTCTAGAAGACAGTGTGATCTAGGAGCTAATTTTAATCCAATGATTGCTGTAATCCGCCCATTTCATAGATGCAATTCGACATTGCTTTTCATCGTTCTCACGCTTAAATTCGATGACCCCATCCATTATATATTTAACATTATTTAACATTGTCTCATCGACGGTTCCTTCTTCGATGACAAATAATGTAGTGACCTCTCCAAAGGCGACTGCTGTCCGCGCTATTTGATTAATAAATTGCTGAACAGCACCAAGTTCGAAATTGATTAATAATGATGATAGAGAGTCGATAATGCGTCTACCTCCATTCTTTTGTTGGATGCTTTGACCAATAGAAAAGCTTGCATCGGAGATGACGCCAGATAATTGGTTGAGTTCTAGTGATCCGCTTAGCATAAAGGTCTCGTTTTCTGGAGGGTTTAAAGAGGACCAGGAGTAGGCATCGACAAAGGCGATGTTTTTTTTGTTTTCTTCTTCTTGAAGTGATGAGCTGATGTTTTCTTTTAATGTATCTCTAATTTTTTTTGGATCATCGTCAATGGCGATGACGAGACATTTTTCTTTATTGTTGATGCCTTCGCTAATAAAATTCCTACAAAAAGACGATTTGCCTACACCTGTAGGGCCGACAACTAAAATGTTGGACCCTTTTGGAAGGGTTTGAAATAAGCTGTTGGCGGTTTGATTTGGGGATGAAGTGGGGGAGGGTGTCGTAGAAACTTTTTGTGCTGTAAGAGTGGAGGGTTTGGGGTCGGGGCTTTTCTTTTTAGATTTTTGACGAGATAGAAGGGATTTTGCACGTGCTTTTAATTCTTCAACATTAAAGGGTTTGATCATGTAGTCATTGGCGCCTTCATCAAAGCCGGTTAGTTTGTTGTATTCATCTCCTAAGGCTGATAGCAATATAATGGGCGTGTCGTCTATATCTTGAGAATTACGAACTTCCCTACATACCTCAAATCCATTCTTTTTAGGCATGACGACATCGGAGATGATGAGGTCTGGCTTTTCTTTTTTGGCGAGTTCTATCGCAATTTCTCCATTTTCAGCAGATAAGATGTCTACATCTAAATCTCTTAGCATGATTTCTAAGAGCATTAATATATTTGCTTCGTCGTCTGCGATTAATATTTTTTGCATTAGAGTGGTTGTCGAAGTGTGAGACCTCTGTTGGGGAGGATTTCGTAGCTATATTCAGAAAGATCGATACGCGTGCTTCTCATTTTTCTGACACCAATGGATCGTATACGTTTGTTGTTTTGTGTGATGAGTTTTAAGACAATAATGCCTGAGGCGGCAAATTCTTCTATGCCAAAACAACTGACTTTGTCTGAACCAACGGGGATATAGGACGTTAGGAGAGTGGTGCAGTCTTTGATAGATTCAACGGTAAAAATGAGGGATCGAATATATTGAATAACGGAACTTACTTCAGAGTCTGAAAAGATGAGTGGGGCGATGGGGTCTATGGCGACTCGTTGAGACCCGTGATTGTGTATAAAATTTTTGATATTGGTCACGATATTTGTGATATTTAGTTTGTTCCCTGCTTTGTCCTGAGTTGAGCCGAAATACTCTGTAATATCAATAATTTGTAGTTGTCCTTTTTCTAGATACGGGGTTAAGTCCCAGCCAAGAGCGTGAGCGTCTGCAATGATGTGGGTAGGTTTTTCATCAATAGATATATATGTTGCTTTTTCGCCATTTTTTAATCCCTCCAACAAATATTGTAGGGTGAATATGGTTTTTCCTGTGCCAGGCTCTCCAGAGACTAGATATGCGCGACCTCTGGGTAGGCCTCCATAAGTGAGCTTGTCAAAGCCCTCTATTCCAGTTTGGATTTTCTCGATTTCTGTTAGTGTGTTTTCCATGGTATCTCTTTTTACTATAGTTGATTAGTATAGGAGAATCAAGCGGAAAACGTTTGATCTTTAGGTTTTTAATAGGGGCTATAATTTGTTAGTACTTCTAATGCTTCTTGCATAGATACGGGGCCCATTTGATTTAATTTTTTAAGGTTGCGTTGAGCTCTCTGTTGTGGTGTTAATTTATTTCTCGGTTTTTCATTATTTGATTCTCCTGTAGTTCCTTTTTTAGGCGCTGTACTTGCCGTGTTTGGTACTCCACGAAACTGAGTTAACCATTTCATATTATTTTCTCCTTAGTTTAGTTTTTATGCGTTTTATTTCTTTTGTTGTTTTGTGCAATATAATTACCGCAGTAAATAGTTGTCGTAATTTATTTTGAATAAATTTCAATTATATTAATTAGTATGGAATAAATTTGCAAAATATTTCAATTTTCGAATGATATCAATTTTTCTATATGTCGTGTTCTGCTCAATTTTGGAGATATAATGTTTCACGTGAAACATTCTTGTATTTTGCTATTTTCTTTATCTATTTACAGTGTAAATATCTTTGTAATATGTTTTATTTTTTATGTGTTAGGGAATCTTTTGTTTAGATGAAAAAGAGGACTGTTCTTGTCGTGTGTACGGCGAATTCGTGTAGATCTCAAATGGCGGAGGGGATTATTCGGTATTTATATGGGGATCGAGTAGAGGTGTATAGTGCGGGTGTTTTGTCTTCTTTTGTTCATCCTTTGGCTATAGAAATTATGTATGATATAGACATTGATATTTCTTTTCATCAGTCTAAGTCTGTTGAGGATTTGCCTCTTCAGGGCTTTGATTTCATCGTTACACTTAGTGATTTT
The DNA here is from genome assembly GCA_003265885.1 of Candidatus Marinamargulisbacteria bacterium SCGC AG-343-D04. Lineage (GTDB taxonomy): Bacteria > Margulisbacteria > Marinamargulisbacteria > AG-343-D04. Next base: position 8,017 of record QFBQ01000027.1, read on the forward strand.
TCTAGAGATCATGTAAGCTTGAATCTCCTTAGTGGTTTTCGCTTGCATTGGCCTTTTGATGACCCTGCTTTTTATGATAAAGAAAAGTTTTCGGAAGTTAGAGACTTACTTTTTTCTGCTTTTAAAGATAAGTTTTCTGAGTATCTGCGATGAAGATTGTTTCACGTGAAACATTGTATAGATGAGTGTTTTAGGTGTTATGTTCTTTATCAGTCAGTGTTTAGGGGTAGATATTTATCTTTTCTTATTTCTTAATATGTGTGTTGTTTAATATTATTTGTGTGTATAATTTGTTATTTTATTTACAACTCTCTTTTTTTTGAGCACATTCGATTCCTGAAAAATATGCCGCTATATCTCGTTGGGAACTTTTTACATAGTCCAGATATTTACGTTTAAACGTAGAAGCTTTCCCACAAACGCCGAATAAAACTTCCGCTAATGTTTTTGATTTTGTATCTAGACTTTCCTCGTCTATATCACTATCGTCATCACTGTCGCTGAATTCATCATCTAAATCTGAAGAGGCTGCTTTAGGCGATACCCTTCTTCTTTTCGGAAGTCTTCCAGCAGGTTCTGAACTCAACTTTTGATGCAAATTACGCGCTTCTAAATCTGAGTCTGTTTTTACAGACAATATGGCTAAAAGAGCTTGAACAAGGCTTTCTGATGCCTCACTTAATAATGCCAACGCTTTTTTCTCGTATAATCCTTTCGGATCTTGGTCATAAGCCGCCGTTGCGGCATTGAGTGTTGTATTAAAAATGCTTATCTCCACCTTTTCTGTGACTATTATGAGTTCATCAGAGTAATCGCTATCATAATCATCATCACTAGCATCAGAAACTTCTTCAGGTAAAATTAATCGCTGAAGATGTAGTAATTCAGTATAGGTGACACCGTACCTTACATCCTGCAAATCACGAGCTGCACTTTTTTCTACAACAGATCCCTTGTCAGGAGCTTTACTCTTAAAATCTTTATCTTTGACGTTTGAAAAAAGCCAATCTCTAACTGCACTCAATGTGTTATCTGCAAAATCATGGACTTCTAAAGGAAGTCCTCCCTTTCTAACCAATCGTCCAAAAATTTGCTTTAAATCACCTACACCCTTTGTTCGACATAAAAAGACGGAGTCTATGCTTGAAATATCCACCCCTTCTTTCCACTTTTCAACTAAAAATGAAATTTGTAGAAAACTTCCTTTTCGCAAGTCTTCTAAAACCTCATCATCTTGTCTTCCTATACTTCCTGAGTAAACAGAGTCACAACATACTCCCTCTGGATTGTCCTCAGATCTTAAATGGCCTTTATCCCGTAATTTTCTTCTTAAAACCTGTTCATATATCTGAGCCTCTTCTTTGCTTTTAACATAGGCTAAAGATTTCCTCGCCTCAAAAGTTCCACCTTCTCTTCTTTTGCCCTCTATCCATTTTATATAATGATCTGCGAATATCTCTGCTTTTTGATGTATAGTTGTGTCGTGAAGCTCTTCAATCTGTATTGATTGATCAACATCCATTCCTCCCTGGGCACACTGACTTTTCTTAATCTTTTGTCTCCATGTTTTACATGTCGACTCTGGAATGAATAACACCACATGTTCAGTATTATCTAAGTCAACTTTTTGTGCGTTTTTAGCTACCCACCTAACATTCTTTGGGTGTCCTAATCCTTGTGAAAACCTCTTAATTTCTTCTTTTGAATTTACCACAACACAAACCGATTTTCCTGCTAATTGATCTACCTCTTCTCCAAGCTTTGTAATTCTTTCTTGTTCAATTCCGAGCTCTAAATCTCTAAACGATGGACGGGAATATTCTTCTGGATAATCTTTTCTGTACCTTCCTAGCTTATTAGTTTTTTGTAGTTTATTGGGGTACATAGACTTAAATCGTGCTGTTAAACGATCGTCTCCCTCTTTGTCTAATTTACATCCTCGAACTTTCAAGCTTTCAATCCTAGCCTCTCTTAAGTCTAGAACAACGCCCTCTGACACAGCCTGTTTCAGGGTATATGAATACACCGGTTTCCCAAAAAACGTCTGTGTCTTTTCTTGTATGTTCGCGGTGAACCCGAGGATTGAGCATTGATGTGTTTTCTGAAAACTTTCCAGTGATTGAGTCGTGATATTGTCTTCTTTTTTTAGTTTTTTTCCTTGATCCTCTCTGACATGATGCGCTTCATCAACACTGACATTACCCAGGCTTATCCCCAATGCTTTAGCTAGCTCACTGAGTTCTGGATGCTTGCTTCTAAACACGTTATATGTACACAATACTTGAGGACTATTAAATCTGACTCCTGTTTTTTCTACTTTCTCTTTTTCTTGTAATAAAAATTCAGATAATCTATCCATAGAGGTAAACTTTTTTCTAGAAGAATCGGTTTTTTGGGGATCTACATAGCTATATTCACTATCTGAAATGGTGATAATAGGCGCTTCTTGCCCATATCTTATATACTCATCTTTGGCTTGCTTTACCAAAGCTTTTGTGGGAAACATCATAATGTTCATTGTGTTTTCTAGGACAAATTGAACATGATTGATTATAAACGAAATATAGGTTTTACCTGCACCTGTAGCCGCTTCGATTAACGCTCTTTTATTCCCGCCCTCTTCATTTACGGCTTCCAAGACTTTTTGGAGAGCCTTTAATTGATGAGGCATAACGTGAGTAATCGCCCCTACCTCTTCAAATTGCTGTAATAGGGTATGCCCCATTGATGATCCTGCAGAGTTTTCTGATCCAGGAGATGAAGACCTGGAACATGGAATCTTATTTTGTGAAAATCCTGATAGAGGAATACCGAGGCTCAATAAAACTAAGAGATGATTCATAGAATCAACAGCCTTAACGTGAGCTTCTTCTGCCGATGATGATGATGATGATGATGATGATGATGATCCGGCTGAGGCCGAGGTGCTTGCTACAGACTCTTCTATATGGTTAAAGTTCGCTAACAATACATTTTGTTTAGCGCTGCTTTCCCAATAGGCAGCGATGTCCCCTATAACACTTACAGTGTCATCGTTGATTTCAAAAAAAGTGCCGCCAGGCCCTCTAACAACAGAGATATAATGTCCCGCATTAGATGTCTCTCCACCTAAATGAATCACGGCAGATTTCAAATCATCCTGCAGGGTCTTTCCTGTTGGAATAGCGAAACTACTCATATCTTTTCGATACTGTAACTGACCACCCACAAGAACCGCCTTTCCGCCAGGGCCACGTTGATAGCCTTGTCTTTTTACACAAACATAGTTTACTGGAATTCCCTGCATGACTTCTTGTTGAATTGTGTATTGATCGTGACCATCCTCTGTTGCGAGCTCTATGTCTTCATTAACGTGAGAGGCAGCTGCATTTGTAATAGACCGAGGGGCTTCTAAGCCCCAAAAAGATACTTGCCTTCTAGGGGCCCCCATATTTTCCCAGTCACCTTGCCCTGCTCTTTTCCCTTGTCTTTGAATAGCCGCAATATTGGCCCCTAACTGCTGGGCTATTCCTTCATGCTCAAGCAAGATTCTTTCCGATGGCAAAAAAGGTTCTCGGAACCCAATCAAAAGTAACTCTGAAGAATCTTGTTGACGATGAATGTCTAATGGAATGACGGGTTTTAAATAGCGATTTATATTCAGTACAATGTGCCCGATTACTGCCGCTCGTTGATCTGCTGTCAGTTGAGCCCCCCTTGGGTCTAATAACATTTGCCATAAAGCTTTCGTTTCTTTTCTATAGGTTTCAAATTGCTTTCCTCCGTCATCTCCCTCTCTGGGAAGATCTACTCTGGTGGTTCCCGCAGAGCATGAGTGATCTTGAACTGATTCAAGGTATTCATTTAAAGACCTATCTCCGACAGTTAAACAGCTTGCATATGCAAAAGCTGCATTTGCCCAACAGCTGTTTCCGGTGTTGCGACTTGCATGCCATTGACACCATTGAGCCCCTTCTGAACTTACTTCGTCTGTATGGCCTTCATATTCTACCTGCATCGAAACATGACCTGACTGCTGCATTTGGGTTATGTTTTGTTTAATAAATATTTTAGCTGCCTCTATTTTGTCTAATGGTGTAAATCCTGGGAAATCACTTAACGTAATGCCTTTTGCAAAGCTATCAAGCAAGCTATTAATCAAAGCTGTTTTCATGTCTTCATTGTGTTCTGTGTCTAGATCGTGAAATATTTGTTTATGTTGTTCTTTTAGCTGTCGAGTTATATCTACCATAAAATCGGGAGTTGAGCCAAGGTCTCGTTCTCCTCCCTTTGTTTTTGTCCAGATATTGATATCCTGAATCTTTGGACAACTCTCTTTTAACCGCTTGATTAATTGCTTCGTATGAGAAGAGTCGGTATTTAAATCTAAAATATCTACATCACCATTTTCTCTAACTATAATGCCCATATTTTTACTAATATGAATGGGTAACGTTCTTTTTTCACTAAATGCTGCTTGAATTTTTTCGAGACACGTTGCCTCTATTATTCCACATTTTTTAACGGGAACTCCCGACAATACTTTTAAAAACACATGAGAAAGCATGGATTTACTGACGTCTAATTTTTTTATTTTCATTTTACTTATTCTCCAACATACAAATATTTCTATATTTGTGTTAAATATTTAACACATTTTGCTAAGTTACACTTGGAGAAGAGAAAAAAAATAAGGGGGAGACCAGCTCCAAATATTTGACCCATGAGTAAACAAGATCATTATCGATGATACTTTTAATAAATATAGTTTATAAATTCCGACAATATTCATCTTATATAGTTATCGAAACAAAAACAAATATATTTCATTTTTTACACAATAAAAACAACTAGCTCCAATACATGTTCAAAAATAGCAAATGTTATAGATATTTTAAAGAAAAATAAAAATTGAATTAAAAATAAAAGCTAACGGACACATATTATCCTTATAAAATACTTATAAAAGTATTTAGTTTAAATCATTAAAATAAAATAAGATATTAAACATAAATATAAACATAAATATAAACATAAATATAAACATAAATATAAACACAAATACAAAATTAAATCACAAAAACAAAAGCCATGAGCTGGGAATTTAAATATTACTTCAAAATACTCCCTTAAGTCAAAATCAGAAATCTTTAGAAAATAAAATAAAGGCAACTTTAACTATAAAAATAAAGAAACACACAAAATCCCAGGATTAAAAGAAAAAAGTCGCAGCAAGCTAATCGAGTAGAAACCCAAACAATTTCATGAAACATCCCGAATCACAGGAAAAGGGCAAAATATATAACCCTGAAAAAAGAAAGGAATATGCTATCACATCAAAAAAGCAATCAAACTTATCGCTATATTTTTCTAACAAAACCCGCCACAACACCATTAACCCTCTCCAAAAAATGCCTTACAGCGAACACCTAAGCACAAACACACCCCAAAATAACAGCTAAATTCTCTATTCCCAAAAACAAAAGCGCCTGATACTGTATAAACGCAATGAATGAAAAAATAGAAACCTACATTTCGCTCCTAAAAGAATATAACACCCACACCAACATCTATTCTGAAAAAGCCTACGACCATCTAGACTTTCACATTCAAGACAGCACTACACTGGCTCACCACATTGAAAACAAGATTCAAAACATTTTTGATTTTGGATCAGGGTCAGGACTCCCTGCCATCCCCATCGCCATCACCAACCCAAAAAACACCGTCTTTGCTATCGAATCCAAAAGCAGAAAAACTCGCTTCCTTCACCAAGTCAAAGAAGAACTACACTTAAAAAATCTACAGATCATCACCCAAAACGTATTTGAATGGAAACCACAATCATCACCCCACATTATTACGGCCAAAGCATTTGGACCTCTAGATAAAATCAAACGTATCTGCAAACATCTTAAGATTAAAAACGCAACAATCATCACCCCCATCAGCCTCAAACAAAAAGAAGCCCTAAGCGATTCAAAAGATGTTCATTGTATCAACATCAACACCTTTCATTATGCAAAAATGAGAACATAAGCACATCACGAAAACTGCTAATGATTCACATGAAACATCAACGCTCACAATCATAACATCCATTTAAAACATTATATTAGAGATGGTCTTAGCGGTGGAGCCAACATCTTCAACAACCTATTACTATTAGATATTAAAAATAATAATCATTACAAAATAATGCTAAGGTTTAAAAAATCGCTTACAAATCGACTCACAATGTTTCACGTGAAACAAAAATCTACAGAACCCCCAACACAGATAACAAATTCTCCAACTCATCCTTATCTTTATACGAGAAGCTTAATCGACCACCGTCACCTTTTGGTTTATAAGAAAAAGAAATGTTCTTTTGAGAGAAATAGTCTCTAACCTTCTCAGTATATACAGACTCAGCTCTATCCACAGTTTCAGACGAATCATCAAACAAAGATATCGTTGTTTCTCCAAGAGACGCAGCAAACCTTTCCGCCTCACGAACAGACATCCCTTCAGACAAAATCATCCTTAATACACTCTGAACATCATCCTCATCATCAAGAGACAACAAAACACGCGCATGCCCTTCCGTTAATTGATTTTTAACTAACAATTCACGAATATCCGACGGCAACTGCAACAATCTTAAAGTATTTGTAACCGCAGATCTACTACGATGAAACAAGTCGGCCACTTCTTGATGAGTATACTGAAATTCTTCCATTAAACGCTGATAACCCAACGCTATTTCAACCGGGTTCAAATCCTCTCTATCCAGGTTTTCAACCAAAGCCAACTGCAAAGATTGCTTATCCGTTACCTGCTTTATAATGGCAGGGATAGAACTAAACCCAGCCTTTTCACACGCACGCAATCTTCTCTCGCCAGCAATAAGCTCATAACCACTCTCTATATGAGCTCTAACAACAATTGGCTGAGCCAACCCATTTTCTTTTATCGAATGAACCAATCTTTCTAAAGCCTCATCACAAAATGTCTTTCGTGGCTGATACTGATTGGCAACAATATCCTTTAAGGGAATTTCCAACACAGACCTTCCTCCACCGACAAACGATCTTCCAAATAAGGCTTCCACCCCACGCCCTAAACGGGGCAACGCTTTTGCTTCTTTCTTAACAGACACGATCAATAACCTCCTTAGTTAATTCTAAATATGCCTCAGCTCCTACACAGGCTGGATTATACACTAAAATAGGAATCCCATGACTAGGAGCTTCCGTTAGCTTTATGTTTCTGGGGATAATAGTCTGAAACATCAATCGCTTAAAGAACCGACGCGCAGAATCTACAACCTCTCTATTTAGAGCCGTACGCTTATCAAACATCGTCAACACAATCCCCAAAATCTCTAACTGAGGATTCAAATGCATCTTTACCTGCTCTAAAGTACTCACCAAATGATTAATCCCCTCTAAAGCGAAATACTCACACTGCACCGGTATCAGGACAAAGTCGCTTGCAACTAAGCCATTCAACGTTAACAAACCCAGTGAAGGAGGACAATCAATAACAATGACATCATACAAAGGCCTCAGCTGATCCAGATAATTTTTCAAACATGTTTCACGTGAAACATGATTAACCAACTCCACCTCAATAGCCGCTAAATCCTGAGAAGAAGGCAAAATATGCAAACCATCAAACGAAGTGGGATACAAAACATCCTTAATCTCAGCTGTTCCAGCCAGCAACTCATACACACCTCCAGCAAGCTGCGAATTTAACACCCCCATACCCGACGTTGCATTAGCCTGTGGGTCTAAATCCACCATCAAAACAGATAAACCTTCATGTGCCAAAAAAGCAGCCATATTAATGGCCGTTGTCGTTTTTCCAACCCCACCCTTCTGGTTGGAAATAGAAATAATTTTTGCTTGCTTAGTCATACAATAATCTATAAAAATAATAGCATTTGGAAGACGAAAAAACAAAATCATAAAACAAAATATGTTTCACGTGAAACATTTATAAAGACAAAGAACTTAACATAACAACCACTACAAAAAAAGAAAGTTATGAAGAGATCTCATGCCCTGACAGCAACAGACTGGAAACAGAACTAAAGAGACGTTTCACGTGAAACAGGTTTCTTTCAATAAAAAGTATAAAATAAAATGTAACACTGACGAAACAAGACAAAACAGCAACAGAGGAAGCAACACTACGAATCATAACAACATTAAAGATTTTCATCACCATAATATACTCAACAAAAAAAGCAATGTTTCACGTGAATCGTCAAATCATTAAGAAATCAAATACTATGACAACAAAAGACATCAAATAGAACAAAAAAAATGTTTCACGTGAAACATATACTCCCATACACATTAAAGAAGCAAAGAAAAAATAAAAACACAAAACAAAAGAGACATTCAACAAAAGATGCCATCAGATAACAGTAAAATAAAAGTAAAGACGCCTATAAAATCACGCCAATCTAACCAATACAACACATCAAATTTCTAGGAACAAACACCTAACTAAGATAATATTACAGCAAAATCTTTGTCATATAATAAGATGATAAGAAAGCCCACTCAAAACAAAAGAACATGTTTCACGTGAAACATTTATAAAACTAACAATAAACAGCTATGTTAATTAAAACAAAGTACCACATCTATCAAAAAACACAGCACACCCACACTAACTGAGTCAATTAATTTTAAGACAGCTCACATTATCTGATAACACGAAAGGACTCAACCTTAATATGACGAACATTACCCTCCACAAGATTAATTCCCTCAACAGCTACACCTAAACCAGCTGGCCTAACGTGAACAACTCTGATCTCCACAGGATCTGAACAAGAACCTTTATCAGGGTATACACAACCCAAACCAAACAAAACTCCCGAAGCTAGCGCTCCACCATCATCTTGAGAGCGTCGGGAATCAGCCCCAAGGCCAGAAACCGCAACAGCGCCTAAATCAGATTCAACTACTAAATCATCTCCACCAAGCGACTCGACATCAGCCTCAGAACCTGAATCCACATTACCTACCCAACCATCCGCAGGAATAACATCAGGCTCAGAAGCAGTAGGTACAAAAGGAGAACGAGCTAGAGCTACCTGATCAATATTCGTCTCTACTACAACACCTTCCCTCCCATCTATAACAGATAGATCTAAACCCACCTCTCCAACAATAACACCACCCTCCTCAGCAACTGAGCCACGAGATAGATCATCCAGAGACGCAAACTCATCGCCTAAGGGAGCAACTCGTCCTCGAGAAGGTCTTAATCCAAAAGCAACAACAGCCAGACCAAAAACAGATGCCACCCCAAGCAAAACATACAAGAACACAAACAAACCTTTTAACGATTCATCTTCTACATCCGAAACTTGCGCATCATCTACCAAATCAACACCTGACGTCACATCTGTGTCTACGAGCGCAGTAGTCACAATGGAGCCCGGTGCTTTCTCACCTGTGTCTTCTGAGTATAAATCCTCCAGGATGCCCCGGTCATCATACCCTGATATGGAAGTTGATATCAGCCCTGATGTCGCAGTGAATATCGGACCTGATGTTGATGTGGCGACGTTAGTGCTTCTAATCATAGGATTTGGAGTTGATATTTGACTTGGTGTCGGTGTTGGATTTGGTCTTGATGTTGGTTTTGGTGTCAATTTTAAGGACTTGATGTCAGTAAGCGAGTAAAATTGCCCGCCATCTACATGCAAATTTGTACATATTGTGACATTGCGATTCCCATTTGACCTCCCTGATAATTCGCAGTTTACAGGTCGATCCCAAGGAGGTCTACTTAAACCTAATGAATGACCATAGCTCTCAACAGTATCCCACTTAGCAATAAACGGTGGCCCTCCAGCTACCTGCATAACAGCACCGTCGGCATAAAAGTTAAATTTAAACTCTTCTAAGGATCCCGAAATAACTTTTGTAATAGGCTTACCATCTTTCCAGACAATAGCGTCGAAGGAATTCACTTTTCCGTAACCATATCCATCAACTCTCCAGCTTACCTCAAGCCTACCTCCGACAAGCTGCTTAACATCAAGGTATGTTCTCGCGTTGCCAAGATCAACGTATGCATCTCTATTACACTTAAGTCTATCGCCAGGCTGAGCATCTTCAATGCTTATAGAGTTATACCTTGATTTTTGCGTAGAGGTTGTCGATGCAAACCCGTGCTCATCCCTTAATTCACCACTACTGCATCCCAGAGCTTTAGCCGCTGGACTGGACGCAGCTAAAGCCGCGACTGCAAAGACAAGATTCCGAACATGATTACGCGGCGAAACGTGTCTTCCAGAGCAACTACTCGTTGTTTTTGAGACAGAAGCTCTAAAATCTCCAGCTCTTGCAATTAAATTATCCATAATTAAATCTCTCCTTAATTTGCTTTAGTGAATGCACTATGTTTTCATTACTTACCTTCAAAAGAAACAGTGAAAAAATTTCTACTGATCCGACTAATTAAATAACACCAATCCTTTACCCAAGCTCGCAGAAGGCCCAAATTAATACAAGGAATCCATCCTCCCCCAACAGAAAGTTGATCTTCAAACGAGAATCATCACACCTCCATATTAAAGCTCGAGCAGCTATCTCAACAAAACGATGACAAAATCCACATATAAGACTTCTTAAAAGCCCACTATTTATATGATTAACAACTGAATCACGCTAATTAATCACTCCTGTAATGAAACAGACTTTCCACAACCATATTATATTATCGAAA
>QFBQ01000028.1 GCA_003265885.1 Candidatus Marinamargulisbacteria bacterium SCGC AG-343-D04
CCGATTTATTTGAAAATATCAAAGCTATTGTTAATGCTGTTTCTCTACATTCAGTTACTTGAAAAAGTTGAGGCCGATCTAAAAACTTATCTAAAATCTGTTGAATAATAGCTATTCCAGCTTCTCCTTTACCTGAAAGACTTTCTAAAGCAAGCATTAATACCGTTGTTCCTTCATCATCTATCTTAAAAAGTTCTTTTCGATCTTTAAATTTATCTAAAATCTTTTGAATGATAGCTATTCCAGCTTCCCCTTTATCTGCAAGCATATTTAAAGCCCACATTAATGCTGTCCATCCATGATTATCTGCTTGAAAAAGTTCATCTCGATCTTTAAATTTCTCTAAAATAGCATTAATAATAGCTATTCCAGCTTCTCCGTTACCTGAAAGACAATTTATAGCACATATTAATGTTGTAGCTCCATATTTACTTACTTGAAAAAGCAAAGGACTATCTATCTCTTCATTAGTAAGCGAATTAGACTTCATTTTTGAGGTTAAATCTGCAAAAATTGTAGTACAACCTGAAAAAGAAGTTTCTATCTCTTCTCCTTTAAATACATCATAGGCAGCTTGTGCTTCATCCCATGTCAAATCTGGGCTATTGCTTAAACATAATGTTTTTAGTTGTGGAAAACGTTCTTTAAATTGCTTCAACAAATCCTCATTGCTTAATGGACATGCGTGAATATTAAGGGGAATACTCAAACCTAAAATTCCTTCATGTCTCATAAACTCAGGAAGTTGTGAGTAACTTATTTTTGGTCCTTCTGTCATAGTATAAGTTCTTTCTTTGATTCCAATTAAATCTAAGCGCTGCATATGCGGGTTTTTAAATAATGTAGTCAGTGTATCAACAGATAAGCATTGATCTTTCAAGGAAACAAATTCTAACTGTGGTGACTGCAGAATATATGGAGTAAAAAGAGATGCTCCTGTTGGTTTAAGCTTAAAGTTTAGCGCATTACAGTGAATAGATTTTAATAAATATTCTGATGGTTTAGATCTGGCCAGTTCTAGCATTATTCTAATAGCTCCAATTTGGAGTTCATAAGATTCAGGTTTTCTATGCCAAATAGGTTTTTTAATATCAACATGTTTCCATAATTTAGGATCACGAGATCCTTCCCTCCACGACTTGCATACTCGTCCTAATTGAAATTTATCGGCATTACTCGAGTAATCGAAAATTTTTAAGAATAATTCAGGGGCTATTGCTTCCCATCCTGATTTAGCGGAAGCGGCTGGGTTTTGTGCAATAATGCGTAAATTATCTTGAGCATTGGGCCTTTTAGCCCCTACTGTTGAACTGTCCTTTCGATTTTTATTTGCGGGACCTTCTGAAGATATTCTTTGTAACCTTCCATTTCCATTTTGAATAGATCTTGCTCCTCTTACACCAATTGCCATTAAAAACTCCTTAAAAAAATATATAAAGACACTAAGTATATGAAGTTGTCGTATTTTTTTAAAATTAAATTTCATTATTTTTAAATAAAAAAAATTTATTATGTTTTTATTTATAAATTAAAAATAATATTATCTTATAGATCAGATGCTCACTATTTTAATATCTAAGAAATGTCTGTTTTTTTATAAATAAAATGGTGAAAATGAAAAAGAATGGAAACATAATACAATTAAGAGGGAATATAGAAATCCTCGCTCGGGACAAAAAAGAAATCGCGTATCAGATGGTTATGGAAAAACCCTATCAATCTGTTTCAGAAATTGCTTCTGCTCTCAATATGAGTAGATCGACTATTATATCGAGTTTTTTATGCTTTTAAATTTACTGCGGCTGGAGCTAATGATTTTTATGGACAGTTATTTTTAGTTAAAATAGATCAACAAGCTTCCGAAAACGCGGGTTCTTTATTTTGGCCAGAACACTTTTGTAATAAAAAAGATATTACTCTATTTAATAAGGCATCATCTTTTTTTCAAAAAATTAGAGATTTACACTTTTTAAGTGTCATGGAGAATTCAAAGCAAAGTGACTGTCTTGCTTTTGTGGGGGCAGACCACATTCGTTCAATTCAAGATCTTGTGTTTAATACAAAATAAGTTGTTTAAATTCATTAAACCCTTCCATACTTGTTTAGAATTTTATTGTTTAATTTTTTTTAATTATTTTACTATTATATTTACTTTTATAAAGTAAATATTTTTCTTCTTTTATTTTGGAATTTTCATGTTAGTATGGCTTTGTAGGGTAAAGAAAATAATAAAAAAATGAAAGGGGCTAGCTATGTGGAGTGTATCAAGAGCTGTAACAGTTCCAGTTCGAGTTTTATCAAGATCGTTATGTGGAAGTTCAAAGCGTCCATCGGGTCATCCAGATGTAGAAAAAGTAAGAAATGCGTTAAAACAAGTAGAGAGCTCTCCTTTATATCCTGAATTTAGAAGGGTTTTTGACAGCTCTTCTGGTTGTAATAAAGCAACGCCGGTTCATGTTCTAAGGGATTGGTATCAGGGTGTTAATAATTTTTCTGACGAACATCTTAATACATTATTTTCTGATTCTATTTCTATTGCAGGAGATAATCCTCTAGAGGGCGCTACTTTTGGTTTTTCATACAAGGATGAATCCGGATTTTCTATGAAAATGAGAAGGTTGGAACATATATTTGGAGAATATATTGGTGCGACTAAAAAACCAGAAGTGTTAGTGATAGGTCCACACGGTAGGGCTCTAGGACAAATAACGGATAGATTTGGACCTGAATTAGGAGGGGTAGAGCGCAATGTCGTTATTACTTCGTGTCCTGTATTTTCTCTTTTAAATTTAGGACGAGATCCAAAAGCTTTACTTTCTTCTTTAGAAAAAGATGTTGAAAGTGGTTACGATATTAATAGGGTTTATGTCTCAGGGGCTAATGTAGGTGTTTTTTCTAAAGCTCTTTTGGCAGGAATAGCAAAAGAGTATACACATCGAAATTTAGATTTCCAAAATAGAGTTAGATTAGAAGCGAACAAATATGCAACTAATTTTGATTTATACAAAGAAGAAGTACAAGGAAATTATAAAGAAATTAAGGATGTATTAGATCCCTTACCCGTTCAGGTTACATTGTCGGATACGGGAGGGCATATTGGTTTTGATCCATCTTTAGTAACAGAGTGCACAGGTGACGTACATATTCATGGGAATTCTTTATTATCAAATCCTAAAAATGCATCTAGGTTTTTGGGTCAATTAATGGTTCTAACAAGTGAATATAGAGGTCCTTTGTCTGCTCATGTTAATATTTTTCCTGGTGGAGGGTTGTGTCCTTTTGCAGATATAGGAGGTAGTTCTGATGGTTATAATGGAAATATGCCTTACTCGTTTTTACTTTTGTCTAATGCTATAAAAGAATCTTCTTCTTCTGCGAGTATGGATTTAGGAGCATTATCTTTGTTGTTTGAGAGGCAAGATTACTTGGCGGAGTCTACGGGGTTAAGTTGGATAAAAGATGATTTGCTGCGGATACTTAATTCAGAGGAGCAGCGGTTCATGCTTGAACAAGCAGCTAAACATTATCTTGATTTTGTTTCAAAGCCTCCTCCAAAATTGGCTTTGCGAAATCCTACATTGTTTAAAGAACCTCCTCCGAGCAACCTTGCATTGGCGAGTGAAATTTCAACGTCTATTAGAAGAAATATATCAAATCCGGTAGGAAAAAAGTTTAAAGAAAGTTTGAGAATGAAGGGTTTCTTAGAAGATCAGAATGATATACCCAAATCTTTAGGGGGAGATCAATCAAATCAATCAAATTTTGAAAAATTATGCGAGATTAAAGCAATTCTTGAGCGTGAAGGGTATAAGTTTGAAGAGAGCTTTGATGATCCAGTGGAAGTTGCATCACTTTTATTCTTAGGTTACAGATTTTTAAATGCGTCTACGAATGAAGAAGGTGTAAAAGAAATGAGAGATCTTTTGGATCTAAGTTTGGGTAGTTTATATAATAATTCCCACTCTACTTTAGAAGTTTCACAGCTTCTACACTATTGTGTAAGATCTTTGTGTTTACATGCATCAAACTTGAAAATAGATAGCATCTTCCCTGATCTTTTAGAGATCAATCTTTCGGAGAGTTTGGAAGTTAATAAACTTCAAGCTAACCAAGTAGGAGATTTTTTTGGAAAACTAATGAGACGAGTACTTGATATAGAAGAGGGTAAAAGTACATAAGATGTTGATGATCTAATGTTGCACTTTGTTTAGTAGTGCTTGGCCTTCTTTTTGATTTTTTAGGACGGTATCTTTAAAGTAGATGGGGTTATAGGGGAGAGATATTAGGGTGTTTAATACAGGGATAGCATCTTTATGTTTTTTTAGCTTTATGAGAACTTCTGCTTTTTCTAGTAAATACAAACTTTCATTAGAGTCATAGCTCAGGGCTTTATTAATATAAATTAAAGACTGTTTTGGATTTCCAATAGAAATCATTTTAGGAGCTTTACGAAAGAGCCGTGATAACACAAAATATGCTCTAGCATAATCAGGATCTAATGAAAGAATTTTTTCCATTTTTTTACGAATAGGTTTTACAGATTTTAAGGATTTCATAATGCCTTTTAGCTCGGCTTCTTTTCCAATCACAATTCCGTGCCAGTATATGCCTGTAATGTTATCGGGCTTAATACGCTCTGCTTCAACACCTGCTTCAATTCCTTTTGTTAATAAGGCTAGCTTTTCTTTTTTAGTTTTGTCTGTGTAGTCTTCTACGGCATGAGAGGCTTGTGCAATGCGCCAGTAACAGTCATGTTTTTCATCGGGGGTGTTGGCCTTACTTAGGGCGGCGTTTAGGATGTTTAAGGCTTGTTCAAGGTTTCCTATTGTATCCCTACTATTGTAGAGCCTATCGCTTTGCTCTAGTTGGGGTTGAATGGTTGCATGTAGAGCTGTGCACATGCATAAAACAAGGAAAAGACTACTGAGTTTTTTGATCATGACTGACCTCAGATGCTGATTTATCTAAGTTTTTTTTTAATTCTTTTGAAAAATCTTTTGTGTCATCTGTTCGTAAGGCTCGATGTAATATTTTTCCTACATTGGTTTTGGGTAATTCATCTCTAAATTCTATTTCTTTGGGACATTTATAGTCTACTAGGTTTTGTTTGCAGTGTTCAAGAATAATATCTCTAGTTAATGACGGATCTTTTTTTACGATAAATAATTTAATGCGTTCACCAGACTTTTCATCAGGGATACCTATGGCTGCACATTCTAAAACGCCTTCATGAAGAGCGGTTACATCTTCTATTTCGTTAGGATATACATTAAAACCCGATACAATAATCATGTCTTTTTTTCGGCTGACAATATAGACATAACCGTTTTCGTCTATTTTAGCCATATCTCCTGTGTTTAACCATCCATCGTTACTTAAAATCTCTTTTGTTTCTTTAGGCCTTTGCCAGTATTCCTTCATGACTTGGGGACCTTTTACGTGTAAATCTCCTTCTTTGTTGAGAGGGCATTCATTGCCATTGTCGTCTAAAACTTTTACTTCTGTTGAGGGTAAGGGTAATCCTATAGATCCGTTGAAATCTCTGCCATCCAGAGGGTTTATACAGACTGCAGGAGAGGCTTCTGTGAGGCCATAGGCTTCTGCAAGTACACAGCCTGTTAATTCTTTCCAGCGTTTGGCAACATCTTGTTGAACAGCCATGCCCCCTCCTAAACTTAGTTTTAGGGATGAAAAATCTATTTTTGAAAATGAGGGATGGTTCATTAATGCGTTAAATAAGGTGTTAACTCCTGTAATGGCAGTAAATTTTTGTTTCATTAAAGTTTTAATAAACAGTGGAATATCTCTGGGGTTGGTAATCAGCAAGTTACAGCCCCCGTTTCGCATCATAATCAAGCCATTAGCGGTTAGAGCAAAGATGTGATACAGCGGTAGTGCTGTGACAATGGTTTCCTTTCCTGGTTCAAAAGATGTCCAGGCATCTGCTTGTTGCATGTTTGCTAGCATATTTCTATGTGTTAAGGCGGCTCCTTTTGAAACGCCTGTGGTTCCGCCTGTATATTGCAGAAAGGCGATGTCATGGGTATTTAAAGTTACGGGATGAAAGAGTCTTCTTTTTCCTTTTTTTAGTACTTTGTTAAAGCATGTCGTTCCGGTTAGATTGTGGGCTGGGACCATCTTTTTGATATATTTGACGACGCTGTTGACTATGAATCGTTTAGGGTTTGGAAATAAATCACCAATTTCTGTGGTGATGACATGTTTGATGGGGGTGTTTTGGATGCAAGCGTCCAAGGTATGTGCAAAGTTTTCTAAAATGACGATGGCGGTTGTTCCAGAGTCATTTAATTGATGTGTGAGTTCTCGAGGGGTATAAAGAGGGTTAACATTTACAATGGTTATCCCGGCTCTCATGGCTCCAAATAATGCGATGGGGTACTGCAATAAATTGGGCATCATAAGGGCCAAGCGTTGCCCCTTTTCCATATTTAGGTGGTTTTGAAGGTAGCCCGCAAAGTGTTTTGAAAGAGTATCGACTTCTTTATAGGTTAAGCTTACTCCCATACTTGTGTATGCAGGACGATCAGCAAAAGATGAGACGCTTTGCTCGAAGACATCCATAATGGAGTGAAACGCGTCTGGATTAATAGTTGTGGGTACTCCTTTTGGGTAATGCTTTAGCCAAATATGTTCCATTTATGTCCTCTTTTTTTTATTTTTATTATTTTATTTTGCGAATAAGGTTAAACCCGCAATAACCATTGTCCCCGGCTGAATTCGTCCAGGAAAGTCATATATTTGTCCTTTGATGTCATTGGTCATAATGAATGTTGTGTTTAGGAATGTACGTAGAAATATTTTAGGTTGATAGACTAGCTCTATAGAACCTAAGGTTGTAAAACCGTTGGAATTGGGAACTTTTGTCCATCCTTCATGTCCACTTCTTAGGGATGTCGGATCTGTATTGATAAAGGCAGAGTTACCCCCTCTATATTTATCTCTTTCATGTGAAATTCCTGTTATAGAGGTGTTGATCGATATGTTCTGTGGGAGTGAAATAGGGACGGCAACTTTCATTATAGCCAAGTTTCCGGCATTAATTTTGATGTTTTTGTTATCGAGGAAATTTTGGAAGGTTTTCCCTAAAAAGGCATATCCTGCTGTTAAATGTATGGGTTGATTTCCAATGCTAGTATCTTTAAATAGGTAAACATGATACTCGTCATATCCCTGAGATGTTTCAAGTTCTTGATACCCATCTTCTAAACGTTTTTCGTTAGCATCAATACCTACTTTTAAAAAGTTAGAGGTCATTTTATATGCAAATGCGGTGTTTTTGGTTAGTTTGTATTTAAATCCTACGAATATATCATTCATATGATTAGCTTCTGCATTGTCCGGTTTAAGTTCATAAGAATCGCCTAATACATTTTCTATTATTAATGACTGATGAACATATCCGTCTGTATAATCTAATACACTTTGTTCATGGCTCATATTGGCAAAAAGAGTGAATTTATCTGTTAGGCCATAAGATATATCAAGATGAGTTTTGCGTTTTTTCCAATAATTGGCTACTTTAGTAGTAAGGTCTAAATTTAATGGCGCCACTGCAGAACTATCTAAAAATGTAAATAAATAGACATCCCCTAATACGGCATCTTTTAACCCTTTTCTTTCCCATGTCACTTTATCTCCAGAAGGGTTTGCCCCCACTTCAGTGATTTCATAATTATTTTGGTATGCGTCAATTTTCCATACGCCTTGAGGTAAGGTTTTACTGGTTGCCCATAAAAGAGGGCTTAATGTTAGTGTTAATATAATGAAACCAATTATTTTTTTCATGATGTGCTCCTTTTTTTATTGAAAAATGGTGTTTGCAATACCTTTTGTTGTCAGAATATAAAATACGAAGCCTGCTGAATGATCAGTTAAGGTTCCTGCTGTGTAAGCGGTCGCCATTCCTACACTGGGATCTATCAATGCAATATTTCCTCCTATGGCTGCAGAGGTAGCTGTTCCAATTGTTGTCATATGATGAACGGCGACTTCTGAGTTTTCAATAGGAACCGTATTATCTGCATTTAAGTGAAGAATATAATATGGTAGTAATGGACCAGGGTTATAATTGTAAACATCATTATCATTGAGTTTTTCATAAAAACCGCTGGCAGTGGCTGTGTCTAAAACTCTGTCTGTAGAATAATCTGCTAAGGCGGCAGTTATTTCAGCTTTGAAATTATCAGCAATCATTAAATTTGGAGTAGAGGGTAAATCTGCACTAATATCTCCAAGACTTTTGGTTTTAGTATCTAGGTCTGTAAAGGCACTGGCATACTCTGGTTTTACGAATGAGGTGACATTTGTTGTGATTGAATAAGCGTTGTTATAAGCATAAAGTAAAAAAGGCAGAAAAGCTGGAGTAGGGTAATTAGTTGAATTAAGCATGGTATTTGCCATAGAGACAGAGAGATCGCAAGGAGGAGACCCAGGGATTACACCCACAATTTTATTGACTATTGTGGGATAACTAGATGAATTGTTTACTAATTCTTTATGAGTAGCCATGGTGGCATACCCCCCTTCTGAATACCCTGTAATAATGAGTTTATCACTCATAGTAAATTCAGTGACACTTGAGTTTTCTAAGGCTTGGGTTGCTAAAACGGCATCAATTGAAGCACTTGCGAGTGTTCCTGCATGAATATAAGGATGTAATTCGGAGGAGGCTCCGAAACCAAGATAGTCGGGCATGATAACGATTTTTCCTTCAGAAGCAAGTGCTATTGCGAAGGCGTTTTCTCCTTCTACAGTATGAGTTGTTAAAGCTGGGTTTGTTGTATTATATGATATGGAAGCATAGGTAGGTCTATCATTATCTATACTTGTTGATCCGTGTAGATATAATAGGGTGTTAACATTAGTATTTGTACTAGGTACAAACACGGCTGCAGAGGCTAATGTTGAATTTCCGTTAGCATCTGTTGTGGTATAGGTAATATTATATTGATTTACATCATATGAGGCTGTAAAACCTGAAGCTTGTCCTATTGTCGTGTCAATTCCAGCAATAATTAGGGGGACTACAGAACTTTTTAAATAGTTGTATTGAGCAGTAATGGAATCTAAATTTCCTGAAGTTATGGTCGTATCAGTGGTATCTTCGGATAAACCTCCGCAGCTTATCAACATGCAACATAGTAAAGATGAAATCGTAAAAAAAAGAACTTTTTTACCTATGTTTTTTATCATGATAACGCGCCTCCTTTTTATGTCTACTTGTTATCAAGTACCGTATAACTACCCATAATTAATATTTTTCAAACATTTTATATATTTATTTTGAGATATATAATTGATAGTAACAGAAAAGTTAAGATAATCAAAAAAAATAAAATGCATGTTTTTGTTTTTATTATTCGTTATTGTTGATGTAAACTAAAATGGAAGGTGGTGAAGTATGTCAGGAATTGGTGGTGTAGATTCTCAAGGCCCACAGCTAGGAGGATCTGGATCTAAGGATTATAGTAATCCAGAAAATTTGATATTTTCTGAAATGTTTGCAGAGGTTTTATCTGATGAATTTGATGTAAGCTCGAAGAAACGTAAGAGTGGGGCCTTTAAACCCACATTAAGTCAGGAGTTTAATAATCATATTCCTAATGTTATGCCAATGGGTATTTCTAATGTTAGTTCTACTGATTCGAAAGCTGAGGTTTCTTTTGGTGTTTCAGATAACAGAGTATTGCAGTTAAATGATCTGTTGAATAAGACCTTAAAATTTGAATTGCCAGGATTACTTTAATTTTTAATTAATAAAAGACCATTTTTTTATTGTGTTTTTAATAGCACTAGTAAAGAAATGGTTTTTTGTTGCTTTAAAAAAGTTGCCCTAATCCAAAATGTATGAAAATGTCACGGTCTCCTTTTGCAAAGTCAAAACGTATGGGGCCTAGAGGTGTGATGTATCGAAAACCAGTTCCATATCCGATATGGAGTTCATTAAGGTTTAGGCTAGAATCAAAGGCATTTCCAATATCATAAAAAAGGATACTTTGAATAGTGGGTGTCCAGTTATATCGAATTTCAGTGTTGATCACACATTTTCTTATGCCGCTAAAGGGGGATTGCAGTTCATTATATCCTCGTATGGATGTAGATCCACCAATAATAAAATATTCATTTTCGAAGGATTTATCAATATCTTTATTGGGGTAATATATCCCTGCTTGTACTCTTAGTGCTAAAACGGTGGAGGAGGATAAGGATTTAAATGTTGAGGCCGAGGATGATACTTGGCTGAAGGATAATCCGCCTAAGTCGATAGGGCCTAATGGACCTCCTTTTTCATATGTGAACTCTATAGAATTTCCTTTTTTCGGGTTGTTGTAGTTTAAAATCGAGCTGTATTTTATATTTATTTCTATAGAGTTTAGATCGTAGTCTGGAATATTATCTTCACTATTTATTTGAGATACGGATTCTTTTTTTAGAGATGTTGTTGTTGAAAAGTTGCGAGATAAGGGGACGGTAACAGATAAGGATGCTCCAGTTCTATTACTGGCGGTTATGTCATTATCAATGATTTCTTGCTTTTCTTTGTCATAATAACTTACGCTTGTGTTTAAGTTATATCGGTTAAATAGCCAGGGTTGTGTGTAGTTTATGATATAACTGTTAAAATTAAGGGAATCATTTTTGTATTCCATTTGGGTTTTTAGAGATAATAGGTCACTTTTTATGATGTTGTGGTTTCGGATGCTACTTATAAACCCGATATACTTATTTTGATCTTGTTCGACTCCCATTATAATTCGGTTTGATTTTTTTTCTATAACAGAAAATAGGATGTTAATTTTATTTGGATTTGAACTTTTTTCGAATGTTGGGTTTGAAATATGGCTGAAATAACCTAGTCGTAATACTTTTTCTCTGTCTTTTCTTATATCTTTTGAATTGAATACTTTTCCGGGTTGTTGAGAAAATTCTCTGATTATAATGCGTCTGTCTATTTTATGTAGCCCTGAAAACTGTATAGATTCTATTTTTCCTTCTAATGTGTTGATGATTAATGTGTTTGTTTTTTTGTTGAAGTCTATGGAGGAAATGTTGAAAAAGTCGAAGCCTTTTTCCTTTAATGTTTGTGTGATGTGATCTTTTTTTTGATTTAAAGATAGCGAGTTAAATGGGGAATTTATTTCGGATGAAAAGGTTGAGTAAATTAGTTTATTAATTTTCTTGTGTGATGTATGTACTTGTAGATGTTTGATTACTTCATTTTCTTTGCACACGATGGTGAGCACATGCATGTTGTCGGAGGTAATGGATTCTGCTTTTATAGAAGAAAAAAATCCTGTTGTATATATTTTTTTTATGTCATTACTTAATTCAGATGCTTTTAAAAAATGTTTGGGTTTTGTTTCAAGGGACAATGCTTGGATAGATTCTTTTGTTTTTTTTGAATTTAAACCTATGATTTGTATGTCATCGATAAAGGAGTTGAAATCAATGTTTTCTGCATAATTAAAAGATAGTAACGACAGTAGTATATAGAGAAAAAATATTTTTTTAATATTCATATTGATACCTCATGGAAAGTTTTGATTGGTATGTGTCAAGTTCAGTTTCACTTTTATAATTGGTTAAGTTTAGAGATAAATTTCTATTTTTAAGTAAAAAATAAGATAATTCTATTTCAGATACTTCTAGTGATTTCTGTTCAGAATCTTTTTCTTTATTGCTTAAATCAATATCTGTTTTTAGACGAAGAATTAATCTGTTGGATATGATATTTTTAATAAATTGTATTCCTACATAATCTTCGGTTCCTCCAAATAGTTTTTGACCTACATTGTAATCAATTTTTAAGTCGTTTAATCCGATTTGTCTGGAGATGTTTTTTTCGAAAGGTTTTAATATGCTTCTTCGAATAAACGTGTTAATTTGATTTTTTGTAATGGTTGTTATTAATTCATTTGAAGCGGTTTCTTGATAGAGTTCGGGGATTAGAATTTGAATGAGTTCTGTAATTTCAGAATCATCTAGGGAGCTTTCTGTCAGGACGTCGTTGGAGATGTTATATTGGTTTATAAAAGTTAGTTCAGATGCGTTAATTGGGGTTTTGCTATTACTTTCGTAAATGTCAAAGGTGATTTCGTTTAAATTAGAAAGATTGTCATCAATGGACATTATGATATGAGTAAATGTTTTTTGAATGTTTTCTGTTGCAGATGTTTCATTTTCAATAATGGTAAGAGATTTTAGAGATAATTTTGGAGAGATTGTAGCAGTATTATCAGGGTTTATGCTACTTTCTAGTGTGATTGAATTATCTAAAATGGATTCGTTTTTTTGTGATAAATAGAGTTGTTGTTCTTTTTCGTTAATGATGTCAAAACTCCTATTGAGGAGACTGATGTTTCCTTCTTTGATGGTCACTTTATTTGTGAATTGTAATTGATTAATATTTCCTTGAATGATAATGGGTTCAATAGTGGGTTGAAATTCTAAGTCTGCGGAGATACCCAGTAAGTTATTTCCAAATAATGGACCTTCCATTGAGATGTTCTTTTTTAGGTTGAGCAAGATATCCATGTTGAGGGGAGTTGAATGGGATTTTGGTTTAGATGTAAATGATAATGAGGCATCTTCAACTGTAAATTCAGACTTTAATGTGGGGTAGTTTAGGGATTCCTTTTCATAAATAGACAAGGCGTTTTTTGTTTGAAGGGGGATGACTACATGTCCGTTTAATGAGCTGTTTTCAAGTGTTAAAGGACCTTTGTATGTATCATTATTGATATGAATAGTTTCTTTGTCTATTGTTAAATTGACATTAGAAACAAGGTAGTCTAGCTTGGATAAATTTAATTGATCGAGAAAAATATTACCCGAGAGTTTTAAATGATTGGAAGGAGAAATAGGGTTTTTGGTTTTGATCAATATTTCTAAATCAGATAGAGAGATATTATTTTGGTTTACAGAAAATTTGGGAGATTTAATGGTGATGGAATCGGTATATATATCATCGTTAAATGTGATATGATAATGAAGATTTTGGTTTTTTGATCCTTCAGTAATTATAGGGTTTTCTAATGTTCCTGAAATATTGAACATTAAATTTTGCTTACTTGAAATATTCTTCCATTGTTTGTTTATGATTGCGATGTTTTTACTGTTATCTTTGTTTAAATTAACGGATAGATTTATAGGGTGCGGGCCTTTTTTTGTTTTTAGTATAGGAAGAGAAATGTTGCCTTTAATTAAGTTCGAGGGATCTTTTTCATTGTTTGATAATGATAGACTTTTAATGTTTAAGATGTTTTTGTTTGTGTAAGATCCAGTGAATATACTTTTGTTAATGGGAGTCGAATTGATTATGGAATCGTTTAATTGGATGTTAAAAAAAGATGCATTTTTGTTGTTCTTAAAATTCCATTTTGTTTTTTTGGCAGATATCTTATTTATTTCAAATTTATCTATAGACAGAGAGCCGGAAATGTAAGGGAGTTCTTGTGAGGACCCTTTGATAGATAGTGTTCCATTTGCAATTCCATGTTTTATCATAAAATTCTTTTTGGATTCTTTTTCAAATGTTGTCAGTTGATTTTTTATTTGTTCTCTAAATTGTATTTCTGATGTTATGTTGTTTAGTGAATAAATGGGGATGAGGGATTTTTGATAGTGAGGAGATATGATCTCGATGGATGATGACTGTGAAGATAGATTGGAGGGTTTTTTTGTTAGAGATTGGATGTCGCTGATTACGCTTTGGAGAGATTGTAGAGGAAGATCTTTCAACGTTGATTGAATAGAATAAGATGATTCTTTTTTCTGATTTGTGTTGAGTGTTAGTGAACCTTTTAATGTCCCATTAGCTAAGCTTGAGGAAAATGTTGAGATATAGATTTTTTTTGGAGATAATTTTGTTTTAAATGTAGTGTTTTCAATGTGTTGGTTGTTAATGTTTAAGGACTTTGATTGAATTTTTCCTGAAAATAAATAGTTTTCTTTTTTTCCACTGAGTCTTCCTTCTAGTTGAATGTTTCCATTTAGGGGAAATGGGGGCTTTTTTATTTTTTCTATTTCTCTAATGTTAATGGCTGATTTTTGTGAGATGTTAAATGTATAGGAAAGATCTGTGTTGTTGATTGATCCGGAGGCAATGAGTTTGCTTAGTGGTGTTTTAAGGGTGATGTTTTTAATGCTTGTTTTGTTTTCTTCTATATGAAAAAGGCTATTTATAGAATTTACTTTCAATTTTCCTATAGTTATTTTCTTTAAATTAATGGCTCCATTTCCAATAAGTTGTTTGGATTGTGATTGAGTGATATTTATTTTAGTTGTTAAATTGCCAGTAAATGGTTTTGCTATGTTTGGGATGTTTTGTGTTAGAAAAGGGATGTTGATAAGTTCGAAATTTTTAATGTTTATAGTGAGTTTCTGGAGTTTGTTTTTGTGGAAATGACCATTTAGATTAGCAAATCCTTTTTCTTTTTTTAGACTTAGGTTTTTTAAGTTTAATGATTCTTTATTATAGTGGCCGATAATACTGAGATTGTCGAAGGATTCCTTAAATAAATAAGGCTTTTCTATTGAAAGGTTTAATGTTGAGCTTATTTGTTTTAGGGTGTGGGGGAGAGATTGTTGTTGAGCTAATAAGGGAGCCTGAATATGGATGTCAAAATGGGTGTTGCTGGGATGAGTTTGAATAGGGTTGAAAGGATCATATGTGAGGATGTTTTTTCCGTTTGAATGTACAGAAATATTGTTTTTAGAGGACAATGCGGTTATGTTGATAGCTTCGGCTCCGTTATTAATGAAAATGTTAGTGCTTGTGATGGCGATAGCATTTTCTTTAATAGAATAAGAACCATTGATGATGTTTAAGGATTGATTATAAATTTTAGATTTGTCTCCTAAAATGTCGAATTTACCTTGAATATTTTTGAATGATCCTTGCGTGTTGATGGATAAATCTATACTTCCTGTTGCATTTAATTGAGTAGGTAGGATGGGGTTGAGGGGTATTTTTGAAATGAATAATTTTCCTGTAATAAAGGGAGATTTTTCAGGATTGCTGACATTGATGGACCCGGTTAATAACCCATTAAATATGCTCCCTTTTGAGATAGAAAGAGATAGATCGTTTTGTTTATAGGATAGATCACTATATACATTTTTTAGTGGTAAATTTAAGCAGTGTAAAAGGTCGCTTTGGAGGTTTCCTTTTAATGTTGGAGATGATGTGTTTCCAGAAATGTTTAAATCTAGGATTATGGGGTTTTTGAGTTTTAGAGCTGTTAACTGTGGATATATGGTAGCGATTAAGTTACTGTTGAATGTAGGGGTTTTGAGTCTTAAAGAGGTCCACTTGTTGTTTTTGTGGAGAACTCCATCCAATATCAATGGGATGGTATTTAATTGACCGCTTAACTGATTGATTTTAAGTATAAAACTTGGGTTTTTGAGTATTTTTTTGACTTGTTTTATTTCGGTTTTGGAGAAGAAATTAGTATTGTTTTGGACTAACTTTTTGGCATCTTTTGTAATGATGTTATGTTTGTCGATAATGTTATGGGATTCTAATTTAGAATAAAGACTCTTTATTTTTTTATCTGTCTTTGAGATTATTGAAGCGTGTAATGTGTCCTTAGAAATTATTCCTTGGGATAGAGTTATGTTCCCATTGATACTTGTTATTTTTTGTTCAAAAAATGGTGTTATCATGTTTGCATTTTTAATGTTGCAATTAATGTTGTGCCATAATACTAATTTGTCTTTTGTAGGATATTTTTTATGAGTAATAAAGCCTTTTATATCACTTTTCCCATCTAAGCTATGGTAGTTCTTGTTGGGAATGACATAGTTTCCCCATTTTTTGAGTTTCAAATCATTACATTTGAAGGTTATTTTATAATCAAAGGGATTTGAAACAATAAAGCCTCCTATGATAAAAGGGTTATTTGTTTCTTTATGAGTTCCTTCTAGGTTTATGGTGCCATGGTTTTTTTTATTAAATAAAAGAGATCCATTGATGTTGTGAACGGTTGTCTCGAAGGCGATGGGGTGTGCTGTGTTTTTCCACCCTTTTTTATCAATATAGTTAAGTGTGAGGTTGTTTATATATATTTTTCCTGAAAAATTAAACGGTTTTTTACTGTGATCGGATTTTTTTTTAGATGTTATATTGAGCCATTTTCCATTCTGGTTTCGTAGGATGTTATATGAGCTATTTGTTAACACAATGTTATCGATAGCATTGGTTAAGTGGCCTTTATTAAATAAGAATTTGAAAAAATTATATTGAATTTTAACAAGTTCAATGGATGCGATTTCTACTGAAGGGTCTTTTTTTGAGTGGCAGATGATATTGTCTATATAGATGTCGGAGTATAGATTTCCTCTTATATTTTGAAAGTTAGCTTCAATGTCTAATTTAGCTTGAATAGTGTTTAGTAGATATGATTTTGCATATTGTTGAGGAAGATTGCTAAATAAAAACAGTGAAACACAACTTATTGTAATTATTAGTGAAAATAATAAAAACAATAGTAATAATTTGACACTAAAAATAAATTTATTTGGTTTCATTTATATATGCATTGCTACTAACTATAAGTATAGCAGTGATGATATGTGTCAGCTAGTAATTAACGCTATTTAATAGAGTGGTTTTTTACTCAAAAATGATGTTAAGAGTTCCCAGGGTGTATTGAACACAAGAGATGTTAACGATGCATTGTGTTCAGTGTAATCTAACGAAGAACAGTTTTGAATCCCTTTATAATACATACAAAAAGGGACGGGTTCACGTGTGTGGGTTTTTAAGTGGCAGGGAGTGGGATGGTCAGGCAAGACCATTATAACGGTGTCAGGATTTTGCTTTTGATAGTTTAGTACGGGGCCTACAATGTGCTTATCAAAGTCTTCAATGGCTTTTATCTTTAATTCATGATCTCCCATATGACCAGCTTCATCTGGGGCTTCTATATGAATATAACAAAAATCATGGGTTTCAAGAATTTTAAAAGATTCTTTTATTTTTTCTTCGTAATTGGTATCTATAAACCCCGTTGCACCTTTTACGTGGGGAGTCGTTAGGCCAGTAAGTTTTCCTAGACCTTTTAGAAGGTCAACTGCGGTAATAATACCACCTGATATTCCAAATGAGTCTTTAAACCCAGGAAGTGATGGTAACTTTCCTTGACTCCACGGCCAAATATGATTGGCTGGCTTTTTATTGTTTTGCTGTCTTTTTTTATTTATTGGGGAGGACTCTAAAATGGTATTGGCTTCTTGGATAATTGAGTAAAACTGTTCTTCTAAATGACCTTTTGGTAAATAGGGGTTTATTTTTTTATCTGTGATATCGTGTGGGGCTGTTGTATTTAATGATAGAAATTTTTTGTCAGCAATCATGATATGTCGATAACTGACTCCTGGAATAAAGCGAATGGGTTGCTGTGAAAAATGTTGATTTAATTCATGAATTAATTGAGTGCTTTCTTCAGTGGAAATGTGCTCAGATGTAAAATCAATCATGGTGTCATTTTTAGTGTTTACTAAATTACAGCGGAATATAATCTCGTTTTCTGAACATGTTACATTGAGACTAGCGGCTTCGATAGGTCCCCTGCCTGTGTAATATAATGCAGGGTCATACCCTAAAATGCCCATATTTGCTACGTCGGAACCAGGAGGGAACTCTTTTTGAACAGTATGAACTAGCCCTAAGCAACCGTTGTTTGAAAGGGTATCTATATGAGGGGTAAGGGCTTTTTTTAGGGGTGTTTGGTTGTTTAACTCTTTAATAGGGTGGTCAGCCATTCCGTCGCCTAAACATATAATATATTTTGTCATGATACTTATCCTTTTTTAGTTTTCTGTTTTTTTTGTTGCACTTTAAGAGATTCGAATAAATTAGAAAAGTGGGGGCTTTTATTAAATTGTGTTAATGTCATGTTAATGAAAGGTTTAGCATCTGTTAAGATAAGTGAATTTTGAGCTATGTTAAATTGTGCCAAATAGAGAGGCGCTACAAACAATAAGCTTAGTAGTATTCCTCGAATTAGGCCTAAACCGCCTCCAAGTGTGTGGTTGATTATGCCGATACCGGACCACTTTAAAAGTGAGTGAATGACTTCAGTA
Organism: Candidatus Marinamargulisbacteria bacterium SCGC AG-343-D04; assembly: GCA_003265885.1. Classification (GTDB taxonomy): domain Bacteria; phylum Margulisbacteria; class Marinamargulisbacteria; genus AG-343-D04. Next base: position 18,112 of record QFBQ01000028.1, read on the forward strand.
AGTATATATAAGAAAGCTAATGTTAACATGAAGAAAATGCCAAAATGTATGTAAGGGGATGAGGGTATTTTTGGGGAGGCATCATTTAAGAAGATGCTTAAGATGGGTGAAAAATTCTTGGATAGATATAGCGCTATGAAAATCCCAGAAATACTGCTTATCATTCTGACTGCACCCTTTTTTATGCCTATGATTATATTATAACCTAGGCATATTAAAATAAGGATGTCTAAAAAATTCATGCCTCTTTGAGAGAGTTCCTATAGTTTATAAGCTTTTCTTTTATTGAGTCATTTGATAGTGCTAGTATTTGAATAGCTAGATATGCTGCGTTTTTAGCTCCATTAATGGCAACTGTTGCTACGGGTATTCCTGGAGGCATTTGTACTGTAGATAAAAGGGCGTCGAGACCGTTCAGAGAGGCGTTTATAGGCACTCCAATAACAGGTTTGGTTGTAAGAGATGCCATTACTCCGGCTAAATGAGCAGCCATTCCGGCTCCGGCAATGGTCATATCGAATTCTTTTTCGATTTTGTTTGCAATTCTATGTGTTTTC
>QFBQ01000029.1 GCA_003265885.1 Candidatus Marinamargulisbacteria bacterium SCGC AG-343-D04
ATTCTTAATTCTTATTCAAATATTTTAAAAATCATCACTATCAACAACCTATTTTTATTAAAATAAACTTAATCTTATACATATTTCATAAATACAAAAAAACAAAAAATAAAAATTAAATGAAATTTTTATAACAAAAAACACGATAACTATATAGAATTATTACCATTTTAGGAGTTTCCTATCTTGGTATATTGGGAGGGAAAAATATGGGATGTTTCAGTTTACTTTTATCATGTTTTGGAAAACGTTCATCGATTACTAGAAGTGTTAGTAACACTACTTTACCTAGATCCAGACCCAATTCTACTGATGACCATAGACCTACATCTCCTGGATACGATTCTATTGGGGGACCTTCTTCTCCTGAATACGATTTTATTGGTGATAGCAGCCCTTCTTCATCTAGATGCAATTCTAGATCTCCTTCTACTGAACCAACTACTCATTCTCCTAATCCAAGTGATACATATTCTCAAGTTAACAAAAAAGCTCCGCAGTTACCTACAAAACGATGTCAACTAGTTAGGGTGAATAGTTCAGAAGGTGTAATTTATGCTTTAGGCCATTCTTTAAACACCCCCTAGATCTACATCAAAAAAACTTCATATACAAAAACGAACTTATCCCGCACACCAATGACGATAGACACACCCCCCAGGCAATATCTATTGGAACAATCCCTATAGGCCAATCTTTCATAACTGAAAAGTTTGTTAATTCATAAGTCATATACGTAAAAAACCCAAAATAAGCCCCTTTAATAAAAGCTTGTTTCACATCTTTAGCCGCAAGAGCAGGTTCAATTGCGAACATAATCAACCCACATACGAACAAGGCATAAAAAAGAAAAGCCATGGGCCAGTGTGGAGTCGGTCTCAAAAAATCTCCTAAATAATGAACATAAATAGGTCTAGCTAAAATACCTAACCATACAAGATCTATCACCATAAATACCGAAAACGTTAATAAAAATTTAATGATCATTTAAATCGCTCCTTTGAACCCTTCTAATGTATGACTCAATTCTTTTTCTTGATGCATCAATGACGTAAAACACGCCTCATATTGTGACGGTGGTAACAACACCCCAGCCTCTAACATCGATGTAAAATAGTGACCATATGCATCTTTATTAAACGCATTGACCTCATCTATTTGGGTCGGAATCCGCTCTGTAAAAAAGACTGTATACATAGACCCTTTCTGTTCTATACACGCCTTTACACCTTTTTGATTAATAATACGTCTCATCTCTTCTACTAACTGTGTCGTCCATGTATTAATAGACTGAAAGACTGACTTATCTTCTAAGCGGTTTAACGTTGCTAGACCCGCTGCCATAGCCAAGGGATTTCCCGATAAGGTTCCCGCTTGATACACTGGCCCTTCTGGAGCAACATGCGCCATCAACTCCGCTCTTCCCGCATATGCCCCACAAGGCAACCCACCTCCAATAACTTTTCCTAAAATCACCAAATCAGGTTCCACCCCTATCCATTCATGTGTTCCTGACCACTGAGATCTAAAGCCACACATCACTTCATCAAACACTAATAACGCCCCATACTCATCACAACAGGATCGACAGGCTTGAATAAAATCTTCTTTAGCAATGACCACACCCATATTCCCTGCGACAGGCTCAAGCATAACCGCTGCAACTCTATCTCCATATTCTTTAAAAAATGAGCGAATACCATCCGCATCGTTATAATCTAACACAGCAGTATTTTTTACAGTCTGTGCCAAAACCCCCGCACTATCTGGCTCACCTAAAGTCGCAGCCCCAGACCCCGCTGCTACTAATAAAGCATCTGCATGACCGTGATAACAGCCATTAAACTTTACAATAATCTCTTTTTGGGTAGCTCCTCTTGCTAAACGAATCGCGCTCATCGCGGCTTCCGTACCAGAACTTACAAACCTGACTTTATCTACATAACCGTAAAATTGCTTAATCTTTTCTGCCAATAAGGTCTCCAACTGTGTTGGCGCCCCAAAGGTACTTCCCTGTTGAACTTGATCTGTAACTGCCTTAACAACATCTGGATAAGCATGCCCCAGAATTAAAGGACCATAAGACAACACATAATCGACGTACTCTTTATCATCTTCACTTCTAACGCAAGCGCCTTTACCAGACTTGATAAACACAGGCGTACCCCCCACACTCTTGTAGGCTCGAACAGGACTATTCACGCCCCCCACTAACACGTGTTGCGCTTCTTCAAATAAACGTTGAGACCGTTGCATAGTCTTATAATAACGGCTTAGAAAGATCCTCTCAATATATAAAAACGATTCTATCAACCATCGTTGTCCTGCATACCCAAAAGATCTTTGGCCAGTTCATACGATCCAACAAAAATCCCTCCCCCTAACGCAACATTCACACTCGTCATTGCAGCCCCTTTTGCTACTCGATTACGCAACACTTGATTACTAAGTAAATCACAAAAACTAAAACTTACGTGACACTGCTTTGACACCTTCCCCCACTCAAAAGGAGCTGTCACCAATGCAGATGCACAATTAGAAATCGACCCAATTCCCATATTAACAAGAAAACGACTCAACACCTCTTCCTCTTCCTTTTCCACCTTCATCCATCTCTCTGTCAATTTATCTTTTACTGTAAAGAACGCCATATTTCCTAACGTCGATCGACCTAACGCACATCCCACTCCAGAATAAATCCCCTTCAATCCTCTATCTCCCAAAACTTGTAACCGTGTTTTTGCGGTATCAAGGGGGTAGGTCATCAAGGTTTTAGTCAGTCCAGTAAACATAGCTGCTAAAAGAACAGATGATTCACTGCCGTTTTTTCTTAACCATTTTTCAGAATGTTCATACATCCCAAAGGTCAGCCCCTTATGTACACATAAATTTAACAACCCTACATGAGCCCCCCTCCCTCTATAACACTCTATCGGAGATAGAAAATTTTTACCTGTATAAGCTCTATTCTTATTAACATCAACCGACCACAAAGCCGTAAACTGAACTCCAGACGCTACGCTTGAAGCGACTACCGTTCTTGCTGTTTCCGAAAAAGATTTTGCTGGAGATGAAGATGAAGATGAAGATGAAGATGAAGATGAAGATGAAGATTTTTGAGAAGATGACGCTAAAGGTTTTTTAGTTGGAGGTTTCCCTATAGAATGTGGAAATTTATTACTAATAATCTCACCTTTTTTATTAAATATATCATTTTTTAATAAAAATTTCTATATTTAAAACCTTTTTTAAAGATGATTTACAATATCTGAAACATCCGCATTCTCTAATATCACAACATTCTTAAATCCCTTCTCTACACATCTCTGATATGTCGTTTTACCTAAAACACACACTTTTATATCTTTCTCTTCACCCAAGCCACTCTCACAAAAATAGTTCACTATCGATGGACTAGAAAAAATAACAATATCTCCATCCATAACCTCCCCATACACCTTCTCTATTCGCTTCGGTTCATAAATATTCACTCGTCGTAAATCACAACTCTCTTCCCGACATAATACCTCCAAACGATCATCCGCTATTAGCGACGTCGGCCATAAACAAGTCTGATTCATAAAAATATCCGGAAACTCTTCCATCAACCCCTTCAACGACGGTATCTTCGGTATGTAATCCGGAAATATCCCCCTCTTCCTAACACTACTCGCCGTTAACTCTCCCACCACCGCTATCTTCGCATTCGATAAACGACGACTATCTATCCCCGCCCCCTTCATCGCCTCAAAAAAATGCTCCACCGCATTCGCGGATGTTAAGACCAATAACGTTGTACTACTGATGACTTCAGATGTTATGCTTGCAACACCCTCTTTTAAGGATAAAATCTTCATAAGAGGCATATGAAGCACCTCTGCGCCTAAAATACTGAGCGTCTCTACCCATTCTTTACCTTGATGTCTTGGCCGTAACACCACCACACGTTTTCCCGATAAAGGACGATGATCTCGCCAGCTAAACCGGTCTGCCATATTCACCACATCCCCCACGACTAGCAATGCCGGAGTTTCTATCGACTCACTCTGTTGACTAATACTGTCTAAAGTCCCATATACATCTTCTTGAGATGCACACGTCGCTTTCGAAATAATGGCTGCTGCCGTATCTTTTGAAAAAAGTCCTCTTTTTATCAACTCACTCGTGATCTCGTCACAATGTGCCAAGGCCATCAAAAATACCAGAGTATCTGCTTTCGGTAACTCTATAGGCACTTCCCCTCTCTTCAAGGTTCCCGTAACAAAAGCCACAGAACGTGATTGGTTGCGATGCGTCAACGGAATTCCCGCATACCCAGGTCCTGCTATCGCCGAACTCACTCCCGGTAATACCTCAAACGGAATCCCCGCTTCTACCAAACACTCTATCTCTTCCCCTATCCTTCCAAATATAAAAGGATCTCCTCCCTTCAAACGAACAACGCACTTCCCATCTCGTGCATACATCATCATCATCTCATTAATCTCGTCTTGTGTCGTCGAATGCTTGCCCCTCTGCTTCCCCACATCATGGATAATCACATCCTCTCTACACTGCGTTATGCATGTTGGAGACACCAGATGATCCAATAACAACACATCCGCACGCTTCAAACACTGCATCGACTTGACCGTCATCAAGGACACATCCCCAGGACCCGCCCCCACTAAATATACATATCCTGTCATGAATAACTCGCTTTTATCTCTACTGCTAATGCGCTAATCTGATCTCGTATCTGATCTTTCGCCCCACATATCGTTTTAAATAATCTCATCTCTCCATCCAATGATGCCCAAAAGACCCGCATCTTAACCCTGCCATCGTCTTCAGAACTCGTATATACCCCCAAGGGATAATTACACCCTAAACCCAACTCTCGTAACAAACATAACTCCATATCAGAAATCTCTTTCTGTATTTTAGACCCCAGCTTCTGACATAGTTCCATGACAGCCTGATCCTCTGTTCTTGCCTGAACAGTCATCACTCCTTGCCCAGGTGCCGGAATAAATCGGCTCACCTCACATCGACACGAAATCTGATCTTCTAAACCTAATCTCACCAAACCCACCTCAGACAACATCACCCCATCTGCAAGACCCTCTTTACACTTTCGAATACGTGTATCCACATTCCCTCTTATATCCACGATCCGTATATCTGGCCTATATTCTGCCAACAACGCTTTTCGTCTCGCACTCGACGTTGCTATCGCAAGACCTTCTGGCAAGGTCTCTAAAGTCCAATCTCCCTGCAAACCCGGGCATACCATCACATCCACAATAGATTCCGGATCCAAAAAAGCAGCTAACTCCGTACCTTCTGCTATCTCCGTTGTTACATCTTTTAAACTATGTACTGCCATATCTATTTTTTGTTGAACTAATGCATCTTCCAGAGTCTTAATAAAAACACCTTTTCCTCCCAACTCCGCTAAAGGAGTATCTGCTTTTAAGTCTCCTTCAGACTGAATAATCGTGATGACAGGATCACTGTCTGGCATGATTTCTTTAATCTTTTCTAAAACAATAGTGGCTTGCCTTAACGCAAGCTTGGAGCCTCGGGTCCCAATCTTAATTTGCATGAGCTTTTTTATGACTAAACCACTGATTTAATCTCTCTTTCTCTTCATCTATAATGACCATGACTTTTTTTTCTTCGCCCTTACGTCGCTTAATACTTTTATCTGCTATCAATTTTAAATCTTCAACTGTAATGATGCTTTTTGATGCTTCTGGGTCTATATTTCGAGGCAAGCCTAAATCAATAAACAACGTCTTTGAATCTTTAGGAATAACATCTTTTGTTAACAAAGCCTCTCTAACAGCTACCGCAGAAATAACCACATCATACTCTGAACATCTCTCTACGGCTTCTGATATAGATATATCACTCACCTCGTGCTCTTTCGCCATCTCATTTGCAACAGATTCGGTCCTATTACTTAAGGTAATATCCGGATGCCCAAGTGCTGCAAGTTTTTTCAAACATCGCCGTCCCATCGTCCCACACCCTATAATGAGTATAGACAAGCCAAAATAATCTAAACGCTTTTGCCGTAATGCATCTATGGCAATAGAACTCACAGAATAGGCCCCACGACTAATCTCTGTCTCAGCTCTAGACCGTTTCCCCACCGCAACAGCTGTTTGAACTATTTTGTTTAACAAAGGACCTGTCGTTTTATCTTGATAGGCATGTTCATAAGCCTCTTTTACCTGAGTCAAAATCTCGTTTTCACCAAAGACCATGGACTGCACCCCCGAAGCCACTTCAAACAAGTGCTGAAGAATCACGTTTTCTGAATATGATTTTAATAAGTTTCGAACAACAGATACATCTACTTTTTTTTGAAACGCTACTCGCTCGATAATCCACGTTTCTGCCTCTTCTTTACTAGAAGCTGCATAATAAAACTCTATTCGATTACATGTTGTTAAAATAACGCATTCATCTAGAGGAGACCCGTCACGAACACTGTTTCGAAATGCGGTTTTGCCTTCTTTATTTAAGAAAATGGGTTCTAACGACAATATATCTGTTTGGGTGTGATCTACTCCCAACAAGCCTACATTCATCCTGGGATTGTATCGATTTTAAGGGACTTTTGCAACGTGTGGAGGGGGAGTTGTTTTCTTGTGTAAACTTTTTTTATGTTTTAGACGCCTCTATTCTTGAGCTTGTGGATTATTAATATGGTGAGCTAAAGCCTCATAACAAAATACATATTGTTCCTTCGTTCGTATCATACCCCCACGATTCTGTCTCATGTCATTTACCACTTCTTTTAACACGGCTCTAGCGTCAAAATCTGCTTCTTCTCCATTGGCTTTTGCAGCTTCATACCTTGAGACGGCTTCTCTATAAGCAATAAATACTCCTGTACGGCCACGTCCTGCAGAACCGTGCACGACTACTTTTTCTTTAGGTTTTATGTTTAATCCGTCTACATATGCTACAAAGTCCTGCACCCCTTTTGGTATCCCTTTTTCTGGCCAGCCCTTGTACCAATTGTGGTTAATAGTCCTGTCTCCAACTTTTAGCTTCGTTCCTTCCCCTCCTATATTGTCTGTGGATATATTGGCTATTAAGTCTTTTCCATTTGTATAATCTTCACCTTCTTCTACTTCGTCTGTGAGCATTACTACACGATCTATTTTTTCTTTTTTCAACATTTGTTTAAATGCGTCCATTGAAACCTCTTTCTTTGTTGGCCTCTGTGATGCATAAACAGCTCCTCCTTCTCTAGTTATAAATATCTTGTGTGCATTAGTTAACCCTTGTTCATTTCCTTTGCTACGCTTAACCCACACTTCATTTCCTCCCCCTGGCAAGACGTTTGTTTCATACCTGTCCACGCCATGGTTATAAGCCCTACCTGTGACACCCTCTGACAAAAACTGAAAATCTGTCTGTACTTCTTGAGGTTGAACTTCAGTAATCTTAACCGGCTTTATTTCTAAATTAGAACCTTTTTTTATTGTCATTGTTTTATTTGAAGACCCTGTTTGCACCACTTCAAATGATACATCACTATTTGTATCAACAGGTTTTAACGTAGCCTTGCCCCCTTCAGAAGCTCTCTGGTACAACATTGCCCCCCCTTTACCTAAGCATAATATTTGAGTATTTATCTTGTTGAGTCCCGCCATTGCAGGCAAAGCCACCCCTCCAACAGGACCTTTCTTGCTAACTTCTAAGAATTCTACCTCTTCTAAGAAGCTTGGATCTTCGTAGGTTGGATTTCCTATGACTCCTTGTCTGACTAATTTTTTGATTTCTCTCTGGTCGCTTTTCTCAAGTTCGCTAAATTTCTTTTTAGCTGTTCCGTTCAATGCTGCATAATCAACCGGAGCCGGAGGTGCTGGCTTTGTGCCCACTATTGTATCAAATGCTTCAAGCACACACCCTGTTACATCTTGATTTGCATGTAATTTTTGAAAAGCGTCTTTATGTAAAGTTTCAAGTTTTGCTCTTACCTCAGGAGATGGAGCCTTCGGTTGATCCCCCTGGGTTGCCTTTATATGAGTCGCATATCCTTGTGCTACAACCTCATCCATATTCTCTGTTTTAAAATCCTCCGCTTTAGTCGCTTTTACGTCTTCTGGAAATGACCCCTCTGTCTTCTTCACGCACTTTTCAAATGCTTCTGTTGTATACTTTATCCGACTCATTGGAACCGAATCACGCTCTACATTTAACGTTTTGGACACAAAAAATTTCGGAACCCCTGCACTGTCTTCTGAATCTAACTGCATAGTTTTTACAAAACTCCCCATCCACTCGCCTATCTTTTTCTGTGTTGCAGGTCCCACCTCATCATACATGTCCGCTAAGATCTCAAAGGCATGATCATGTGAAACTACTCCTGCATTTATTTCTTTAATCTTTATTTCATGCTTTCGTAGCAGTTCTGTGCTTTTTGTTTGTAGACGTTTTATCTGCGTGGTTTTTTCTCTATAAAAATCAGTTGTTGTGTCATGATTTTCAACTTTGCCTACAGCATTTCCATCATGGGGTTTGTGTCCTGTAACTTTTTCGTCATAGTCTCCACAACTTTTTACAAATGCCATTCTGGCTATATCAAACTGAGCCTCTAACTCCTGCTTCTTCTCTTCTAACTCTGCTTTTTTTCTTCGCAATGTATCCGCATTTTTATTCCCAATGTTCTTTACATACGCTTGTCTAGCCTTTACCTCACTCTTTTCCATATTCTCTAGATCTTGATGTGCTTTATCTAATGCTTCTGATTCTTTTTCTAAACTCTTAAGGACTACCAAACGCTCATTACACTCTAGGATTTTTTGTTTTTCAATTTTTAAGTCTGATAATTGATCAGCTGTAAGTGAAAAATTTTCAAAAAAATCATCTGCACTTTGGCTACCGTTAACTAATGTTAACCACTTTTTTTGTGTACTCTTAATACTTGTGGCTGTTACCATATCTCTTTCTCTATCTACAATCCCTACCTTTTTCAAAAAACCTACATCTGTTGTCCCTACAGCCCTTCTCTTCATACCAATTTCATGTTCATTATGCACCTTTAGACATGTCTCTTCATATTTTTGCAGTGCACTTCCCGAACCCTTCAACGTATTATAGACTCTACTTAACTTCGCCTGTCCTTCCGGATTTGGTCTATATATCTCTGCTCTATTCAAAGACTGTGTTTTTTGTTTTTGATCTATACGTATTCCTTCTCCCCCAAACCCTACTTGCCTAACCAAAAAGTCTCGTCCCTCATCGCTCAATCGAGGATTTTGAAATAACTGTGTTAACGACTCCTCTGTCATCGAATGATTAAGCCAATACTGAATATTACTCATTGCACCTTTTTTACTATACTCGCCAGAGTTTTGCGCTATATCATTAATAAACTCACATTGTAAATGTGGGCTCTCTTCTAATTTTCGTGCAATAAAATAGGAATCTGTATACCCCGCTCTTACCCTTTTTCTAAATTTAGTATGCTCGGGGTTTTGTGCCAAACCATCGGCTTCTCGTGCCTCTTGCGTCAATACACCCCCACTAGATTTTAGAACTTGATTTTTTATTGTACTCAATGCCTGTTTGTGTGTCTGCATCTGATCTAATCTCTTTTGAATCTCTTGTAAGGATTTCTCCACATCTGAAGAAAGAGTTTGTCCATTATCATCTACAAAGTTGATCCCTGAAGTACCCGGGACCTTACTTATATCCGGGCATACTAGTTCACCCTCACTAAGATTACCGTTTTGTTTTAGTAAATAAACCAGTTGCCTAGCAGACGTTGCATCAATCCCCATCTTTCTTTGAAACGTTTGTACCTCATTGTTATACGCCTCTACTAGTCCATAGTCACTTTCTCTTCTCTCATCAACTCTTCTCTGTCCTGTCTCATCAACAAAACCGCCCCACAACCTTCTAACAGTTTGAAAATCATAAGCCTCGTGTTCATTCAATACATCTTGTACTTTTCCTGCTTTTCCTGCTTTTCCTGCTTTTCCTGCTTTTCCTGCTTCTCCTTTTGAAGTATCTCCTTCAGCACCTTTAACGTCTACAGCACTAGCTTGCCCCCCTCCTTTAGCCACTTGATCCGAATCCTCTTTACCTTTGCCTGCTACTTCCGTTTTTCCTTCATCAAAATATGATTTCAATAGTTTCATCTGTTTCGATTGTTCTGCTAAATTGTCAAAGGTCGCTTGTCCTATTTTACTTGTATTAAACAAATTAGTGTCATCTTCTTGGTGAATTGCATATTGGCTAAAGTGTTCTATCCCCTTCTTTGTCAAAACTCCCGTTTCATCTACAAGTCCTTGAGACATCATCACTATACTATCTTCTCCACTGATGATAGCTTTTCCTTTCAAACTAACAGCTTCAAAAGCACTTTTAATCTTTTCAAAATTAGCTCCGGCCCCATTAGATTTTAGAGGGTTTGAGGCTAGAGGAATGTCAGAGCCCGCCAATATACGAAATAGTCTTTCACGAGTATGAACAGCTCCTGTTTGTGTTGATAGCTCATCAATTGCGTCTCTGATGGCAGTATCTCCATCAGGATTCTTACTATAAGCTTCCCACGATACAGCACCAGGCCCTGTAACTTCTTCTATTCCATTTCGTATTTTTTGATTTCCCATTATGCCTAACTTATTTTCGCTTATACTCCCAGCAGGAATCCCCATCGTAATCCGAATCCCATCCGTTACAGATTGTTCGCACACTTTGACATGTCCGGATGATTCGCAGATGCCGTTTTTTACCAATACATTTTTCGAGCCAAATACTTCTTCTGCGTCTACACTGGCTTTTAATTGTTTAAAACCTCCATCCAGTTTTAGTAAATGGAATGGTTCACCCTCTCTAAACTCTTGCTTGTCTTCTATATTAATTTTATTTTCTGGATATTTTTCATTCCATTCCTTTACCAATATTGTTAAATCATCTTGTTTACTTCGTATTTCATTCATAGCACTTTCTATACCTTCAATATCAGGAGAGAGCGAACGCATTGCATACTCTCTAAGTTTCCACTCTTTTTCTTGCCACTCTTTTACATCATTATTCATGTCATTTATCTTTTGCAACTCTCCTCTTCTTGAAAACGTTTCATCAATCATTCCCTTCTTTTCCTGCTTAAACGAACTCGTCAAGGTCTTATACATATCTCTCATCACAGAATCTGCTACTTTAAAGGGGAGACTTTCTCCCATTTTATCTTTAAACTCTTTAAACTCTGTCACTTGAAAGGTTCGTGTAATCATCCCGTCCGGACTTAAATACCCTTGCGCTTTTAAATGTTGATACAATACTTTCGATTGATGTTGTGTAAATGGCTTTTTTTGACGCTCTGTAAACTCTCTTCGTTGCAGTTCTGGAGTTTTTGCATCAGCATCTGCTCCTGTTCCACTACTTATATGATGGCTCATTTCTTGTTCAAACTGTGTCTGAGTAACTCTCGGGTTATTCACTGGCTCAAACATTACAGCACGCAATCTGTCTATATCCGAACTATTTATCCATCTTGCAGAATAAATCCCCTCCATCATGCCTTCTTTAGACGTCGCTGCCGCAATGACCCCTTCATAAAACTTAAAGTATGTAGATTTTTGACTCTCAGACATCTCTGGCTCTACTTTTGACATCACATGCCTCGTTAAATCGCATAGCCCTTCCATCGAAGCATCCTTTCCAACACCCCTTATAGCCCCTAAGGCCGAATGCTGGAGCACATTCATCATGCCCTTACTGACTGTCGGATTTTCAAATATTTTTTTCATTAATCGTCCATTATTTAATCTAAAATCTTGCTTCATCAACTCTTGCATCGGATCAATCATAAACTCTTTCATATAATGAGCATCTGCTGATGGATGCTTGGTAATAAACGCCTCCATACAACTCACTACGAAATCCATTTCTTGGACGTCGGCTCCCTTCTTCACATCATAGCCAGCTCCTTCTCCCGTTGCCTGACGTCTAAACGATTTTAATAAGGGCTTTAATAAATGATTCATATCCGATTCCAACGTGCCTATAGTACTGCTCTGTTTATCTAAATGCGCTTGAAAAATAGCTTTCTTTAACGGCTGGCTTAAATGTGATGTCGTCGAACCTAACATATTTCTAAATACCGATTCACTCCAATCATGGATTGGAAACACTGCTCGTAAGGTTTTATCCATTAATACAGGTGAAATATCTCCATATTCAGGATCGTTTAACATCTCTTTTCTAGTTACCAGCCAATCTAAGAGCTTAATATTAGTACTATCTTTTCCAAATAAATCCTTACTACTTCTCTTTTTAGTAAACCATTCTGTTTTTTTAGACGTTCTTACTACATGTGCCATCACTTTTCTAACGAGTGTCTTGCTTTCACGTTGTCCTTTATCTGTCGAGACTTTCGATTGTATATGAGAGAGTAAGACATCATTTGTTCCAGGCACTTTTGTCATGAGTAATGACATAATTTTCTCTCTCTTTTCTTTATCTGCTTTTCCTGTCACACTCAATTCATTCATTTGTTTATTTATAAGCACACTAGCCTGCTCTGGATGCTGAGCTAGAAGCCTGGCTGCCCCATCTATATCCTGACTTGTTCCATCAAGCATTCCCTCTAAGGTTTTTCTAATTGCACCTTCCGCTTTATGACTTTCTTTCATCTTTGTAAATCGTGTATTGTAAACTGACTTACTAAGAGTTTGTTCTGTTTCAGCTATCTTTGCGTCATCATCAGGACTCTTCAAACCTTTTTCCAGTTCTATTTCCAGTTCTATTTCCAGTTTCATTATTCCATTTCTATAGGCCTGATCGTTTAATAATCTAGACAAGTCTCCATCTTCCAAGCTCTGCGAATTGAGTTGATCTACATCTATAATGTAATGATCTTTGTTATTTAATTTTATTTTGTCCTTGCTTACCCTTCCATAATATGAATCTTCAAAATCTCCCGGCTTTAATGGACAAATAATGCCTTTCTTTTCCAACATCTTCATCGTTCTTTGAGCTTCTTCTTTACTTTGTCCTGTAGCATACATAATTTCAAACATCGTCAACTTATGAGGATAATTATCACTCACAAATATATCTAGATCCTTTACTGTACGAATATATTCCTCTGCTTTCTTACGCTGATTATTTACCCTTAAATCTCTCATATACTCATCTTGAGTCGCTAAGCGTTCTCCTTTTACAGGAGGGAGTCCTCTTAAACGTTCTGTATTTTCTAATATTTTAATCCAACTTTCTCCCTTTTTAATGGCGGCTATACACGTTTGTCTGGCCTTAGACGTATCGGGTTTAAATACTCTTGCTCTGGGTGTAACCAGTTCTTTCTTGGCTGCAGAAGTTAATCCTAGTTGTGTGGACATATCACTCATGACTCGCGATTTCTGTGCTGTATCTTGAGACAACACTCTAGACCCTGGTCCCAATAAGGCTTTCATCTTTGTTATAGAACTTTCCACCAACGATGTCATAAATCGACTCTGCTCTTTTGCCGTTTTTCCTTCCAACATCGCATTCGTCAGTTCTTGCATAAATAGTTTTTTGGACGAAACTTCAGTAGCACGATCTGTCGTAACCTCTCCTAATTCTGCCGTAACCTCGTTTAATAATATTTCTATTTTCTGTTGAATATCTCTAGGATTTGCCTTTCTTGCTATGGCACGCAGAACAGACGGGTCTAAACCTTCTCGTATTTCTTTCTTTTCTTCTAAATACTTAACAACGTCATCTGCTTGTTTTTCAGATAAACTATCTACTAGTGCATGGTTTCCCTCTGTCGTAAATTCATGCTGTGCGGCTAGTAGCAAATTGAGGGGGGCTGTACGCGTCGACTGTTTTCTTTCTAACTCTTTATTTTTTGCTTCATACAATGTTTCTGCTTTTATATACTTACTCCAGTTTTGGTCATTTTTTGATTTGGTCCATTTTGTTAACAAAGTCGTTTTTTCCGTCTCTAAACTGTCGACTTCTCTCTCTAAAGTGGGTACTTCTCTCTCTAATTGAATCTCTTTAGAAACTTCACGACTACTACTCAATGTGGGTACTTTAGATAGTGTAATAAATGTCCCTGTTGATATGTCTTCTTCATCTAGTTTGCTCAAAAGAGCTTTCACATCTCCTAATGGGCCATCCGCTTTACTCGCTAACCTCCCTAAAATCGTCGCACCATTCTCCATAGAGGCTATGACGTCTAATAGCATTCGTTTATCGCCATCATCAAGTTCAGGGAGGTCTCTAAGTTGAAGAGAAACATAATCCAGTCGTTTTGAATCTTTTGCCATCTCCTGACATAGACCTAAACACCGATTGAGCTCATCTGACTGTGCAAAGTCTTCTTGAGTTTTTAAGTCTTTTATTATGCCTTGAGTTGTGGGATCTATTGAAAAAAACGACTCATCTGTCTGCAACCCTAACTGTTGCTTTCTTTCATTTGAAATATTTAATTCATTTTGTAATGCTGAACTAGAAAATTTTGCATAATCGTTTTGTTCTTCAACGCTTAACCCGCCTTCTCCTGTTAACGCCATTGCAGTTAAGGCTTCATTCAAAAAACTAAGTGCTGGATCCATAGTTCCAATACCTCTGCCAGCTATTGTCTTTACAAAACTCAACTGCCCATTCAGTTGAGTCCCTTGTTGATCTAAGCCCATCTTTGCTGGCTCAGTAGCCTTGTCAAAACCCTCTTGTTTCCCCGCAGCAATATTAAACACGTCATTCAAGGCTCTTAAATTAATAGATATCTCTGTCATTTCTCTTGAGCAGTCTTGCCCTTGTTTTGCCTTAACCTTAATGCGTTCTGCCGCATTATTGATATTCGCGCATAAGCCTGCATGATGCTTCTCTCTTCTTGCACTCGCTTCTCTCAACATCGTTAACACATTTTGCTGATCTTGCTGATTTAAAAATGACTGCGGGCTAGCCGCTACTTCTCTGCTTAATGCATGTAAATCTATTAATTTATGTGAATCTATTCCTTTTGCCGTACTCAGCGTAGTAATCGATTTCTCTCTATTTGCTTTACACATTAAATCTAAATGCTGTACTTGCTCTGCTTTTTTCCATGTCTCAATAGAGCTTAACGGTTTGTTACAACTTTGCATATCTAAGCTTACAGCGGTTTTCATGTCTGAATCTTGTTGAACAGGATCTGTAAAAATCTGTTGTAGAGTAGGCTCCAACGACAATAAATTAATATCTTTTTGATAGGCTTCAGCATTTTTTTGTCTTCTGGCCTTCACATATACAGCATCTATGTTCCGATACTGACTTAATGCAACTAAATTATCCCCTCTACTATCCCCTTCAACCCTGTCAACCCTGTCATCTCGCACTGTAAGTAACACTGTGTTTTTGATGTGTTTGGCCATTAATATTTTTTTTGCATCATCTGAACCTTCAAACTGCTTTACAAGATCTTTCAATTGTATTAAGGCTGTCTTAAATTCCGGAGACTCAAATGACTTTCTTGCATCACCTACAGAAATATTAAACTTTTGTAACAAACCCTCTATTAATTTTTGTTCATCACCATCGATTCCATACACCTCCTGCCAGTCATCTTCATCGTATGTGTACGTTGTATCTACTTCACCTTCTAGATCTCCAATTAGAGTTTTCCACTTGGCATCATCGTTAAACTCCTCCTCACAAAAAGCTTTAGCTATAGCCATATACTTTGCTTTTCTTCTAAGCTCCTTAGATGTTAACTCCCCCCCTTCTACACCCTTTCCTAACCCTTTCGAATCTACTGCAGCAGTACCCTTAGAAACATCTGCTCCTTTGCCTTTTCCTTTGCCTTCTTCCACAGATGTTCCGCCCGCGGATTCCTCGTTTAACGCTCTCCAATAACTCCCTATCGCTTTTTTTGCAGGTTCTCCAGCTTCATTCTGAACAGATTGCTGATCTGAACCTTTAAGCCACGCTCTTAATGAAGGAGCTTTTATACCCTTATTCTTTGAAAACATCTTCCACAATGCATCTGTATTTGCTTGATCCAATCTTTCTGACGTATGAGACAATGTAGTCAACACCGTATCTGATAAATCTGTCATCAATTGTTTGGCCTGCGCATGCTCATTTTCTCTGCTTTCATCTTGTGTAATACGCTCTAATGCTGAATATACTTTATTTAACGTAGCTAACTTTTCTTCTTTTTGAACTACAGTATCCTCGTCTTTAATAGCAAGTGAGTCTAAGAACATTTTGTCTTTCTTGCTTTTGCTAGGATCTAATGTATGGACGTCTGCTCCCGCATCTTGAAAAGGTAAAAATGGCTTGAGGACTTTCTCTGTATCTTGATTGCTTGATGTCATTCTTAAACGCTGAAATAATGTTACTGAGGCTGTAGAAGGATCTAACAAAGGTTTCTTTGCTTTTTGATTTAACAACACATATTGACGTAATACTTTTTGTATCGGGCCAATAACTCCGGGGTTTTTTTGTCGTAATTCTTCTATTGATTTTAACGATTCCTCAAAGTCTTCATTTTGTAAAATATCGTCCAGCTTCTTCCTTTCGTCCAGAGACAAACTATCCTCATTTTTTGTTTTAAATTCTACAATTGAAGCCTTTAACTCTTTATCAGCGGCAACTATCTCTCCCATCTCCTCAGCGGAAAGGGCCCCTTCATTGATATCTCTCATTGAGATATCGTCTAACACTCTTCTGGGGCGCATTCCAATCTTTTTTATGCCTTGGACGTTTTCTTCAAGATGATCTTGCTGTACTCTATTTAAAAATTGCTCCAAACGAACTTGCTCTTTTTTATTGGGTATCGTTTTCAACTTACTTTTTGCTATCGTTACTTGTGCTTCAATATTGTACTGATTATCAGAAATTGCTATTTTCTTTAATGTTCCTTTTTGTTCAGAAGTCAAATTTCCAGAAGATTTTTTCAGATGCTCATTCAATTGATCAGCTTCTGTCTTACTTAATTTCCCTTTACTTTCTAATATATTTAATAACCCTATAATCTCTGCATTATTTGTTTCAGAGTCTAAACTCAAACTGTTTTTCATCTCTCGAATATCTGAAAACATTTGATAGTTGCCCATTAAGGTAGTCGACTCTGGGGCTTTTACTCCAACACCTAGTTCTTTTAATAAGGCACTTCCTTCAGGACTTCTAACATCTCCTCTAAGCCTCTCTGCTTGTTGTTCAATCGGCAATTCTTTATAATCAGCATCTGCTTCTAAACTGAGATAGGTCTCCGTAAGTTCATACTGATCAAAACTTGTTTCCAATAAGTTTAATAATGTTTTAACGCCTTCATCATCGTTGCCTGCCAATGATGTTTTTAAGGCTTCTATATTTTCTTTTGTTAGCTTTCCATCTCCAATCTTAGCTTTTTTTGGTAACTCCTGAAATGCAGACTGTGCTGTTTCTAAAAACAAACCTCTTAAATTCTGCAACTCTCGTTCTGTGCGTTGCCCTATGACCTGCTCACTACTTCCTAACTCTCCTTGCACTCCTGAAATAAATTGTTTCATGTCATTAATATAACTTGTTTTCGCAGCTGGTTCCTGATTAGTTGTAGGTTCAACACAATCCAAAGAAAATGCCGTCACAAATGCCCTGATTTCATCCGGACTCCCTGCACCTCGTAATGAAGGAATCGCGCTAACTGTCGTCATCGCAGTATTTGCTACCGCCGCGCCTCTATTTCTCGCGTCTTGACTGCTCTGCATTGCTGTAGCTGCCGCCACTGGAGGCACTATCGCCATCATTCCAAACGCTTTTTTAATACGCTCTTCAATAGCCTCATCTCTATCTCCTCTAAGGTTTTCAACTCGATTTAAAAACTCTTCTTCATTTATAGTGGTCTTTCTTTCTTCCACTTCAGAAGTGATAGCTTCATCTTCTCTTAACTTTTCTTTAAACCCATCCAGAACCTGCTCTAACGCTTCATTTCGTTTTCCCGTTCTTTCTTGGGCTTGATTTGATTTATCAGTCATCTCTACAATAATCTGTGCGACTAATTCTTGGTTCCCCTCAGATTTTGTCAAATAAGCTGCTGCTAATCGTTCTCCTTGTTGTTTATTTGCTGCAGGGTCTTCATGAGATAAACCTTTAGACATTCCTGCAAGCAATAATCGAGCTTCCAAACTTGCTTTAATAGCACTTTCTGCTTCTTCTTTTTTTGCTCTAATCTGGACTCTATCTACATCCGCTTCTATAGCTGTTTTTAATTCTTTTTCTAAAGCATCAATTTGTTCAGCATCATTCTTGCTAGATACAGTCCCTTCTTTTTTTAAGGTTGTACTCACGCTTTTTAGTGATTCTTGAAATTTATGTAACTCTTCATCAGATAACACCTCAACAAGCTGTTTGAGAACCTCCTGTCTAGAACTAGGAGGGATCGCATCAACAATTTCTTTAATACCCACTTGCGCATCCCCAGTTACACCATCTGCGATTCTGGCTTTTACAAAAGCCGAAAGCCCTGGGATAGCCTCTTCAATCTTTTCCTGTTTATTGACTGAGAGCAGTTCCAAATCTTCTTGATTAAATATCTCATCAAAATCCATGTCGAGATTATCGTTAAGAGTACCATCCATACCTAAACGATTTAAT
>QFBQ01000003.1 GCA_003265885.1 Candidatus Marinamargulisbacteria bacterium SCGC AG-343-D04
TGCTGCTGAAATTTCCTTCACTTTTTCTTCTCGTGTTCCACAAATAATAACGGTGGCACCTTCTTGGATGCATTTTTCTGCAATAGCTTTACCAATGCCTCGTGTTGAGCCTGTGATGAGTATTGTTTTGTTTTTTAATTTCATAGTATCTCCTTTTTATTTTGAGGTATTTTGACAGAACTCATGTAAGCTTTCAGCTGAATTTATGGATATGGTGTTGATTGAGCATGTTTTTTTTGCTAATCCGCTTAAAACCCTTCCAGGCCCTACTTCAATAAGAGTATCTATGTTTTCTTTTTCGAAAAACTGGATGGTTTTTGTCCATAAGACAGATGAATTTACTTGTAAAGCAATGTTTTCTTTTAAATTGTGTTTATTTGTTTCAGGAATGGCTTGTCTATTGAGAACAATTGGATACATAGCCTCATTAAATGATTGGTCGGAAATAAAGGAGCTGAGCCCTTCTGCTGCAGAATTCATTAATGGAGAATGGAAGGCGCCACTTACGGGCAAGTCTATACACTTTGCTCCTCGAGATACTAGTTTTTCTTTGCATTCATTTACCCCTTCTTTCTTCCCTGAAATCACAATTTGTGATGGACAATTATAATTGGCAGCGACAACAGGTTGTATAGAGGTTTCGTTGATGCAGTCTTTTATAGTGTCTTCGGTACTTCCAATTACGGCACACATGGCAGAATCTTCTGATGGATGTGCTTTTGCCATAAGTTCTCCACGTTTTTTAATAATGGATAACGTTGATTCTAAATCTAATACGCCACTTGCATAGTAAGCTGTTAACTCTCCTAAGCTGTGACCAGCTATATAACTAGGTGTTATATCTTTCTTTTTTAGTTCATTAAAAATAATGGCAGAAATTAAAAAGATTAACGGTTGAGCATATTGGGTTTTTTTTAATTGTTCCTGAGGGCCTTCAAAACAGACGGTCTTATAGTCTTCTCCTAAATAGTTGAATGCATCATTAAAGGTGTTCTTAGACTCTTTTGAGATGTCTAAAAGGTCTAGGCCCATTCCTACCTTTTGAGACCCTTGGCCTGGAAAAATAATAGCTGTTTTTGTCATTGTTTTAACTCCATTCGATTAAATTTAATCCCCATGTAAAACCTGCTCCAAAACCTGCAAGTAAAATGAGATCTCCCTTTTGTAGTTTTTTTTCTTCATTTAATTCTGATAATGCTATAGGAATAGTGGCTGCAGATGTGTTGCCATATTTTGTAACGTTTACTACTAACTTATCTTTATCTAACCCTATTGAATTAGCGATTTTGTCTAAAATACGCTTGTTGGCTTGGTGGCAAACTAGATAGCTTAAGTCATTTATATTTAAGTTGTGTTTATTCAGCATAGATTTAATTGCTGGGATGACGATAGAGATTGCAGATTTGAATACCCCTTTCCCATCCATAGTAATATAATGAGATTTTTCGTCTGTTATGGATGTGTTGAGGGGATATTTAGAGCCCCCTTTAGGAATCATGAGTAGTTCGGCTTTACTTCCATCTGAGTGAAGAGAGGAGTCAATAATTCCTCCTGTTTCTCCTTCTACTGTTTGAGTGACAAGTGCAGCTCCTGCTCCGTCAGCAAATAAAATACAGGTGCCTCTGTCTTCAAAATTGGTGATTTTTGATAAACAATCGGCGCCTATTACTAAAATATTTTTATACATATTGGATTCAATAAAACTTCTAGCTGTGGATAAAGCAAAACTAAACCCAGAGCATGCGGCTGAAAGATCGAAGGCTCCAATGGGTCCTAATTTTAGTTTTTCTTGAACTAAACATGCTGTTGATGGAAATGATAAATAATCTGGAGTTGAGGTTGCTACGATGATTAAGTCAATGTTGCTTTTGTCGATAGACGCATTTTGGATACAGTGTTGAGCCGCTTTTGTCGCAAGATCAGACGTGGAGGTTTCTTCTGATGCAATATATCTGCTTTTGATACCTGTTCGTTCAGTAATCCACTCATCTGATGTCTCAAGGCCTAAATCTACAAAATAGTGATTATGTGTTTCCTGTTCGCCTAAGGCGTGTCCTAATCCACTAATTCTAGCTTTCATGAGTTAGATTTATCTTTTAATGGAATGTTGGAATTCTTTAATGAGAATTTGATTTTATCTATCATGGAAGATTGGACAGATTGATACGCCATTTTCAAAGCATTTTTAATGGCTTTTTCAGAAGCGCTTCCATGAGCAATGATACTGATGCCATTCACTCCTAGAAAATAGGCGCCTCCATATTCATCATAGTCAAAACGTTTTTTAAAACGTTTAAAAGTAGGTTTTAAGAGTAGTAAGCCCAAAAAACTAATAAGAGACCTCTTTGCCTCTTCTTTGAAGAATTTTCTAAATAATGAGGTGATTCCTTCCCCAAACTTTAAGACGTTATTTCCTACGAACCCATCACATATGACAACGTCTGCTTTCCCTTTTGTTAAATCTTTTCCCTCAACATTTCCAATGAAATTTAAATCGAGTGTTTCTATAAGATCATAACTTTGCTGGGTTAACATATTTCCTTTTTCTCTTTCTTCTCCGATATTTAATAGACCTACTCTAGGACTAGAAGTTTTAAGAATTTCCTTTGAAAAACAATTTCCCATAACAGCAAATTGGGCTAAATGGTCTGGTTTGCAGTCGACATTGGATCCCATATCTAACATTGTAAAATGTTTTTTCTCAGATGGAATAATGCCTGCTAATGCGGGTCTTTCTATTCCCTCAATTCTTCCCAGGATAAATGTTGTCGCTGTTAACACGGCCCCCGTGTTTCCTGCCGAAACAAAGGCGTCAGCTTGTCCCGATTTAACAAACTCAAGTCCTATATGAATGGATGATTTTTTTTTGGATCTAAATGCTTTTGCAGGTGAATCTGTCATTTCAATCACGTCTTTAGCATGAACGATCTCAATGTTTTTATGAGGAAATTGTTTGTATTTCTTTAAACTTTTTTCGATTAAGGGACGGTTTCCAACTAAAATAACTGTAATAGGATACTCTGAAACTGCTTTGAGTGCCCCTTTGATATTAGTGTCCGGAAAAAAGTCGCCTCCCATGGCATCTAGTACTATGCGTGGCAAATTAACTTTCCTTTTCTGGTTTTTCCTTTACTTTGATAGTTAATACTTGTTTCCCTTTATAAAATCCACATGCTGTACATGCATGGTGTGGGCGAACATACTCGTCACAGTTTGTACACTTTACAAGTGTAGGAACATTTATTTTCCATAATGATTTATGGGTTCTTTTTCTTGCTTTTGAACGTCTTCTTTTTGGTACTGCCATTTTATTTTGCTCTTTTCTATTTAATTAGATCTTTATTTTAAAAATATATTGGATAATTGTCAATATGTTTGAAGAGTATTGAAGATCTCGTTTTTTACTTTTTTTGGGTCTTTAGTTTTTTTCTCATGTATGATTCTTTTATAAATGATTTGAATAATGGATGTGGTTTGTAAGGTCTAGATTTGAATTCTGGGTGAAATTGACATGCTACAAACCACGCATGATCTTTTAATTCTATGACTTCTACGAGTTTTTGATCGGGAGATGTTCCGGAAAAGATCACTCCTTTTTCTTCAAATTGTTTTTTATAGGTATTATTAAATTCATACCGGTGTCGGTGTCTTTCTGAAATGGAATTTAGTTCATAAGCATCGTAGAGTTTGGTTTGTTCTTGGATTTTACATGGATAAGCACCCAATCTCATGGTGCCACCTTTTTCTTTTATATCTTTTTGATGGGGAAGAATATCTATTACGGGATTAGATGTGGTAGATTTGAATTCAGAGCTGTGGGCATTTTCTAAATGGAGGACATGTCTTGCAAAATCTATAATGGCAACATGCATTCCTAAACATAAACCTAGATATGGGATATTGTTTTCTCTAGCATATTTTGAGGCTAAAATTTTTCCTTCTATTCCTCTATCTCCGAAACCTCCAGGAACTAATATTCCATCACATGTTTCTAGTAATGAAATATTCTTCTTGTTTTCTAAGTCTTCACTATTGATGAGATTTATCTTGCAATCACATGCATTGGCGGCTGCAGCATGTTTGAGAGCTTCTACAACGCTAATATATGAATCGGATAGGGTGGTGTATTTTCCCACTAAACAAATAGATATGGTTGGTTTTCCCTCTTTATGGATGATATCTGTATACTGTTTCCATTCTGTTAACTTTGCCTCTTTATAGTCTAAACTTAATTTTTTTAAGGTAACTTGGTCTAGTTTTTCATTTTTTAATAATAAGGGGACATCATATATGCTAGGAGCATCTTGGCACATAATCACAGCTTCTTCTGTTACGTCACAAAATAATGCGATTTTCTTTTTGAGTTCTATAGGGAAGGGGTTTGTTGATCTGCAAATGAGTATATCTGTTTGAATGCCTATAGTGCGGAGTTCTTTGACACTGTGCTGTGTTGGTTTTGTTTTAAATTCCCCGGAACTATCAAGATATGGAATTAGAGTAAGATGCATATGAATACAGTTTTCTTTGTTTTCAAATTGGAATTGTCGGATAGCTTCTAAAAAAGGTAAACTTTCAATATCTCCAATAGTTCCGCCTATTTCTGTAATAACAATATCTGTTATTTCAGTTTGTGAAGAAGCCATGATTCTTTTTTTAATTTCATTGGTGACATGAGGAATAATTTGTACTGTATTCCCAAGATAATCGCCTCGCCTTTCTTTTGTTAAGACTTCATGGAAAATCATTCCAGATGTTACGTTGTTGACTCTATACAAGTTCTTATCGATAAAACGTTCATAGTGACCTAAATCTAAGTCTGTTTCACATCCGTCTTCTGTTACAAATACTTCTCCGTGTTCATAGGGATTCATCGTTCCAGGATCGAGATTTAAATAAGGATCAAACTTTTGAAGAGTTACAGTATGCCCTTGATCTTTTAGTAATACGCCTAAAGAAGCCCCGACGATACCTTTTCCTAGAGAGGAGGTTACTCCTCCTGTTATAAAAATATATTTCGTATTATTTTTTGTCATTTGAGGATACTTTATAACATATTTATTTGTAATATCCTATGTTTTTTAGGTGATTTTTATGTTACTTGAGGTAGCAGAAAAAAAAGTTTCGTCTTTTTGTTTGATTGTTTTTTCTATAAGAAAAATACATGGTATTGTTGCAACATGTGCAATATGGGCTAACGATAAGGTGATTTTCGCTTAAGTTGAGTTCGTTTTGTAGTTGGGTGATATTGTTTTTTTGAAGATTATAATATTCTCGAGTTTTACTATTAATTTCATAGCAGTGGGAACAAATATGTGGGCCAAACCAAATTGAAAAGTCTTTATTTGACTGTGTTTTTTTGCTTAATGTTTGTATTGCCTTTTGAAGAAGTTTTTTTTCTGTACCCTTCCTTCCAGAATGAATGGAACATAAATATCCTGATGGGTGGCTGATAATAATAGGCATGCAATCGGCAGTTCGTACAGCTAAAATGATGTTTTTAGAGTTAGTGATTAGACAATCGGTATTGAGAATGGTTGTTATTTTTTTTTGTAAAGTTTTAGGATTAATGAGGTGGATGTTATCTGAATGAGTTTGATTCATTTTAACTAGGGGATAGCTCAAGGTCTTGATATGGTCAAAGGTTTGTCTGAGAAGCTGTTCTTTGTTTGATTCAAAAAAAACTACGTTAGAGTGCATGGTGATTTTTTGTAAATATATTACCTTCATTTTTTATAATACAGTTTTTTAGTTCGAGACATGTTAATGAATGAAGTACCTTTGTCATAGGTAATGATGTCTGTGCAATAATACTGTCTATATGCATAGGTTTTGATAAAATCGATAGAATCGATGATTCATCTGGGGTAAGTGCTTCTTGAGTAACTTTTTCTATTAGAGGCAGAGTATTGTGGGTAGTGATAGAGTGAGGGGGCATTTGAAATTCTTCAAAAATATCATTAGGATGGAGAGTGCACTTTGCTCCTTGTTGAATGAGATGTAAGGTTCCTTCTGAATTGCTGTCGAAAATGGATCCGGGGACTGCAAAAACTTCTCTATTTTGGTCTATGGCATGTTGAACGGTAATGAGTGATCCGCTTTTTGTTTTTGCTTCACAAACGATTATTCCCTTTGATAAACCACTAATAATTCTATTTCTTAATGGAAAATGAAAAGGACTGGGTTCGATAAATAATGGGAATTCGCTTAGTAATAAACCCTTTGATTCTATGATCTCATTAGCTAGAGTATGGTGAGAGTACGGATAATATTTGTCTAAACCGACGCCCATTACAGCTATTGTTTCTTTGTTGTTTTTTACACATGTTTTGTGAGCAGTGTAGTCGATGCCTCTTGCAAAGCCAGAAACGATTGAGAAGGCCTGGCTACACTCCTGAGTGAATAATTCCGCGACTCTAATGCCATATGGAGATGCCTTTCTTGGTCCTACAACTCCAAGACAGTGTTTTGTGAGGCACTTTATATTTCCTTTGTAAAAAAGTATAGGAGGTGGAAAACTGATTTCTTTTAATAGGGGGGGGTATTCTGGATTGTTTAACGTTAAAAGTTTAATAGAATTTTTTTCCATGAATGATGTCGTTTTTTTTGCGTTAAATGAGTTTAACTTTTCAGAAAAGAGAGTGGTTTTCTTTAAATTAAATTGCTTTAATAAGGGGGTGATATTCTTTTTTAACTCTTCTATTGAGCTGACATTATTAATAATGAAATGACATAATTTTGAATTGAAATAACTGATGTGATTTAGACACAGAGCGTCTTCATCTTTCTTAAGAATTGGATAAAATGTCATGTTTTATTTTTCTGTCTATGTCTATAATGTCTTCAATAGAAAGCGTACTATAATGGTTGAATGAATTGAGTTGATTTTCAATGGTTGTGTGGATGTCTAAAAATGATATTTTCTCTTTAAGAAAAAGGGATACAGCGGCTTCATTAGCTGCATTGAAGACAACTGGATATGACCCTTTTTTTATGCCACATTCAATAGCCAGTGGTAGAAGAGGAAACTTTTTATGATTGGGGTCTTCAAAGGTCATTATAGAACATTGTTTAAAATCAAGTCGTTTGAATGCTGTTTTTAATTTTTGTGGGTAGGTAATGGCATATTGGATCGGGAATCGCATGTCAGTAGGGGATAGATGGGCTAAAATATTGCCGTCAATAAATTCAACAATCCCATGAACGATACTTTGTCTATGAATGAGTACATCTATTTTATCATAAGAAATATTAAACAAATGATGAGCTTCCATTATCTCTAAGCCTTTATTGACTAATGTTGCGCTATCGATTGAAATTTTATTTCCCATGGACCATTTGGGGTGTTTGAGAGCTTGATTTACAGTAATAGTGTTGAATTTATTACTATCATATTCCCAAAATGGTCCGCCTGATGCGGTAAGTATTACTTTTTCAATCGAATGGGGAGGGTGATTCGATTCTAGACATTGCTTGATTGCAGCATGCTCTGAATCTATGGGAATAATGGAGATGTTATTTTCTTTGGCTTTAGTCATAATAATATCGCCTGCAGAGACAAGAACTTCTTTGCAGGCTAATGCAATATTGTTTTTTTCTTGAAGTGCTTTGAATGTAGGCATTATTCCTGTGGTGCCAACTAATGCGACAATTAATAAATCTACGGATTCAGACGCAATGTTTAAAAGTCCTTTGTTTCCAACAACTACGGCTGTTGTTTGATTGTTTGAATGAATAAATTCAATGAGTTCTTTTCTATCCTCTTCTTTTTGGATACATACAATTTTGGGAGAGAATTCTATAATCTGCTTTTTTAATAAAGATATGTTTTGTCCAGCTGATAAACCTATTACTGTATATATTTCTTTAAATTCTCTAATTACATCTAATGATTGAGTCCCAATGGAGCCAGTTGAACCTAAAATGCTTATTTTTTTTGTCATTTAAAATAAATATTCTAAAAATAGTTTGATATAAAAAAAGAGTGGAAGTGTGAAAATATATCCGTCTAACCTGTCATAAATACCCCCATGTCCTGGAAGAATTGAGGATGAATCTTTTACATTAAAATGTCGTTTGATTAAGGACTCATGAAGGTCTCCAAGAGGGGATGTGAATGAAATAAATAAACAAATGGGGATGTAAATAAATGGAGGAAGGCCTATTAAGAATATAAGGGAAGTTCCTGTAATGATTCCAGCAGTTATGCCACATATACTCCCTTCAATTGTTTTATTGGGGCTTATGGTGCTTAATTTTCTTTTTCCAATGAGCTTTCCAGAGAAATAGGCGCATGAATCTACAGTGCTAACGATTGCGATGATCCATAATGCATCAATGAAGCCGGATTCTTGGTTTCTGATAAGGGTTGCAACAGGAATTGTTAACGAAAGGTGAAACAATGTATAACTATAAGTTCCAAAAATTGAATGAAATGTAAGGGGCTTTTTTCTGATTAATTCTAGTAAACTTAATACCAAAAGTAAGACAGTAGGAAGGAAGATGTAGGGAGAACTCCAGATAGAAAGAGTGAGTTTTGTGTTAAACGTGGTTGTGAGGATGGCTAAAAGTAGGCCATAAGCTATTATTTTAGGAAAGATATGATGATTTATTTTTTTTATGTTTAAAATTTCATTGAAACATACTAGACATAAACCTGCTATTGCTAGCCCTATAAAAATGCCCCCCAAATAAATGATAGTTATGGTTAAAGTATATAGAAGAAATGCTGTTAAAAGGCGCTTGTTTAAATTCATAGTCCTCCAAACCTTCGGTGCCTGTTTTGGTAACTAGCGACGATATTAATTAAGTCTTGTTCAGAAAAATCAGGCCATAATGTATCGATGAAAAAGAGTTCAGTATATGAAAGTTGCCATAATAAAAAATTGCTAATTCTGGACTCTCCGCCGGATCTAATTAATATATCAGGATCAGGAATAGTAGAGGTGTAGAGATGTTTTTCAATACACTTTTCGCTTAATGATTCAGGGGTGATATTTTTGTCTTTTAATATTTCTTGGATACAATGGAGTATTTCCTGTCTGCTTCCATAGTTAATCATAATATTAAGTTGTAAGTTGTTAAATGTTTTGGTTTTTTCCTCTATGGAGGCAATTGTTTTTATTGTTTTCTTGTCTAGGCTGGCAATATCACCTATCATTTTCACTTTTACATTTTTCTCTATTAAGTTCTTTGTTTCTTGTTTGATAGCTAAGCTTAAAAGATTCATTAAAAAGGATGTTTCTTTTTCTGGACGTTTCCAATTTTCTTTAGAAAATGTATAAACAGATAAATATTTTATATTTAAGTCTAGGCAAGCTTTTATAGTGTTTTTTAAGCTTTCTACTCCGGCCTTATGCCCAAGGGTACGAGGTTTTTTTTTAGATTTTGCCCAACGACCATTTCCATCCATAATAATGGCTATGTGAGGAGGGGTTTTATTAATCTCGATATCATTTATGCTCCAATTTTCTTTATGGAGCGGATGTGATGATGCGGGCATTATAGTGTTAAGATTTCTTTTTCTTTTTCTTTTACAGAAAGATCTATTTTTTCAATATAAGAATTGGTTGAATTTTGAATATCTTGTTGCTGCTTTTTTAATTCATCTTCGGTGATCTCTTTGTTCTTTTCTTCATTTTTAATGATGTCAATCATATCTCTACGAATATTTCGAATGGCTACTTTCGACTCTTCTCCCATTTGTTTTAGTAGTTTTACTAGTTCATTTCTTCTATCTTCAGTTAATTCAGGTAATGCAATTCGTATACTATTTCCATCGGTTTGAGGATTTAATTGTAATGAAGAGTTTATTATAGCTTGTTCAATATCTTTAACTGCACTTTGGTCAAAGATATTTAATAGAAACTGAGTGGATTCAGGGACACTTATTGAAGCGACTTGTTGTAATGGTACTGTTGATCCATAGTAGTTAACTGGGATGTTTTTAATCATATCTGTATTGGCTCTGTTTGTACGAAGAGTGCTTGTTTTACGTTTAAGGTCGTCTAATGTTTTATTCATTTTTTCTTCTATACTATTCATTATTTGTTCCTCCAATTTGTGTTCCTATATTTTTGCCTTTTATGGCATTGGCAATACTTTCTTTTTTATTAATATTAAAAACAATAATAGGGATTTCATTGTCCATACTCAGAGAAAGAGCTGTTGAATCCATTACTTTTAAATGTTTATTAAGGACATCGATGTACTCAATATGGTTGAATTTAGAGGCGTTTTTATTTTTCATAGGATCAGAATCATATACGCCATCTACTTTTGTAGCTTTGAAAATGGCGTCGGCATTTATTTCGGCAGCTCTAAGAGCTGCGGTTGTATCTGTTGTAAAGAATGGGTTTCCTGTTCCACCTGCAAAAATGACAATTCTATTTTTTTCTAAGTGTCTAATCGCTTTAGTTAAAATAAAAGGCTCGGCTAGTACTTTGATTTCTAAAGCAGACTGGACACGTGAATCAATGTTTATTTTTTTTAATGAATCTTTTAGAGCTAAAGCATTCATAATAGTAGCGAGCATTCCCGTGTAATCGGCACTTACTCTGTCCATTCCATTTTCAGAAGCAGACAAACCCCTAAAAATATTTCCTCCTCCTATTACAATAGCAATTTGAGCCCCAATAGAATGAGCTATTTTTATTTCATTGGCTACATATTGGATGAACTTTGGATCTATTCCATATTCTCTATTTCCTTTAAAGGCTTCTCCACTGAGTTTTAAAAGTATTCGTTTGTATTTGGGGTCTTTCATATTTTTATATCATACCAAGTGTTTTGTTAAAATTACAGGTGATATTGTATTTTAAATGGAGGGTGTTGGTTTTGCTAATTTAAAAAAATGTAATTGTTTTGTAAACTATACCGTACATGTCAGTTCTTATAACGTTCTTAGTTTTTAATCTTGTGATTTTTGTTCATGAAATGGGACATTTTATTTTTGCTAAATATGGAGGAATTGGTGTTATCGAGTTTAGTCTTGGTATGGGGCCTAGGTTATGGGGTTTTAAAAAAGGTGATACAGACTATTCCTTAAGATTATTGCCCATAGGTGGATATGTTAGATTGGCTGGATTGGATGAT
Source organism: Candidatus Marinamargulisbacteria bacterium SCGC AG-343-D04 (assembly GCA_003265885.1). Lineage (GTDB taxonomy): Bacteria > Margulisbacteria > Marinamargulisbacteria > AG-343-D04. The sequence goes on from QFBQ01000003.1 coordinate 11,092, forward strand.
TCAGGTGTTGACTTTGATAAAGGTTGTTACTTTCAAAATAGACCTATTTACCACAGATTTTCTACAATTCTTGCTGGGTCTTTTATGAATATTGTTTTAGGTTATATTTTATTTTTTATGATTTCTTTTTTTGTGGGAGAAATGGTGATATCTAAGTCTATTCAATCGCTTGTTCCGGATATGCCCGCGAGTCGTATCGGGTTGCAATCTCAGGATGTGTTATTGTCGCTAGATGGGGAGTTAATTCAGGATGTTAGACATGATTTTATTTCGGTTATAAGTCAATCAGATAGCCTTTTTTCTATTACAGTTCTTCGTGAGGGTGTTGAAAAACAGTTTTCATGTAAACCTGTTTTTGATGAGAAAACTGGCTTATATAAATTGGGGATAGTATTTGGAACGGATAATGAACCGGTTGGCTTTTTTAGAAGTTTCTTGTTGGCTTCTGATAAGACTATGGGGAGTGTGAAGTTGTTTTTTGTGAGTTTTAAGGAGCTTTTTAAGGGGAATGCTTCTTTTAAGGAGTTATCGGGTCCTATAGGTATTTTTCAATTTGCATCGTATCAATTGGAAGAAAGCTTTTTTCAGTTTTTAGGGATTTTTGCACTTATTTCAATTTTATTGGGGATGATGAATTTGTTGCCTATTCCTGTTTTAGATGGTGGACATCTGATGTTTTTATTGTATGAACTTATCTTTAAAAAGCCTGTTTCACAGAAAGTTATCGTTTTTTTGAGTAATGTTTTTGCATTGTTATTAATACTTTTAATGGTAGTAGTTACGTTTAATGATATAGCGTTTTGGTCTGATCGAGTGGACTTTTTAAAAGGGTTATAATGATTAAAATTTCAAATTTGGTAAAGGAATATGATAGTGGTTTAGTTGCATTAAATTCTATTAATTTAACGGTTAATAAGGGTGAGTTTGTGTATGTAGTAGGGCCTTCTGGTTCGGGGAAGTCTACGTTGTTAAGATGTGTTTTTCGTTCTGAAATACCGTCTTCAGGATCTGTTTATATAGATAATTATTCTTTGGCTGATTTGAAACAAAAACAAATTGCTTATTTAAGACGAAATATTGGAATGATTTTTCAAGATTTTAAACTTTTAAAATTAAGGAATGTTTTTGATAATATTGCGTTTGCATTGCATATTTTAGGGTATACGCGTTCTTCTATTCGTAAACGAGTTCATCAAGTGTTAGAGTTGGTAGGGTTGTTAGATAAGTGGGATCAGTTTCCTTCTCAGTTATCAGGAGGAGAACAGCAACGTATTTGTATTGCACGCGCTATTGTCAATAATCCTCCGATATTGTTGGCAGATGAACCTACCGGAAGTTTGGACCCAGATACATCTTGGGAGATTATGCAATTGTTGAGTAAAATTAATAAACGTAAAACCACAATTCTTGTAGCTACTCATAATAAAGGTATTGTAGATGATTTGAGAAAAAGGGTCGTAGCTCTAGAGTATGGTCGGATAGTTCGTGATAAACAATTAGGGGCGTATGATGCGTAAACTCCTCTTTTTTGTGTCTGAATCTATAATTGGAATGAGACGTTCTTCATTGATGATTGTTGTTGCGAAAGCGACTATTTTTGTTTCATTACTTGTTTTTGGTCTATTTTTACTTGTTAATCTTAATTTGGTGAGATTTTCTGATTATATTGGATCAAAATTAGAAGTAAGAGTTTTTTTGAATCAGAGTTTAACAAAAAAAGAAATTCACTATTTTAAATCAAAGGTAGATACTTTATCGGAAGTGAAATCCGTTCATTATGTGGATAGATCTGATGCATGGGAGTTATTCAAACGTAACTATAGTAGTTTAGATTTGAATCAGTTTGTTGATTTTAACCCACTACCTCATTCGTTGAAAATTATGATGGTAGATCACAATAATGTTAACACATTGATACATACACTTAATGGATTTAATTACTATGTTGATGATGTTGTGTATGGAGGAGGATTGGCTGATAAATTGCATAAAATCTCAAGGTTTGTATTGATGTTTGGATGGATTATAGTTGTTTTATTATCTTTTGCAACGTTTTTGATTGTTATTAATACGATAAAGTTAACGATTATGAATCGTTCAGAAGAAATTACTATTATGAGGCTTGTAGGAGCTACAGATATGTTTATTTTAGGACCGTTTATTATGGAAGGTATTATTTTAGGATTATCTTCTTCTTTATTAGCTATGGGAGTTATTCATATAATTATGAAGTTTTCTCTAGTAAAATTAAATTATTTTTTACCGTTTATGTTTTCAATTTCTTCGTTTGAACACTTGGAATTGATTTATGTTGTGCTTGTTTTTTGGGGGGTTTCTTTAGGTGTTTTAGGCGCTTTTTTTTCAATAAAAGCGACACTCAAAAATACGTTATAAAAAAAATGGAGGTTATATATTATGTTAAGATTTTTTAGAGAAAAAGCAGCTTATATTGGATGGGGGATTGTTATATTTTTTGTGGCGACTATGTTTACAGGGGGCTTCTTTCTTGGTTTTGGAACGAATTCAGAAAAAAATGTAAAAAAGGAAAATAAGGAAGTCTTTGCTTCGTTAGGAGAATATAGTGTAGATGTTCGGCGTTTTAACCAGATTCTTCAAAACTCTCTTTTTCAGTACCAACAAAAAGGGGGAAGACTTTCTCCATTATATGAAGAACAGATTTTATTAAATGCTTTCAAAGCCACCTTGGAAGATCAAGTATTTCATATCGCTGCATTACAAGCAGATATTCAGCTGAATTCTCAGGAACGAAAATCTGCGGAGACAGAGTTTATATTAGAAAATAATATTAAATCTAAAAAAGAATTAAAACGTATGCTTAAAGAAAGAAATATTCCATATAAAATTTTTAGTAATGACTTGGAAAAGCAGATGATTGTTAGAAAGTATAAAAATAATGTGATTGCCTCTGTTGTTGTAGATGATTTTGTTATTGAGAATAGCTTTAAAGACTTTAAATTGGATATGTTTCTTGTCAAAAAAGAGGGGGGAGCGCCAGAAACATTACAGGGTATATCTCAAGAAATCTTTTCAGATTTATTTTCTTTATCTCAAAAAGATGTGATTGATAAATATCAGTCAATTGTGACTATTTCTTTTGTGAAGAGTGATGGTTTTCGTTCGTATACCTCCTTTAATCATGCGTTAAGATCTTCTTTAGTCTCGTTTAAAAAGAATGTTTATCTGGAGCCCATTTGTAGTGAGGGTGCTTGTTTTATTCCAGTAGTTAGAGATGTGAAAGTTAATGCTAAGGGGGAGGGGTATAATGAAGAAAAATATGCGGAATCGTTAGCAGGGGAGTTGCGCGTTCAACGTCTGCAAGAGGTGTTGCTTGATGTACTTGAACGTTATCCTTTATCTATATATTCACCTGAGATTAAAGCTGTTTATTCGAAATCTATTGGAGAATACTCTGAGGCCTTAACGACTTACCAGCAGTTGTTAACGGCAAATCCCTCTCGTTTTGACATCCACTTTTTTAGAGCGCAAATCTTTCATTTATTAGATCAATATGCGGAGGCATTGAAAGAGTTGGAGAAAGCGGATTTAAAATCTCAGTTGAAAGTTGAATATGACTTTCCTGAATTGCATGTTTTTTATGGAGATCTTTTGAAAAAAAAGTCAACAAAAGAGGCAGTGTCTCAATATGACAAAGCCTATGAATTGGTTCAAAATGATTTAGATTTTTTGCCTCTACTTCAGAAACGATATGAGGGCATAGGTCATAGCAAGGGCGTGGCTCAAATAGATCAACGTATAGCGGCTTTAGAAGAAGAGCGCCAAAAACAGGATGCTGCGTTGCAAAAAGAGAGTGAAAATGCAGGTTCTGTTACGCCTCAATAACTTATATTAATGTTATAGATCTATTCAGCCACTGTGAATAGTCATAGTCAGCGGCTAGTGATGGGTATGCGATGATTTGAGGACAATCATAAGAATGATTTTCTTTAATAAAAGAGCTTAATTTTTTGTAAGATTCTGTATTTGTTTTTATGCTACACCTATATTCTTTGTCTTCACATAGTGTGTTTTCCCATGTGTAGATACTTGTCATTTCAGGACTTATTTGGCAACAGGCTGCAAGATGTGAATCGATGATGTTTTTACATAGTATCTGGGCTTCTTCTTTAGACTTAAATGTAGTTTCAATGCAGATTATATTGCTTGTATAGGCTTTGATGAGAGGGATATGTTGTTTGAAAAAGTCTTTATCTTTTGGATGGCTTAAATACTGTTCAACTTCATTAATATCTACCCATTTTAGTTCAGGATTGTCGGGGTCTAGTGGGGTAGTTTTTTGTTGTTGAGTTTTAAATAAATAAAGGTGAATATTTTTTTCTTCACGTTTGTCATCATTGTTGTTTTTATCCAATTTATATCGAGTGTAATGTCCAATATATGTGAGTAATTCTAGTTCTTCTATTCCTGTTTCCTCATAAATCTCTCTGTAAGCTGTATTTATTAAGGATTCATCGTTTTCTACATGACCTTTAGGTAAAGACCAGGATCGTCCTTTTTGACTGACGATGACCACGTTGTTATCTCGAAGAATTATTCCTCCGGAACTCTTTGTTTTTTTCATAAATATTTATCTGTAACCGCACCTTCTGAAGCAGAGCTTACAGTATGAGCATACTTTGCCAATACGCCTCTTTTGTAAGTAGAAAGTGGTTTTTTCCACGTTTTGAAACGTTCTTGTATCTCTTTTTCTGAAAGATCTAAATTGATCTCTTTTTTTTGTGTATCAATTGTAATGGTATCTCCATTTTCAATGATGGCAAGAACACCACCTTCAGATGCTTCTGGGGTAATGTGTCCTACTACAAATCCATGAGATCCCCCTGAAAACCTTCCATCTGTAATAAGTGCGACGTCTTTTCCTAGCCCTTTTCCCATAACTGCAGAAGTAGGTGAGAGCATCTCTCTCATTCCTGGCCCCCCCTTGGGGCCTTCATATCGGATGACAATAACGTCTCCTTTTTTAACAGTTCCATTTAAAATTTGCTTTAGGGCTTCTTCTTCGGCATTAAATACCTTGGCTTTTCCTGAAAAAAAAGATCCTTCTTTTCCAGATATTTTTGCTACAGACCCTTTACTTGCAATATTTCCATAACAAATAGTTAAGTGACTGTCTTTTTTTATTGGTGCATCAAAGGGCTTGATAATGTCTTGATGATCTGGGTAATCATCGATAGATTCTAAGTTTTCAGCAACCGTTTTTCCTGTAACCGTTAAACAATCACCATGTAATAGGCCTTCGTTTAATAATCGTTTCATAAGGGGGACAACTCCTCCAATTTCAACTAATTTTGACATAGTATATTTTCCGCTGGGTTTTAGATCTGCAAGTACAGGTACATTTTTACCAATTCTAGTGAAGTCGTCTAATGTTAGATCTACGTTTGAAGCATGAGCTATGGCTAATAGATGTAATACTGCATTTGTAGAGCCTCCTAATGCGGTCACTACGGTGATGGCATTTTCAAAGGCTTTTTTTGTTAGAATGTCTAAGGGTTTGATATTTTTTTTCATTAAATTTAATACGGCTTTGCCAGCTTGAATACAATCTTGCTTTTTATCTTCTGATACGGCTGTTTGTGCAGAGCTGTTGGGGAGGCTCATTCCTAAAGCTTCAATGGCGGAGGCCATTGTATTGGCTGTATACATCCCCCCACATGATCCAGGGCCAGGGATTGAGCTGGACTCTATGTTTTTAAGTTCTTCATCTGAAATCTTTTTGTTTGAATGAGCACCCACAGCTTCAAAAACAGAGACAATATCTACATCTTTTTCTTTATGTGATCCAGGAAGTATGGTTCCTCCATAGACAAAAATGCTAGGGCGGTTTAACCGTGCTAAGCCAATCAGACAACCAGGCATGTTCTTGTCGCATCCACCAATGGTGACTACACCATCAAATCCCTCACATCCAGCAACTGTTTCAATTGAATCTGCAATGACTTCTCTTGAAACTAATGAATATTTCATGCCTTCAGTTCCCATTGAAATGCCATCAGAGATGGTAATGGTGTTGAAAATAACACCTTTTGCCCCCGCTTCATTAGCTCCCTTTTCGGCTTCTTTTGCTAGTTTATCGATATGCATATTACATGGCGTTACCATACTCCATGTAGAGGCAATTCCAATTTGGGGTTTTTCAAAGTCGTTATCGCTAAAACCTACTGCACGTAACATGGCTCTGGAGGGGGCTCTGTCTGCGCCATCTACAATGTGAGAAGAATAGGGTCTGTTTTTGTTGTCCATGCTGAAACTCCTTGATTTTCTATATTAGAATGTCTTTAATTATAGCTTTATTTTTTTTTTGAACAAGTTTAAAAGAGTTTTTAATTTCCCTTTTTCTTTTTTGTGTACTTTTATATAGGATCTGTTTAGAATTGACTATATGTTAATCAAATTAAAACAACAATTACAACATATAGGCCTTATTTCATCTATACAGTCTCAATTAAGCTGGGATCAAGAAACTTATATGCCGGATGCGTCTATTTCTCTTCGATCATCTCAACTTTCTTGGTTATCTAAGATGGTTCATGATCTTTGGTGTGCATCTTCTTTTCAAGATTGTTTGTCGGAATGCGTTGATTTAAGTACAGGGGAAATTTTAATTTCTTCATTAACAGAAGAAGAAAAGTCTTTGGTTTCTGAGACATATAAAGATTGGAAACGTCTTTCAGTTGTCCCATCTTCATTTGTTGCGGATTATACAAAATCTGTATCTGAGGCTACTCATGTTTGGCAAAAAGCACGTCGAGAGCAATCTTTTTCTATGTTTTTACCTAGTTTGAAAACGTTGATTCAGGATACTAAACAATTAGCGGCGTATATAGACTCTAGTAAGAGTTGTTATGATGTTTTGCTTCATGAATATGAACCTGGGTTAACTTATGCAAAAACTAAAGGCCTTTTTGATTCTTTAAAACGTGAATGTGTTCATATGTTGGAACATATTTCAAAATCTCATCATCAGTTTACGCCTGTCTCCGGTGTTTTTTCTTCTGACAAACAATGGGCTTTTTCTTTACGTTTGCTTGAACTTATGGGATTCGACTTTAGTCGTGGTAGGCAAGATAAATCAACACACCCATTTACCAGTGGGTTTCATCCTAATGATGTAAGGCTGACTACACGTATTAAAGAAGATAACCTATTTGAATGTATTACCTCAACTATACATGAAGGAGGCCATGGTCTTTATGAGCAAGGGTTGAGTACGGAGTACTTTGGAACGCCTTTAGGCCAGTCTGTATCTTTGGGGATTCATGAAAGTCAATCACGCTTTTGGGAAAATCATGTTTGTAAACATTTGTCTTTTTGGGAGGGGTTTTTAAGTGAATTGCATCAGCTTTTTCCAGAGCAATTACGCCATATTACGTCTCAGCAACTCTATGAACATGTTAATCAAGTTGTTCCGGGGCTTATTCGTATCGAAGCGGATGAGATTACGTATATGTTGCATATTATTATCCGTTTTGAGTGTGAAGCCGCGTTGTTTAATGATGAACTTGCAGTGGAAGAGCTCCCTGAACTTTGGAATGCGTTATATAAAGAGTACTTAGGGGTTGTTCCTTCCAATGATGGAGAGGGAGTGTTGCAAGATATTCATTGGGCCAGTGGTATCTTTGGCTATTTTCCTACCTACCTCATTGGTTCTATTTGTTCTGCGCAGTTAGATCGTGCATTAAGAAAAGATATATCTAATGTAGATGATATGATTAAGTCTAAACAATGGATACCTATTAAAGAGTGGATGGATCAACGGGTCTCTTCGTTTGGAAGACAATTTTCTCCCAATGAATTAATAAAACGTGCAACTGGAGAAGATATTACAGAAACATATTTGTTAGACTACCTTAAGAAAAAGTATGGGGCTATTTATGGAGTTCATTTTGGATGATTTTTAAAAAACGCGATAGATTTTTGATTCGAATTTATTTTTTTCAAGTTAATCAAGGTCAATATGTAGTTAAAGACTCTGTTCTTTCATCTGATTTGAAAGCAGGGTATAAACAGCTGTATCAGTGGGCATCTTTTTGGGAAAAGAAAGGGTGTTTAACCTTGTTAACAGAACGCGGAGGTCGTTCTGAGTTTCAATTGACCGATTTGGGGAAAAATGAATCGGTAAACTTGGCTAAAAAGCTTAGATTGAAAAAAATTATTTTAGGTGGTTTTTTTGTACTTGTTTTGTGTGGGTTTTTCTTTTTAAAATAGGGCAGAAATTTTGTGATTTTAGAGATCTAGACTATTCAATTTAGCGTTTATTTTATATAATAAAAGTAGGATGGTTGCACATTTTTCTTCATTGCTTGTTGTATCTTTAGAATCTGTTTTGTGTTTTCTTTTTAGTCTTTTTTTTGTTCCTTTAAATAGGCCGTATGTTTCTTATGATGTGAGATTGTTTTTAGGAGTGTTCTCATCTATTTCATATTTATTGACGAACTTGATCTTGTCGCAATCCCTTATTGAATCTTATTTTTCTGTTTTTTCTCTTTTTCTAGGGTTGCTTTTTTTTATTACTTTTTTTTCATTGTATTTATCACTATATTTTAAATCATCTCGATATCATGTTGATTATGCGTTTATGTTTTCGTTATGGTATTCCGGAATTTTTGCTTTGTTAGTGGGATTTCATTTGTATTCTTATTTAATATTGTCGGTCTGTTTTTTGATTATTGTTTATTGTACTACTGCTGGGCTGAAATATTTTCATTTGAATTCAGTTCATAAAACGTTGATTTTTTCTTGTGATCATTATAAAACGGTTGATTCTGTCAAAGAAATGTTAGAACTTTTTGATAGTAAGGTTTTGGCATTTTCAGTTTCAAAATCTAGCCAGTATCAAGTGCGATGTGAGTATAGAATTCCTTCTGTTGCCAATCATGTATTAAGTAAACATTTGTTTGATAGATCTGATATTTCTGAAATGACATTGAATGATTAAAGATACTTCTTTGCCTGTTTTGGCATTTACCTTAGGTGATCCTGGTGGAATTGGACCGGAATTAGTATTACGCACACTTGATTATTTTTCCTCTGGGTTTCCTTTTGTTCCTGTTATTTTTGGATCTGAGTCTATTTTAAAACATTCTTTTTTAGAGCCCTTTTGTCGTCATCGAAAGATTATCGCTTTTAATGGGCAAACTCATTTTGAGCCTGATGCTATTTACTTTCATCATAGTTGTTCTTTAGTTGATTTTGATATTAAGAGACCGACTTCGCCAAATGGATTTGCTTCGTACTCGTATATTAAAGAGGCGGTTAAAAGTATTCAAGAGGGGCATGTTGATGCGCTTGTTACAGCTCCTATATGTAAGGAATCGTTTCAATGTGCAGGTCTTTCTTTTACGGGGCATACGACATTGCTTCAACATTTAACAGGTGTAACAAACGTTTCTATGGCTTTTCATACAGCTCAATTAGATGTTGTATTAGCGACTATTCATGTCCCCTTAAATGAAGTGTCGTCTTTGTTAACAGATTCTTTATTGAAAATAAAAGTCAATCACGCTGCTGAGTTTATGAGAAAATTAAAGAAAGACACGATTCGTATTGCGATTGCAGGTTTGAATCCTCATTCTGGAGAAAATGGTTTGTTTGGGGATGAGGAAATGACTATTATTGAACCTTTTGTTAATGGCTCATATTTTGAAAAGGATATTCATGTTACGGGTCCCTATTCTGCTGATACTGTTTTTTTAAGAGCGAAGCAAGGAGAATTTGATTGTGTTATTGCGATGTATCATGACCAAGGGCTGATTCCTATTAAACTTTTAGGGTTTCATGAAGCTGTGAATATTACCTTAGGGCTCCCTTTTATTAGAACGTCTCCAGATTATGGAACGGCATTTGATAGAGCTTATGAACAATTATCCTCTATAGATTCTATGATAGCTGCTACCAATGTGGCTTGTCGCTTGGCAAAAGGAGAATGAGGAGACCTAAGTTAGGACAAGTCTTTCTTGTTGATCAGAATATTATTCGTAATATTATTGACCGTACGGATCTTTCTTCTTCGGATCTTGTTGTTGAAATTGGTTGTGGAGATGGGATTCTTACAGAGGCATTAGTCTCTAAAGTTAAACAATTGACGGTTATAGAGTTGGACCCGGTTTGTATAGAAAAAACAAGGGATCGTTTGGGTGTTTCTGATGATATAGAGTGGATTCATAAGGATGTGTTGAAAGTAGATTTTTCTTTACTGCAGTCCCCTTTACGTGTCGTTGCTAATATTCCCTATTACTTATCATCAAAACTAATTCAACAGTTTGTTCGTTATAAATCTTGTTTTAGGGATATGACTATTATGGTTCAGAAAGAATTTGCTTTAAAATGTATTGCTAAACCAGGGCAAAAGGAATATACATCCTTGTCTGTATATACTCAGAGTCATTTTGATATCGATGTTTTATTTGATATTTCTAAGCGTTGTTTTCAACCTGTACCAAAAGTGGACTCTACGATGATAAGGTTACGACCACAACATAAGTATGATTTGTTGAATTTGCCTTTTTTTGAACTTATTGTAAAAGCGTCTTTTTGGGGTAAACGAAAAAAAATACAGACAGCTTTACTTAAAAATCCTTTTGTTTCTTTTGATCAGAGACTGAAAGAGTTGTCTTTTATCGTCGAATATGGACATAAAAGAGCCGATCAATTGTCTTTAGATGATTATGTAGAGTTATACAAACAGCTCGAATTTGTGTATCATAAGTAGCTAGTTTTTATGAAAATAGTCATTGGTTTTTTTGTGTCATTGTTTTTGCTTAATGCGTCGATTGTTGCAGAAAATGTTATCTATGTTGTCATAGAGGGAGTGAGTCGTAAGTCGTTATATTCTTTATTGAAAAAAAATAAATTACCTCATTTGAATAAAATAGCAAAACAAGGAAATTATAGAAATATTGGGATTGATTTATTAAACCCTACACAAGAAAAAAGTAGACATTTAGTATATACAGGACAATCGGTTTTGTTAGGAGATGGGGCGCAAAATATTTATTCTGAGATTTCCTCTCTACTTCCAGATTTAGATATACGATTCTTTTTAACAGAACCGGTTAATGCTGCGTATAATAAACAATTATCTAGTTTTTTTAAGAATGTAATTTCTCAAACAGAGAGTATGCCTTTGAGTTATTTAACATCTTCTCAGTTAGGGGGACATGTCAGTACCTATATAGAGACATCAACTCAGCCTTTTTTTATTACCCTTAATTTTTCTAATGTGGATTATATAGGATGGCGTTATCGGGAAGGTGCTCAACTATATTCTCAAGCTTTAATCAACTGTGATCGTTCTATTGGAAATATTGTGAAGGCTTTGAGCAAAAAGGGGATTCAAGACCAGACGACTTTTTTAATCATTACGTCGTATGGGTATAAAAGGGGATCTAAAGATATTTCTTTTCAAAGTTGGGGACTTTCAAACCGGAAAATATTACGAAAAGGGAGTTTGAGAGATGTGTTTCCAACACTTTTTGATGTGTTAGATATTTCTGACTCAGGACTGGCAGAACGTTTAGCAGGACGTTCTTTATTTCAAAGGTGATAAAGCCTTAAAGTAGTTTTGTTTTATTTGAGCTAAAAGAGGGAATATTTTATTAGGAGGAGATTATCGTGTTGTTTGATAAAGAATTAATTGAATCGTTTTATAAAGATTACTCTAAAAGAGTTTTAACTGTAAGAAAGTTATTACAAAAGCCATTGACCTTGGCCGAGAAAATTTTGTATGCGCATTGTGATGAGTTGCCAACGGAGCCTTATCAACGTGGAAAGTCTTATGCGATGTTTCGTCCAGATCGGGTTGCAATGCAGGATGCTACCGCACAGATGGCTTTGTTACAGTTTATGCAAGCAGGAAAAAATAAAGTGGCTGTTCCCAGTACTGTTCATTGCGACCATTTGATTTTAGCAGAATCTGGGGCTGATCAAGATTTGAATCAAGCGTTGAAGGATAATAAAGAAGTGTATAATTTTTTATCGTCAGTTTCAAAAAAATATGGTATTGGATTTTGGAAACCTGGAGCAGGGATTATTCATCAAGTTCTTTTGGAAAATTATGCTTTTCCTGGGGCTATGATGATTGGCACGGATTCACATACGGTGAATGCTGGAGGTTTGGGGATGGTTGCAGTAGGTGTTGGAGGTGCGGATGCAGTCGATGTTATGGCTGGTATGCCGTGGGAATTGAAATTTCCAAAATTAGTGGGAGTTGTGTTGAAGGGGAAACTTTCTGGATGGGCGTCTTCGAAGGATGTTATTTTAAAAGTGGCGGGTATTTTAACTGTTAAGGGTGGAACTGGAAAAATTGTCGAGTATATCGGAGAAGGTGCAGAGTCATTATCGTGTACAGGGAAAGGGACTATTTGTAATATGGGGGCAGAAATAGGTGCTACCACGTCTCTTTTTGGGTATGATGATTCGATGGCTCGATACTTGGATGCGACGGGGCGGTCTATCGTGACAGAGTTTGCGTCTGCATGTAGAGATGATTTGAACCCAGATCCAGAAGTCCTTCAAAACCCTGAAGCGTATTATGACGAAGTCATTGAAATTGATTTGTCTACTTTAGAGCCTTATATTAATGGGCCTTTTACTCCGGATAAAGCATGGCCTATTTCTGAATTTGCTCAAGCTGTAAAAGAGAATGGGTATCCTCAAGAATTGGAAGTAGGGCTTATTGGGTCTTGTACGAATTCTTCTTATGAGGATTTAACTCGTGCGGCATCGTTAGCTAAACAAGCTAAAGACAAGCACTTGAAAGCAAAATCTGAATTTACGATTACACCGGGTTCAGAACAAGTACGATATACCGTTGAACGAGATCATATTCTTGAAGAATTTGAACATATTGGAGGGCTTGTTTTAGCGAATGCTTGTGGGCCATGTATAGGTCAGTGGAAACGACATAGGAAGAAAGATGAACCTAAAAATTCTATTATTACGTCCTTTAATCGAAATTTTGCAAAACGAAATGACGGAGATCCAAATACCCATGCTTTTGTGGCTTCTCCAGAAATTGTTACGGCGATGATTTTGAGTGGGGATTTAGCCTTTAATCCACTTAAAGATCACTTGATAAATGAAATTGGAGAAACAGTGTATTTAGATCCACCTGAAGGAGAAGAACTTCCTTCAAAAGGTTTTGATGTAAAGGACTTGGGCTTTGAATCTGTAGAAGGAAATCCAGAAGATATTGTTATTGATGTTGATCCAACATCTGATCGATTGCAATTATTAACGCCTTTTTCGTCTTGGGATGGGAAAGATATGAAAGGGTGTCGATTACTTATTAAGGCAAAAGGAAAGTGTACAACAGATCATATTTCTATGGCTGGGCCATGGCTTAAATATCGAGGACATTTAGATAATATTTCTAATAATATGTTGATAGGAGCAGTAAACTTTTTTAATGAGAAAACGAATGAAGTTCTCAACAGACTTTCAGGAGGTTATGAAGCTGTTCCGACTGTTGCTAGACAGTACAAAAAAGAAAACCTGGGGATGGTTGTGGTTGGAGATGAAAATTATGGAGAAGGATCATCTAGAGAACATGCAGCTATGGAACCTCGTCATTTAGGAGTGAGAGCTGTTATAGTAAAGTCATTTGCGCGTATTCATGAAACGAATTTAAAAAAACAGGGGGTTTTGGCTTTAACGTTTTCTTCTCCAGAAGATTATAATAAGATTCAGGAAGAGGACCAGTTTGACATTTCTTTAGAATATTTTTCTGAAAGTGAACCTGTGTCTGTTAAGCTTATACATAAGGATGGTTCTGTAGATGACATTATCTGTAATCATACGTATAATGCCTTACAAATAGAGTGGTTTAAATGTGGATCTGCATTAAACTATATTAAATTACAAGAAAAAGGATAAGATTATGACAGTTAGGGTTCGTTTTGCCCCGTCACCTACGGGTAATTTGCATATTGGAACATTGAGAGCGGCTTTGTTTAATTGGTTATTTGCAAAGGCTAAAAAGGGTACGTTTGTATTAAGAATTGAAGATACGGACCGTGAACGATCAAAGCCTGAATTTGAAACAAATATTTATGATGGGTTGAAGTGGCTTGGTTTTACGCCAGATGAAGGCCCGTTAGAAGGCGGAGATTTTGGACCTTATAGACAATCTGAACGTATAGAGCAGGGAGTTTATCACGATATAGCGGATCGATTGATTAAAGAAGGAAAAGCGTATTATTGCTTTTTGACAGATGAGGATATTCAAAGAGAAAAAGAGTCTGCTATTAAAAAGGGAATTCCTTATGTTCATTCTAGAAAATCTTCAGAAATGTCAGAGTCTGAGATTAAGAATTGTTTATCTGAAGGGAAACCATATGCCATTAGATTTAAAATGACAGAGGATAAGATTATTACGTTTAAGGATAGTGTGAGGCAAACGATTGAATTTGATTGTTCATTGATTTCTGATTTTGTGTTGATGAAGTCAGACGGGACTCCTTCATATAATTTTGCTGTGGTTGTAGATGATGCGTTGATGGCTATTACACATGTGATTCGAGGAGAAGATCATATTTCAAATATGCCACGACAATTGTCTTTATATGAAGCTTTGGGATATAAAGTTCCAGAATTTGCTCATTTACCGATGATTTTAGGTCCGGATAAATCTAAATTGTCTAAACGTCATGGGGCAACGGCGGTTACAGAATATCGAGATCAAGGGTTTTTGAAAGAATCGTTTATGAACTATCTGGCTTTATTAGGGTGGTCTCCTAAAGATGAACAAGAATTGTTATCTGAAGATGAACTTGTTTCTCAATTTGATTTGGATCGTGTACATAAATCTGGGGCTGTTTTTGATATAAAAAAGTTAGTATGGATGAATGGACAGTATATTCGACAGATCAGTGATTCCCAGTTTTCGACATTGCTTCGTTCATATTTATCTGAAGATTATCAACAAAAACTAAGCTTATTGACGGAGGAAAAACAACATTTAGCACTTTTTTCTGTAAGAGATAATTTAGATGTTTTGTCTGATATTAATACGTATATAGATGTTTTTTTAGAAACAGAGTCTGATTATGACTCTAAGTCTAAAGACATTGTGTTAAATGATGATCAACGTACTGTTTTATCGTCATTTTTGTCATTAAGTAAGGAGTGTAAATCGTCTGAAGAGTTTATGGGTTGCCTGAACTCTATATGCGAGAGTTTGTCTTTGGGTAAAGGAAAAGTGTTTAAACCTGTACGATTGGCAGTGACTGCACGGCAATCGGGTCCTTTTATTGGAGATGTCCTAGCTTTTTTTGGAGTTGATCGACTAAGGGAACGTATTCAACGTTGTTTATAAGGTGTCTGTTTTAGAGTCGTGTAAGTTCTTATTACATAGAGATCTGAAGAGTCACAAAGGGCAATGTGGGAGGGTAGGTGTTATTGCTGGTTCTCCTCAGTATTTTGGAGCGGCGCAGTTAACGTCATTTTCAGGTCTTAAAATGGGAGCAGGTCTTGTTTTTTTATATAGTGCATTGGGAGCATCTTCTATTGTTAAAACACATCCGGAAATTATTGTTCACGAGTGTTTATCTGATGTGGGTAAAGAGTCTTTTAATTCGTTGAAAGATCTAGTTTTAGATCATCGTTGTGATGTTGTTGCGATGGGGCCGGGGTTGGGGCGTTCGGAAGCTGTTAGGTTTATAGTGAATGGATTGTTACCTTTTTTAAATGAACAGGATAAGTCTATTGTATGTGATGCGGATGCTTTAATGTCGATGGACTCTTCTTTGTTTCAGTCTATGAGTTCAGGGTCTATGGTGTTAACTCCTCATGTAGGAGAATTTAAGCATTTATTTCCTCAGTTTTTAGATCTGTTGGATGATACCGATTCAAAACGATTGGAATGTGCGAAGAAAGCAGCCATATTTTCTGGTCAAGTTATTGTTCTGAAAGGTCATCATTCTGTTGTGACAGATGGAGATCGTGTATATGTGAATTCAACAGGGAATGCGTCTATGGCTACGGCAGGGTCTGGAGATGTTTTAACAGGGATGATAGCTGCGTGTATTGGCCAAGGATTGTCGTTGTTTGACGCTGCTTCAGTAGCGGTATATATTCATGGTTTAGCAGGAGATTGTGCTAATGAAGAGTTATCTATTTCTTTGGTAGCATCGGATATTTATGATTATATTCCAAAAGCGTTAGAAAAAATTAAGAAGACTATGTCATAATTGATGTGGAAGTATTGTTGATGGATTTGTCATATGTAAATAGATTGTTAGAAGAATTGCCTGGGTTCCAGACCTTTTCTGAGGCTGATTTTCAGCATTATTTAAATAATGATCGTTTGTTTTCTTTTGCCTTTAAAAAAGAATTGGGAAAAGGGTATTTATATAGTATAGAATTAGCGACTCAGCGACAATTACTGTTTAATCAGCTCCCATTAAATCAGCGATTGGACATCTTTAAACGAAAGTGTGAGTGTGTGGGGTTAGATCATCTTTTTGATGAGGACCTTGGTGTGGGTATTTTAGGTTTATTGGTTGATGTTTGTGATATAGGAATGGGACATAGTGTATATAAATGTTCTTTTTCTAATGGGCTTTGTGTGGTATTAAAGTCTGTAGATACGGTTTTTCCATTATATTATTCCTATTGTTTACATCAGTTAAAGTGGCCTTATTTGGATGTTCAGTGTAGAGAGTTTGAAGGGAAAATATGGATGATTTCGGACTATAAGGAGAGTGTGGATTTGAATGCTTATTTGCATTCTTCGGGGCTTCTTTCTGAAGATTTAGTTATTCAGCTTGCAAGACATGCGTGTTTGGGAGATTGTTTAGGCCGAGGAGATCGCCATTTTGAAAATTATATTGTTTCTGAGTCTCTGTTATATCCTGTTGATATTTCCATGTTGTTTTATCCAGATAACGAAGCTTGGGTGGATCGTTATATTAAAGGGGGACAGTCTGAATGTTGTATTTTGAGTCAGTATAGTGAATTTAAGGACTGTTATTGGAATACTTATGTGGACACGTTTACTTTTCTTCAAGATTTTAAGCATGTTATTGTGGAGTCTTTGGACCACTTTTTTTCTAAGAAAGAGTGTCAGACTTTTTCAGATTTTCTTAATACTCGATTGGGAAATAATAAGTACCCGGCTCAGCGTCGCATTGCTTCTGAAAAGAGCTTTCTTGAGTTTGAAAAACGTCAACAGTATAAACAACAGCTAGAAAATTTTGTGAATAAAAATGGTGTTGCTTCGGATTTAGACCCCTTGTTAATGATGTATTATCGTGCAAATAAAGATCGTATGACGGCTTTTTTTCTAGTAGATTATTTTGAAAGGGATTTTTTATTTTCTAAGTATCTTAATATTTTTTCAGAACTATAATATGAAGAAATGTTGCGTTAGTTTATAATTTTTATTTTTTGGGAAACTATTTATGTAATGTAATCTAAAAAGTATTAGATATACATAAGTTATTTGTGTTAGAGGGGTATATATATGCGCATAATTCGAAATAGTTTAGTTCTTTTTTTATGTATATTTTGTTTTTCGTTGTTTTCTTGTGATGTTTCGGATGAAAGAGAGGACTTAGCTTTGCCAGACTTGGTTTCAGAAATATCTGTTGTATCTGATATCATTACGGTAACCATGCAAAATACGGGTACAGTTGATGTGGATTCTTCTACAGAAGGGCATACCTATATTTATGTAAATGATTTGTCTAACCCAAGATATACATATAGTTGGACAGAGTTGTCAGATATTAGTTTTTTAGAAGTGGGACTTTCGTCTACTATTGAACGAGCTACGGTTGATGTATTAGGTCTAGGAACGTCATATACATTAAAATCCTGTGTTGATGCGACAGAGAAGGTAGTAGAGTCTGATGAAAGTAATAATTGTGATGTTTATTCTTCAGGATGTTTAGGGGATGATTCTGTTTATCAGGCTATAGATCCTACGGCTAATGCTTTTACAGATGCAGTTTTATCTTTGGATAAGTTTACCGAGTTTAATTCTGTAGTTTCCGCGTTGGGGACTCCTATCCTAATCGATTTTGAATCTGAGACATTAGGAGACTTTTCTACTTTAACTGTGAATAGCTCTGTCACCTTTAATTTGTTAAATACTGGAGATGCTTTATCGTTTGAACAACCTGGGATTGCGAATGATTCAGATGCAACAAAAGGGTTTAATACAAGCTCTGGAGGTAGTCAGCATTTGCAAGTATTTCCTTTAGAGAATTCTGAAGGGGGGCTTAAGATTGAGTTTAAGAACCCTGTAAAAGCTCTAGGGTTTTATTTGATGGGGCGTGAGGAAACGAAGCGTGATGTGTATTTGGAAATTACGTTTTCAGATAATTCTGTTATTCAGTTGCTAACGGATACAGGAGAAATTTCTGAAGGTGGAATTCAGTTTATTGGATTGATTACAGATTCTGTTACCTGCGGAATTACTCAGATTGAGTTACGAGAGATGTATTCCGAAACAGATGGTAGTGATAAGCGAGATATTTTTGGAATAGATGATGTGTATTATCTTGAAATATAGAGCTATAGGGTATTTAAAACTTCTTTTGTATGTTGGATAAGTGATAAGCTTTCGTTTTGAGAGCTGCTTTCTGCGTAAATTCGTATAAGTGGTTCCGTTCCTGACATGCGACAAAGGACCCAGCTGCCTGAAGTGAATTCTAATTTAAGACCATCTTTTTGGTTTAGGGTGTCGATTTTTGTAGGAAAATAATGTTGTAGGCTGTTTAAGTTCTCAGATGTGAAAAAATGTTTAAATGATTCTTTCTTTTGTGGGGTGAAGTTGAATTCATCTTCTTTGAAATGAAGAACTCCATATTTTTTTAGGCTAATATTTTTTAGTTCTGTAATACTTTTTTGAGTTGATTCAAGTATACCAAGGAGGCAAATAATAGGTAAAAATCCACATTTTTCAAACGTATGAAATGACGTAGAGAAGCCGCCAGAAGATTCTACAGCTAATAGGCAGGTGTTGTTTTCTTTGGCTTTTTCGAGGTAGGGGGCAAAATATTTAAATCCTACTTCTGTTTCGAAATAGGGAATAGAGTTGAATGCACAGCTATTTTTGATGAGATGAGAGGATGCGAGTGTACTGGATACACCAGAAGGGGGCATATTTTTTGAAATTAGATAATCTATGATGATTGTTGTGATTTCTTCGGGTGAAATAATGTGATTGTTTTCAGCTAAGACAGCATGACGATCTGCATCGGGGTCGTTGGCACAGGTAAAATAATGTTCTTTAGAACAGGCGATAAGTTCTTTGTATTTTGTTGGATTTGGGTTTATGTTCCCAAAGTTAGGTAGGGGTTCTTCGTGGACAAGTGTGATGTTAAGATCTAATAGTTTTGCACATTCCTTCCATATTTCAGCAGAACTTCCATGTTTTACATCGATTAACAGTGATTTTGAAAAAGAAGAGGGGAGGGGAATTCCCATTTTCTGCATAGAGTCTACTAGGGCTTTAGAGAATGCCTTAAACGGAGCTTTTTTTGTCTGATGGAGGCCTTGTGTTTCGGATATCGGAGTTTTTTCTGTATATGAGTTTGCATATTTTTCGATGGACTCTGTGATAGATTTAGGCGCTGGGGCGCCATTTTCTGGGTTAAATTTTATGCCATTATAGTCTGGGGGATTGTGTGAAGCTGTTAAAATTAGACCTCCAGAGTAGTGATGCTCTGTGATGGCCCAAGAGATGAGAGGGGTGGGAACAAAATCGTCGTAGGAAATGGTGTGAATGCCGTACTTATTGAGTTCATCGATAAGGGTTTTTGTAAAGGAAAGTTCAGATAATTTGGGGTCATTTCCTTGTCTAGGATCTGATCCAATGACACATGCGGGGTTTTTATGGTCTTTTTTTAAGGTTTGAGCAACGCCGTATGCAATGGCTTTAACATGTTCATGTGTGAATGTGTCTTCCATGATGCCACGATGGCCAGATGTTCCGAATGTTATTGTTGCCATAGTCTATTTTGGTGCCGAGGACAGGACTTGAACCTGCACAACTTGCGTTATACGCCCCTCAAGCGTACGTGTCTACCAGTTCCACCACCTCGGCATGTGCTTGTATTATAGTTTAAATTTTAAAAATCTGGAATTGTTGAAAATGTAGGCCTAATTCTGTTTTAGTTTTTGTTGAAGGAGAGGGATGTGTTCTCGTTTTGTTATTTAAAGACATGTATTGTTTTTATAATTTTTTATTTGAAGTATTATCCATCTATGTTGGGGAATACTTGATTCTCAGTCGTATTTATAAGATTCATGATTAGTGGATAAAAAATTCGAGCTAACAAAGAAAGTGTAATAAAAAACGTGATACCCCATAAAGAGCCAGAAGAAGATGAGTTTGAAGAAGGAGAAGACGAAGGGTTTAAAGAAGGAGAATACGAAGGGTTTAAAGAAGGAGAATACGAAGGGGGTGAAGATGAAGATGGAGAAGGTGATGGATGAGTTGGAGTGTTTGATTTATATGTGTAAGGGGTCTCCTGATTGGCCACCCGTGATAAGACACTTAAATTAGTAGACCCTTCATCAGTAATATGTCTTATTGGCATTTCTGTAATAGTAGAAAAATTTATTTGGTTAGATGGAGCAGGTCGAACTTCATAGCCATGTGAATTTTCATAATCTTCGTTGCACAATATAGTCATCAAGTTGCAAGAATTAAATTGAAATCTTAGAGTGTCGCAGGGTGTGGTAAGATTAGCATAGTTGTCTTGAAAAACTTCTGATAAGCTAGCGAAGATTGCAACTCTATTAGTATTATCATTTTCCATCATCGAAAATTGAACAAAATGCAAAGCACATTTTTTGTCAGATCTATCTTCATGATCAATATGTGTATATAACCTATCTAGATCGGTAAGAGATCTTAATGTAAAGTCAGAACTTGTTTGACAAGTACCCATTCTTATTTCATTTCCACATGGATTCGCATTTGCTTCAGAAAGAAGAGCTATTATAAAAGCAAGTGTATTTTGTAGGGTAGGAGTTTGAGTTTTGGATGGTCTTTTGTAGATAGGGGTATTTGGTGTTATTTTCATTTTTAGCTCTTTTTTTATTTTTTTTCAATATGAATATAGTTTAAAATTATTTTTTTGTAAATTTTTATTTTATTATTATTTATTTTTATATTATAAAATTTATTTTAACACATTTTATGTGCCTGATATCTACATGTGTTGAGCATAGGGGAAACTTGACTGAAGAGGAAAATCTTGTTCTGAGAAAATGGAATGTTTTGTTTTCGAAAAATTTAAAATGTGACAAAAAATCTAAAAACTAAGTTACAAAGATATTATATCAGGTTCTTTTTCTCTTTCTTGATTGCAAACAAGATTATGCTTAAAACCCAAAAGATGCATAACATTAAGATGATGCAAAAACTTGGAGGAGTATTTAAAGAGATTGATAAAGCTAAGCCTAATAAGGTAGCTGAAAGACCAAAAATCCAACTAAAGATGATTTGTTTTTTTAGTTCTTTTGTAATGAGGGTTATGGATAATACGGGTAAAACTAAATATGAAAATACAAGTAAAACGCCAACCATTTTAACTGACGAGGTAACCACGAATCCAAAAAGAATATAGAATACAAAGTCCCATAGTCTGGAATTTGAGTTTAGAATTTTTTTGTGAATAAAAAGCAATAAGATTCCTATTCCAGAGTAAATTGAAATAGCTTCAAGAAATTCAGAAGTTTGAATGAAAAGGATATGGCCAGAGAGCATTTCTTTAATATGATGTCCTTCCATGCCAGTACTAGAGATAACCGTTAGGGCTAGTGTGGTGGCTAGAATATACATCACTCCTATTACGGCTTCTTGAAGGTTTAATGTTTTGAATATAGGTTTAAGCAGAGTAAGAATGAACCCTGCAATTACAGTAAATCCAAAAGAAAAAATAAATAAAGTTGTATGGTTTTGAATATGAAATGCATTTCCAATGACATATCCAAGTGCAGCCCATTGGGCTAAAGCAAGGTCAATAAAAACAATGCCTCTTTTTAAGACAAAAGTGCCAAAATAAACATGGATTAAGACAAGAGCAATGCATGTTAAGAAAGGTAATAGTAAGATATCAATCATTTATTAAGAGTATAAAAGATATAATCAAAATAATCGATATAGTTCTTAATACCAGCTTCTCCAACGTTTGCAGGTAAAATTACTGATTTTCCTTCGATTTTTTTAGCAAAAGACTGCGCTATATGAGGAGGGTAGTAGTTTGCAGTAATTATGATGGGCTTTTTTTTATTCGCTAATACTGAATTCTGAAGTTTTAAAAGATGATTTATATTTGGAGGTATCCCAGGGAGTGGCTCCAGTTCTCCGATGGATTTAAGTTTGAAAGCATCAAAAAAGTAGCTCCATACTTTATGGTAAGTTATGAATTGGTATTGTTGTAGTTTTTTAGATTCTTCTTTCCAAATTGTTATTTTTCTATTGAGTTCTTGTATAAATTCTAGATAGTTTTTCTCATAGCTTTTTTGGTTTGGAGGGTCTATTTTTGATAAGCGGTTATAAATTTCTTTTGCAATAAGTTTTCCATTTTCCGGATTAAGCCAATAATGAGGGTTTCCTTCTATGTGCATGTCTCCGTGACTACCATCAATGTTTCCTTGAGGAACTTCGAGTTTATGTATTATCGTTTCTGAGGCATTAAGATGACCTAATTTATTAAAAAAGATAGCGTTGTTTTTTGCTACGTGTATAAGGCCATCAATCCATTTGTCTTGACTCATACCTAATCTTATTAATAGATCAGCTTTTCTAACTTGTATAACCATAGAAGGTTTAGCGATGACGTCATGTAGGTTGCGGCTTCCTTTAACTAATGTTGTGGTTTTAATATGCTCTTTACCTATAGACTTGGCGATAGAAGTAAAGTCTTCAGTGATAGAGACAACCTTGAGAGGCTTTGCCAATATAGGATTGCTTATAAGTATAGATAAGATGAAGCTCATAAATAAAATGAAATGTTTTTGATGTGTCATTTTTAATCCCTTTTTTATTTATTTTTCAAAAAAAACCTCCACATTAAATTTCTTTTATGTGGAGGTTTAGTTTAAACGATTTTCTCTGTTTTACTGTAAAACGTGAGAGTGTGGTCCAAATCCAAATATGAATTGTGCATAAAATGTATCTTCTATATTTTCTCCAGTGTTATATTGTACTTTGAATTTAGATGTTTCAGTAAGTTGTTTGATACCAACCAGACTCAATTGATTTATAACAGATCCTTCATCTCCATGTTTACTTAATGTTCCATATCTAATTCCTGTTTGATAATATTTGTTGAATTTATACATACCAGTTACGAATCCACCCGTTTGAGTTTCTCTAGACTCTCCTTCTTCACCATAAGTTGCTTCATAAAACTCTAGTTGTAGTTTTAAAGATTTGTTTTTATCTATGTTTTTAGAAAATGTTATATCTGATCCAATGATATGAGATTGATCATCTTCAGATCTTGCTGTTGCGTTTCCAACAAGATAGTTTAACCCAAGTTCTATTTCTTGAGAGTCAGATAGTTTGAAGCTATTCCATGATCTAAAGTTTAATAATTTTCCTTCATATTCGACTCCGTGACTTCCCTCTTCTTCTCCATGTTCTTCATGTCCTCCATTATATGTGAAATAACCAGTTTCTAGCTGAGAGAAAAATGGTAAAGGAAGTAGGTAAGAAAGAATGGCTCCTTCTCCAGAAAGGCCTTCTTCTCCACCAAAAAACTGTTGAGTAGCTAGAGGTCTGTCTACAAAGTTTCGCTGTTCAGGGTGAAGTGGATTAATCTTCCCTATGTTAACTAATTTTTGACCAAGAATGGCTCCAACTCCAATATTGTAAGGAGAGGATGGGAAAAATACGCCAAATACGTCGGAGAATGTGACGTATGCTTCTTCGAGTTCGAAAGATCTTGTAGTACCTTCTTTATGCAAAGCTGTAAATATATCGACTTTTACTGAAGGGTAGAGATAATGTTGATATGAAAACTCTAGTTCTTTAACGTCAAAGGATTTGTAACTGTCACTGTGAGATCCTAAAAAATTTCCTATAACTGAAATTTGAGGAAGGTCAGTAGGTGCTGAGTTACTTTGACCATAGACTTGTGTAAATAAGCATATTGAGATAAAAAATATTAATATTTGTTTCATTTTTATGTTCCTTTTTATTTTGATTTTTTATTTTTACTCCGTAAATTTAATATAAATATAGATCATAAATCGTCCTCCTGCAAGATGTTTGCATTAGTTTTTTTTTGATTAAGTTCTTATTTTTCATTATTATACTTGCATGAATAGTAAGGAAGCAAAAATTGTTGGAATTGTGAATGTGACACCTGATTCTTTTTCTGATGGTGGAACCTTGATGGATTTAGATGTTTGTTTACATTATATTGAGAAGTTGATTCAAGATGGCGCGGATATTATTGATATGGGAGCTGAATCAACGAGGCCTGGAGCTTCATTGGTGTCTATCGAAGAAGAGAGAGCTCGAATTGAACCTATATTAAAGGTTTATAAAAAACACTTTGATACTCCTTTGTCAGTAGATACTATGAAATCAGATATCGCTCGACTAGCATTAGATTATGGGGCTTCCATGATTAATGATGTGACTGGATTAACATCTGATTCGAAAATGATAGAAGTTTTGTCGAAATATGATTGCTCAGTGGTTATTATGCATATGCAAAATAGACCAAAAAATATGCAAGATAACCCTTCATATGAGGATGTTGTGTCTGATGTTTTGTCTTTTTTTAAGCACAAAATAGAGCAGTGTCAGTCATGTAAAATATCCAATATTATATTGGATCCGGGTATAGGTTTTGGAAAAACAGTGGATCATAATCTTAGTATTTTGCGTCATATGAGTCAATTTAGTGAGTTGGGGTATCCGTTATATATTGGAACGTCTAGAAAGTCTTTTATTGATAAGTTGAGTCCATCGGATGTGGATAACCGGGTTGGTGGAACTATTAGTTCTAATATTTTGGCCTGGATGAATGGAGCAGAGTATTTTAGAGTGCATGATGTTTTTGATATGAAGCAGGCTTTTAGAGTGGCTCGGGCTATTTTGGAGCAATGATGGATAATATTGTTTTCGTGGCTTTGGGCTCAAATATTGGAGATAGAGAACTGTTTTTGGATCAAGCGGTTTTGTTTTTAGGGAAGTCTTCTCATACTCGAGTAGAATGTGTGTCTGCTTATATTAATACAGTTGCAGAAACACCAGATTCTCAATCGGATTATTTGAATGCGGTATTAAAGATAAGGACATCGCTTTCGTATCGCACTTTTTTTGATTTTTGTGTTGCTATAGAAAAACAGTTGGGTCGAAAAGGGAAGGGGGACTGTGCTCCTAGAACGATAGATATTGATATTCTTTTATTTAATGATGAGTGTGTTTCTGAAGAGGATTTAATTATTCCACACCCACTTATGCATCAGAGAGTGTTTGTCTTGAAGCCTTTTCTTGATATTGATGGCTCTATTATTCATCCGGTCTTGAATAAAACAATTCAAGAGTTGTATGATCACCTTTATGAATATAGCGGTTGAGTCTTTAGCTGGGTTATCTACTGTTACAAAATCTTTTGTGCCATTATTGAGTTCTGGGGGTATATGTCTTTTAAAAGGACCTATGGCTTCAGGGAAGACTACTTTTGTATCGTCATTTATGGCTCATTTTGACTTTTTTGGTGTAAGTTCTCCTTCTTTTTCACTAGTTCAAGAATATGAGAGTTCTATATCAGTGTTTCATATGGATTTATATAGATTGGAATCCTATGATGAACTAGAGCTGTTGGATTTAGAGCATTATTTTAAGCAAAAAACGCATCTTATTTTTATTGAATGGGCTGAAAAGTTAGGGGACTTTCATTATCCGTATTGTGAGATTTTGTTTAAAAAATGTGGGGGAGAAACTAGAGAACTGGAATTTAATGATTTTAGGAATGTTTAATTCTTAGTTAGTTTTTGTTTTTTGGGATATTTTTCTTTTTTTTGTTTAATGATACGCAGTTTGGCAGATCTACTTCGTGAATTACTACTTACTTCTTCTTTCGAGGGCTTAATTACAGATCGGGGGGAAAGCTCAAGAAAGTCCGATTGTTTGACAAATGTTTTGACAATTTTGTCTTCAAGAGAATGAAAGGTGATGATGGCAATAATGGTGGAAGGCGTGACACTCTGTTCAAGTTTGTTTAAGAGCGTCTTTAAATGGCCGAATTCGTTATTGCATTCTATTCGTAATGCTTGGAAGACCTGAGAGCAGGTTTTGACAAATAAAGGGCGTTTATTATGAAAGTAATAGCTTTTTTTGATGAGAGTGAGTAAATCATCGGTGGTATTTATGGGAGATTTTTTTCTTTGATGCGAGATATTTTCGACTAATTTTTTATTATGTCTAAGTTCTCCGAAGTGATAGAAAATATCGGATAAATCGGATGTTTTGTAAGTGTTTAAAATGCTTGCGGCAGTTGTTTTATCGGATATATTCATTCTCATATCTAAAGTGCTTGAGTAACGATGACTAAATCCTCTTTCCGCTTCATCAAATTGATGTGATGACACGCCTAAATCAAACAAGTATTTTGTGGGTGTTGGGTACTCGTTTTGTGTTAAAAGGTCATCAAGGTTGCTAAAGTTTTGATGATAAAAGTGGCAGTTTTTAGAGGAGGCAAAAGTGTTTTTACAGTGATTAATGGCCGTGATATCTTGGTCACAGCCTATATAGAGTCCTTTTTCTGAGAGCTTGTTAATTAAGGCCTGGGTATGACCTCCAAATCCACAGGTGCCTTCAAAAATGATGTCATGGGGTTGAATAGATAGATGGTCTATTACTTCTTTAAGGAGTACGGGAATATGAATGGTGTTATTCATATTCTGCTACTATTGTTTGTATGAGTTTTTTGATAGAGAGGCTGTGTTTAGGGCATATAATAATGAGACCGATTCTACAATTGTGTTGAAATGCATTGTTCAAATGAGAGAGCATTTCAGGAGAATTAGAAAAGGGGGAGAGTTCTTGTTGATTGAAGCTTAGGGAGATATCCCAATAATCAGAGTGGGCCAAAATGCCAAGAGGAGCTATGACATCCCAGGGTTTTACATTATATTTATAGAAGACAGACCCTTTTCCTTGAATCATATTGAATAAGCTGACACCTAATGCTTGTGTTTGCATGAGAGGAAGATTTTTTTGCTCTAATATTTTGGCTAATATTTCTTTTTCGGTTTTTCTGTGAGGGTAAAATTCAGTGCAAATGTGAGAACTTTGTTTTTGAAGGTGTGTGTAGTTGCTGTGTTCGGGAGTTGAAAAGAAATGTTGATGAGTATCGGGTTTGTAAACGATGTTTATATAGGGTTTTCCCTTGTATGTTGATCCTAGATTGATGCAATAGTTGGAGGACTGTTTTGAGTAGTTCGATGTCCCGTCAATGGGGTCGAGATACCAAATAATATCATGAGCTGAAATCTGTTCTTTTTTTCCTTCTTCACCGATAATTTTATGTGTGGGTAAATGCTTTTTAAACCAGTAACGTAGTAATAGTTCGATACCGATGTCCATCTCGGTAACGACATCATGAGGTGCTGATTTTTCATATGTCTTTATATTTTGTTGCTCTTTTTTGATAAGGGTGGCTAGAGGGTGTAATAGTGTTAGTAATGTGAGGCATACTTGTTTAGGGGAGTCTAGAGTAGGGCTATGCCAGGATGTGATGAATTGAGTATCAACAGGGCATGAAAACTGAGGATCAATAAAGCAATCATGAATAGATTTTAGAGGGTTAGCTTGAGAGATGGGTAGATATAAACAGGGGGTGTCTTTGTTGGGTTCTTTCCACAGCATATCTATAGTGTAGCAATGCTTACTGAACTTCAACAGTACTTTTTATTTTTTCTAGGCAGCAAGCTTACTCGTTTGATATAGTTGTCATATGAGAGTATTGTTTTTTATTGTTTTCTTGGGCTTTTTTTACTCTGTTTCTATTTTTTCTTCTGGTTTTGATTCTTTGGTTAACGATTTAAGAAACGAAGGTGTTTCTGTTAATTTTTCGTATGATAATTTTAATCCGTCTGTGTTTATTAGAGCGGGGCAATTTGAAATTGATTTTTTAGATCAACATGTTGTAGGGGAGGATTCTGTAATTGTAGATTATAGTGGAATGAATGTATTGTCTAATAGTGTTAGGTATCAATTAAATAAGGGTAGAGTGCTTGTCGAAAATAATGTTAAAATTACTAAAGACTCTATGATGTTAACGTGTGATTTTGCCGAAGCTATATTGCCTGATGACCTTCATTCGAAGGGGAATGTGGCCTTTCTATATAAAGATTATACATCTCAATCTGGAGAAGCATATTATAATCAAAAGAGTGATGTGATTACATTTAAAGATAATGTAGTGTTACAACAAAGTGGTGACTTTATTAGGGGAGATGTGGTTAAATTTAATATGATAGACGAAAAAATTATTTCTAGTGGACGGTCGAAGATAAAAATATCGACAGAGAGATTATAAAATGTCATTACAAGAAGAATTAAGTTTATTAAAAGAAAAGGATGTTGGAGATAACTCTACAGACTTTGATATTGCTATAATAGGGGCAGGTCCTGCAGGGATGTCTGCTGCGTTGTGTGCGGCAAGAGCTCGATTAAATGTTATTCTTTTGGATAGAAATTTACCAGGAGGACAGACATCTACAGCGTATAAAATTTCGAATTATTTGGGTTTCCCATCTGGGGTTTTAGGGTCTGATTTATCGATCAAAATGGAAGATCACCTTAATGATTATGGTGTTTTGTATAAGTGTGAATCTGTTGAAGATATATTAGATATATCGGGAAATATCAAATGCATTAAAACAGATTTAGGGAATGATTATCGCGTTAGAGGGGTAATATTATGTTTGGGTCTAGAACCTAAACCTCTTGAAACTAAGTTTGAAAAAACATTTTTTGGTAGAGGGATATCGTATTATGCCCAGGCGGATATTGAAAAGTATAGAGATCAAGATGTTGCGGTTATTGGAGGGGGGAACTGTGCCTGTTATGCTGCTGATTATTTGTCTCAGTTTGTAAATAAATTATATTTGATCCATCGATCTGATTTTATCAAAGCCGTTAAAAATCTTAAAAAGAAAATAATGGAAAATCCAAAGATTGATACGATTTGGAATACACAGTTAGTGGATGCGTTTGGCATTGATACATTAGAAAAAATCAAGCTTTTGAATGGTGTTACACAACAAGAGACGTGGTTAGATGTAAAGGGTGTTTTTATTTATGTTGGGAGGATTCCTCCAAAAGATATTATTCGAGTGGATTTGAATATTGATGAGGATGGATTTATTATTACAGATGAGTTTATGAGAACAAATATTCCTGGTATTTATGCGGCTGGGGATATTCGGTCTAAGCAGATTCGTCAGATTCCAACAGCTGTTTCTGATGGAATGATTGCGGCTATAAACCTAGATAAAGATCTTTTTTAATATGACTTCTATAGATGTAGCCATTATTCAATTTCCTGGTAGTAATTGTGAATATGAAACACAGGAGTGTGTTGAGTCTGTTGGATTATCTTCTGATATTGTTTCTTGGAACTCATCTAAAGAGCATTTATCTACATATGCTTCGTTTATATTACCGGGTGGATTTTCATTTCAAGACCGTGTAAGAGCGGGGGTTGTGTCTTCAAAATTACCTATTTTGAATCATTTAAAATCTTTTTCTAAAGAAGGTAGACCCATTTTAGGGATATGTAATGGGTGCCAAATACTTGCTGAGTCTGGATTGGTTCCAGATACCCAAGGATCAGAATTATTAGAGATGGCATTGGCTCCTAATATGAAAGAGTCGTCGTCTTTTGGATTTATTTGTGATTGGGTGTATGTCAAAATTAAAGGATCGGGACAGTCTGTTTTTACTAAGCGTTTTGATGATGATGATGTATTGCCTATCCCCGTGAATCATGGAGAAGGAAATTTTAAATTTAAAGACAGTGAATTTATTGCTAAGAATCATGTTAGTGTGATGCATTACTGTACAGAAGATGGTGATGTTGATACACGTTTTCCTGTTAATCCAAATGGATCAGATTTGAATATAGCAGGTCTTTCAAATAGTAAGGGGAATGTATTTGCTATGATGCCTCACCCTGAAAGAGCGTCATTTTGGTATCAGTTACCTCGTTATTTGCATGATGATTTTTCTAGATCACGACGCAATTTGTCTTTAAAGGAAGGCCCTTGGATTAAACTGTTTGAGTCTTTGAAAGACTATATTCGTGAGGGACAATTGTGAGACATATAGATCTTTTTGTGTTTCAGAAAAATACAGATTTAAATGCCTTATCTGCATATGAAGCTGTTCATCATTTTATGAATAAAGAGGAATGTCGGGGCTTAAGACGATTTGTTCATTGGAGGCTTTCATATCGCGATGATGTTGATAGTCTTGAGTTTGTAAAAACAGTAACTTCTTCGTCGTTTTATTTGTTAAATACAAATAAAGAAGGATTTTATATTAATCATTTTCCAAAAGCATCTGGATCGGACCATGTTGTACATATAGATGTGCGTAATGAGTTGCTACAGGATTCTCAGGAATTGGCTCGAAAAATTAATAGAAAATGTGATGTAGATATTGTTGATTTAAAAAGGTCTGTTGTCTGGGAATGTCGTGTTCAAGCGTCTTCTTATGAGGAGGCTCGGAACTATGTTGACGCACATGTATGTGATACGGTTTCTCATGATCAAGGATTGTTGGTGAATCCTATATATGAATCGTATGATTTTCTAGATCAATCTTTTGTCTCTGGTTAACGGCTATGCCAGTTGTTAGTGTTTTAATTGTTAATTTTAATGGGGCTCGTTTTATTTCTAATTGTTTAGATTCGTTGTTGAAGAGTCAAGGTGATTTTGATTTAGATGTAGTAGTTGTAGATAATTGCTCTACAGATCAATCGTTAGATGTTTTGAGTACGTATAAATCGAAGATTACGCTTGTCAAAAATCGACATAATAGTGGATTTTCTAAAGGGACTAATATTGCGGCTTCTTATGCAAAAGGGGAGTATTATTTTTTATTAAATAATGACACTGTGGTTGAGCAAAATACTATTCAGTTGCTTTTAGAGTACCTTAAAGAGCATGATGATATAGGGGCTTTAGTGCCGAAGTTATTAAATGAAGATGGATCTATTCAATGTCCAGGTAGTTTTTTAGGTCATTGGCGTTTTAAGTCAACGAAGGCAATAGATGTTCCATTTGTAGCAGGGGCGGCAGTGTTGATGACGAATATTGTTTATAATTCTATAGGGGGATTAGATGAAAATTTATTTTTTTATAATGAAGATGTTGATTTATGTAAGACTCTATTAAAGAGAAAACTTAGATTGGTTTATTTTCCGTCATCTCAACTTATTCATTATGGAGGATTGTCTACTAAATTTCGAAAAATCGGATCACTTATTGAAGGGTATAGGGGCGGTTTTTATGTGTGTTATAAGCATTATCCCTATTTGTTTTTTATCTATAGGGTGCTTGTTATGTTAGATGTTCTTCTTAGATTATGTATTCATATGCTAAGAGCATTTTTTAGTGTTCATCAGAGGGAATATGTTTCACTTTATTTGACCATTATTCGCATCATTGTTAGGAAAGATATATTTATAAATCATCCTGAATTAGAAGTAGAGGTAATATCGTGAGAGTTTTGTTGATGTGGATATTTTCTGTGATGTTATCGGGGTGTTTATTTGCATTTCCATATTATGTAGCGCCAGATATTTTAGAAGAGGTAGCTGTTAATGAGCGTTTATATGCAGTATCTCCTACTTCCAATGAAGTTTTATTTGACCTTGCAATGAGTTATGCTTATTCAGGACAGATTTTAAATGGATGGACGACCTTAAAGAAACTAGATAAGTCCTATTCTTCTGTTGTTATTGATTTGTATACAGAAAAAATGAAAGAATCGCCTGATGAATGGCGGTATCCGTTTAAGTTGGCGTTTGGGTATTTTTTTGCTGGAGAAAAAGTAAAGGCGATTCAGCTGTTTGAACAGGTTTTGCGAATTAATCCTGATCAAGTGTGGGCTGTTGGATTTATTGCGTTGGTATATGGGGAAATGGGACGTGTAGATGAGGCTATTTCATATTGTAAGAAGGGACTTGCGATGGAACCTAATGCCCCTGGGATTCATTTGTTGTTGGCGGAAGGGTATAGAAAGAAAAAGAAATATTTTAAGGCCTTTAAGCATTTTTTAATAGTTGGGCGTTTAGAAGCTCAGGATTGATTCGTGATTAATAAAATATCAGTTGTTGTATTAGGCAGTATTTTAGTGGTGATTTTTTATGTTTTGTTTTTTTTTGAAGTGCCTATTCATTTTCCAAAAGAAAAATCTGGAATGGTTCCTGATTTTATGTTTGAAAATGTACGTATTTCGCATATTAATGATGGTGTGTTGGAAGTGGAGGTAGAAGCTGAAAATGCGGTTATTTATAAGGGGACTCAGGATGTTTTATTGGATAAGGGGAAGGGAACCTTCTTTTTTAGTGAAGGGGATTATCTGAAGATTGATTTTCCTGTAGGGAGTTATAATTTACAAAGAGGCGCTATGGATTTGAATGATGCGTATATGGTGTATATGAGAGATGTTTCTCCACTTTGGATATATTCAGAAAAGATACGATGTGTTTTTGAAGATCGTTTTATTGAATCCCGGTCTTCCTCAACTATTTATTATGAAAATATTAAGATTCACTCGAACTTTTTAGCTTTTAACTTAGATAAAAATAGAGTTTTGTTAAAAGATCATGCATCCGTTAATATAGAGTTGCTTCCATGAAAAAAGAATTAACATTAGAAGAGTTTGTAAGTTCTCAATCACGATTTTCTCGTAGAGATTTGCTAGGCTTTATTAAGGAAAAGAAAGTGTTTGTAAATGGACAGTGTGTGGATGCGTTAAAAATGAAAATTAATTCTAAAAAAGATATAGTGAAGGTTGATGGGGAGCGTATAGAGTATAGATTTGGCTATTTGTATTATAAGTTCTATAAACCTAAGGGGATGTTGTCTACGATGGATGATCCGACACAACGTGGATGTATAGGAGATGTTATTCGACGGTCAAAGATGCCTTTATTTCCTGTCGGTAGATTAGATAGACTTACGACGGGGCTTATTTTTTTGACAAATGATGGTGATTTTTCTCATCAGCTTATGCATCCTTCTAAAAAAGTTATTAAAGGATATCGATTAACCTTGGATGAAAAACTATCAAAAAATGATTATAAACGTTTAGAGATGGGCGTGATATTAGAAGATGGGCCTGCTCGGTTTTTATCTATAGAAATACTGTCAGATCTAGAATATACGGTAACTATTTCAGAAGGAAGAAACCGTATTATTCGTCGCATTTTTTCTCATTTAGGGTATGATGTTAAATCGTTGAAGAGGCAGAAAATTGGTAATATTGATTTAAAAGGAATGAAATTGAAGGATCTTAAGCCCTTAACTAAAAAAGAAATAAATCAGTTGATTTCATAATCAGATAGGATTGATTTTTGTTGACATGAGCACGTGTTTTGATTACATTACTTTCTTGAGATTATGTGAATCATACATGTTTTAATTGAGGTGTTATTTCACAGGTTTTATTTGGCGGAGTAGCTCAGTTGGTTAGAGCGCACGGCTCATACCCGTGTTGTCACTGGTTCGAATCCAGTCTCCGCTACCAAAAAAAAGGGGTAATAATATGATTAAA
Organism: Candidatus Marinamargulisbacteria bacterium SCGC AG-343-D04; assembly: GCA_003265885.1. Lineage (GTDB taxonomy): Bacteria > Margulisbacteria > Marinamargulisbacteria > AG-343-D04. The sequence continues at coordinate 44,903 of QFBQ01000003.1, forward strand.
CGTTTTCGTTCTTTACTAGTAATAGCTGCTTTTCTTTTTGTTTCTTTCCTTGTGGTTACGAAGTTGTATCCAGATTATTTGTGGTTTGATTCATTGAAGTATGTTTCGGTATGGTTGTTTAGAGTTAAGGCAGAGTTTGTTACCTGGTTTATTTTTACGGTTTTAGCGTTTGCGTGGCTTTCTTTGAATGTTTATTTTGCGAATAGAAATAGCACTCTTTCGTCTTCAGCGTCTAATTTTAATATTCAGACACCTTTTTCTTTTTTGAATAAACTAATTACACAATTAAAGGCTTCTTTTGATCAAACTCAACAGGCTAGAGCAGTTACTCAGGATGCCTATGGTTTATTAATTAAAGGGGCAGTGGTAGGGTTATCAGTTTTGTTTGGATTATCAGCCAAGACATGGTGGGAAGAGTTATATTTATATTTAAATCAACAGCCTTATGGATTAGTTGAGCCCTTGTTTCATAAAGATGTTTCGTTTTATTTGTTTTCTTTGCCTCTTTTTAACCATATTCAAAATTGGTTTGTGGGATTGTTTGTTGTGTCGTTGATATTTGTGGGCTGGATTTATTTTTCTAGAAATATTTTGTTAGTCTTTTTCTCTAAAGAACGGGAATTTAGTGCGATTAAGAAGCATCTCATATTTTTGTTGTCCATCACGTTTTTGCTGTTTTCTCTTGGAACATGGTTGGGGATGTTTGACCTTGTTTTTTCTAAGGGAGGGGTTGTGTTTGGAGCGGCCTATACGGATGTGAATATTATTTTACCTGTTAAAAAGTTATTGATGGTGCTGTTTTTTCTTGAGGCTATCTTTATTTTATTTTTAGTTAGTAGACCTTTGTTTAAGTTGCCTTATATTTTACTGGTTTTGATTTTTGTGTTGAACTTTTTTGGATTAAAAATGATTCCTAATATTGTCCAAAATTATATTGTATCTCCAAATGAATTGGTTAAAGAGAAATCTTTTATAGATACAAATATACATTTTACTCGTGAGGCATATGGACTTACAAATATTGAAGAGGTTTATTTTCCTGCTACACATGAACTGACATATCAAGATATACAAGAAAATAATACGATTGTAGACAATATTCGTTTGTGGAATCAGGAGCCTTTGAAACAAACGTTTAGTCAGTTGCAAGAAATTCGACTGTATTATGAGTTTGGGTCTGTGGATGTGGATCGATATACCATTAATGGGAAGCCACAGCAGGTGATGTTATCTGCGAGAGAATTAGATAGTTCACAATTAACGACTCAAGCTCAGACCTGGACGAATAGACACTTGGTATATACACATGGATATGGTCTTTGTATGACGCCAGTGAATAAAGTTACTGAAGATGGTTTGCCAGAGTTTTTTGTCAAAGATTTACCTCCACAGTATCATGAAGATTTAAAAGTTACTCATCCTGCTATTTATTTTGGTGAAAAAACAGTGGATTATGTTGTGGTTAATACAGAGCAGAAAGAGTTTGATTATCCGAAAGGAGATTCGAATGTGTATACCCGTTATGAAGGATCTGGAGGAATTCCTTTTGATTCTTTGTTAACGAGATTGTTATATTCGTTTAAGTTTTCAGATTTTAAATTGTTTTTCTCGTCTTTGTTTACCTCAGATTCTCGATTAATGTATGATCGAACTATTTCTTTGATTTCTAGACGAATTGCGCCATTTTTAGTGTTTGATAAGGATCCTTATATTGTTTTGACGGATGAAGGGCGTTTGAAGTGGGTTCAAGATGCTTATACATTGTCGAAAAACTTTCCTTATGCGGAGCCTTTTAATGGAGCTGTTAATTATATTAGAAACTCTGTGAAAGTAGTGATTGATGCTTATGATGGGACCGTAGATTTTTATTTGATGGATGAAAAAGATCCTATTATTAATGCTTATGCAGGGATTTATAAAGATTTGTTTAAACCCTTAAATGAAATGCCAGAGTCTATTAAGAAGCATGTTCGGTATCCTAAAGATTTATTTTCGGTTCAAGCATCGATTTTGAATACTTACCATATGACAGATTCCCAGGTTTTTTATAATAGAGAAGATTTATGGGAATTCCCTCAAGAGACCTATGAAGGTTCAGAAAAGACGATGTCTCCTTATTATTTGGTGACGAAGTTGCCAGGAGAAAAGAAGGAAAATTTTGTGTTAATGCTTCCGTTTACGCCTACGAATAAAAACAATATGATTGCGTGGTTGGCGGTGTCTAGTGATTTGGATTCTTATGGACGTTTTACGGTATTAAAGTTGCCGAAAGAAAAAACCATTTATGGTCCTATGCAGATAGAGTCACGTATTGATCAGCATACTGAGATTTCCAAAGATTTAACCTTGTGGGGACAGGTTGGATCGCGTGTTATTCGGGGAAATTTGATGATTATTCCAATTGAAGAATCGTTATTGTATGTAGAGCCTATTTATTTGCAAGCGACTCAAAGTAAATTGCCGGAGTTAAAGCGTGTGATTGTATCTTATGAGGATCGTATTGTGATGGCGAAGAACTTAACACTGGCTATTTTGGAGATATTTGGGATGGATAGCGCTCCGGATCCTGTTTCCATGGACGTGGGTGTGAAAACTTCTAAGAAAGGCTTTAAAACGACGAATGTAGATGATGTTATTCAGTTGTTTCAAGGTCTTAAGCAGCAATTAAAACAAGGGAAATGGGCTGCATTTGGTATGACTATGGAAGAGTTAGATGCTGCGATTAGTTCGTTGAAGAGCCAGCAGAAGCAACAAAAGCCTTAATTATAACTAAATCGTAGTTCAATCGTGCGAACATCGAACTCTAAAATAACTTTGAATGTGTTGCAAGGTTTGTTTTGCTCAAATTGTTGAGGCAGTTTATTGTCTTTTTCAGGGAAGTGTTCGTTTAGTTCCATATAGTGTTATACCCATTTTGTTGGGGTTTTTAAACGTAAATAATGAGGATTTCTTTTAAACGATGAATAGAAAAACTACTTAATGTTTAATATTTTTAGTACAATGGTATGAGTAATCTATATATCTATTATTATTTGAGGTGACTTTTGAAAGAAAGAGTAGCTATTTTGTTTGGGAAACGTTCGCCTTTTGTTAAGGCGGGGTCTTTGTTTTCTTCTATTTCTGCAGATGATTTGGGTGCAAGGGTTCTTAGAACGGTGTTGTTGCAGTCGTCGACTAATGCAGCAGATATTGATGAAGTCATTATAGGAAATGTAGCGCAGCCTTCTAATGCGGCTAATATTTCGAGAGTTATAGCGTTGAAAGCGGGTATTCCGGATCATGTTCCGGCTTATTCGGTTCAGAGGAATTGTGCGTCGGGGATGGAATCTGTTTCTTCTGGGATTAATAAACTGTTGGCTGATCAGGCCGCTACGATTGTTGCAGGTGGGGCAGAGTCGATGACAAATATTCCTTTTTTGTTTAAGCCTGAAATGAAACGGTTTTTTGAACGTTTGATGAGGGCTCGAAAGCCTTTGGATAAAGCCAAGGTGTTCATGTCTTTTAAGTTTTCACATTTAATGCCTGTTATTGGGTTAGTAGATGGATTAACGGATCCCGTTTGTGGACAGATTATGGGAACTACGGCAGAAAACTTAGCAAAAGAGTTTAAGATTTTACGTTCAGAGCAAGATGAATATGCATTAGCTAGTCATCAAAAAGCATGTGATGCTATGAATAGAGGCGTGTTTCGTGAAGAATGTGTATCTATTGATGTATCACCCCGCTATGATCAGATTTGTGAGGATGATATTGGTCCAAGGGAGGACCAGACGATAGAGGCCTTGCAGAAATTGAGACCTTATTTTGATAGACATAATGGAACTGTTACAGTAGGGAACGCCTGTTCGATTACAGATGGGTCGGCAATGCTTATTTTAAAACGAGAGTCTGAGGTTAAGCGTTTGGGGTTAGAGCCTTTGGGGTATATTTCAGGGTATGATTATGCAGGATTAGAGCCTCATCGAATGGGATTAGGGCCTGTGTATGCTACCGCTAAACTGTTTAAGAAAATGGGGATGACCTTGAAAGATATAGACTTGATCGAGATGAATGAGGCCTTTGCAGCCCAGATTATTGCCAATGTAAGAGCGTTTGAGTCTGATTCTTTTGCAAAAGAATATTTAGGTCAAGATAAGGCTGTTGGGGAGATTAATCCTGATATTTTTAATGTGAACGGAGGAGCTATTGCATTGGGGCATCCAGTGGGAGTGACGGGAACGCGCTTGATATTGACTTTGTTAATGGAGCTGAGACGTCGAAAATTAAATAGAGGTTTAGCGACACTTTGTGTTGGGGGTGGTCAAGGTGGATCGTTTATTGTGGAGGTTAATTAGCAAATGTTAACTCTTGAAAAACGTGATTCTATTGCTTATTTAGTGTTTGATAATCCAGAGAGTAAAGTGAATACCTTGACGATGGATACGATGAAGCAGTTATCTGGATATTTGGATGATATTTCTAATGATTCTTCGATAACATGTTGCGTAATCAGAAGTCTTAAAGAAGATATCTTCATTGCGGGTGCTGATATTTCTGAAATTCAGTCGATTTCGACTAAAGAAGAAGCTTATCAACTCGTTCGTAAGGGACAAGCGGTATTAGATAAATTAGAAAATTTGAAAATTCCTTCGATTGCCTTGATTAATGGTGCTTGTTTAGGAGGAGGGTGTGAATTAGCTTTGGCATGTCGTTATCGCCTTGCCACTTTACATCCCAAAACACAGATAGGGTTACCGGAAGTGAATTTAGGAATTATTCCTGGATTTGGTGGAACACAACGATTACCTCGACTGGTTGGATTACCGGAAGCTTTATCTCTAATTTTACCGGGGAAAGCTATTGATGGTAAAAAAGCTTTGAAATTAAGCTTAGTTGACGGATGTGTTCCTTTTGAGTTTATGGATAAGTCCTTAGTAGATTTTATTAACATAGTTATTAAAAATCCAAGAAAAATTCTTAAAAACCGTCAGTCACGAAGATCAACATTTTTAAAACTTTTTGAAGGTTTTTTTCTTGTTAGATTGTTGATTTATCGTTTTTCAAGAAAAGCTTTATTAAGAAAAACTAGTGGTTTTTATCCTGCTCCCGAAAAAGCCTTGAAAGCGGTTGTTTCGGGTTTTGGAGTTTCGTTAAAGAGGGGGCTGAAGAAAGAGGCTAAATTATTTTCTGATTGTATAGAGACTGCGGTATTTAAAGAGTTATCTGGATTGTTTTTTAGTCAAGAAAAACAAAAGAAGTGTTACAGGAATAAAGATATTAAGAGCGTTCAAATTACGCAAGCGGCTATTATTGGCGCAGGGTTGATGGGAAGTGGAATTGCATGGTCGTTAAGCTATAGAAATATTCCTGTAATTTTGAAAGATATAAAATCAGCATATCTTCTTAAGGGTTTACAATCTATTAATAAGATCTTTCATCAATTAAAAAAAATTAGACGTATTAATCAAAGAGATGTTTCATTGGGAATGCATCGTATTATTCCACAAATAAATTATGAAGGCTTTCATAATGTTGATTTAGTGGTTGAAGCAGCTTTAGAGGATATAGATTTGAAGAAGACTGTGTATAAAGAATTAGAGAAAGTTGTGTCTAAAGAGTGTATTATTGCAACGAATACGTCGTCTTTATCGGTTGATGAACTATCATCATCTTTAAAAAATCCTAAACGATTTGTAGGGTTACATTTTTTTAGTCCAGTCAATCGTATGCCTTTAGTTGAAATTATTCCTACTAAAAAGACATCTCCAGAGACTATTCAAACGATGGTTGATCTTGTTAGAAAGATGAAAAAAACTCCCGTTGTAGTTAAGAATTGTCCAGGGTTTTTGGTTAACAGAGTATTATTGCCTTATATAAATGAAGCTATGTATTGTGTTTTAGATGGTGCCGGTATTTCATCTGTTGATTCATTGGCACGCAAATTTGGGATGCCTATAGGCCCTCTTTCTTTAGCGGATGAGGTTGGCTTAGATGTTGGGTTAAAGGTTTTAGAGGTACTAGAATGTGGGTATGGTAAACGTATGGAGGTTTCTATTGAAATTAAACAACTTTACCAAGAAGAGAAGTTTTTAGGAAAAAAATCTGGAGCGGGCTTTTATTTATACGGTAAAGGAAAAAAAATTGAGAATCCAGTAATAAAAAAGTTATCGAAAGAGGCGTCTAATAATAGAGACTTAAAATATGAAATTATGGATCGGTGTTTGTTTATTATGATTAACGAAGCTGCTAGATGTTTGGATGAAGGTATTGTAACTGATGCGAGGGAGTTAGATTTAGCCATGATAATGGGGACAGGTTTTCCTCCTTTCAGAGGTGGTCTGTGCCGATATGCAGATAATATTGGGTTGGATAGGGTTGTTGAACGTTTAAAATGCTTTTCTGCTGAATTAGGAGAGCGTTTTGAGCCATGTGATTACTTACTTCGTCTTGCTGCAGATAAAGAATTATTTTATAAAAGGGAGGAATAAGAAAAAATGTTTTTTTTACAAACGTTGTCATTATCGACATTAATAGTTTTGGGAGTGGGAGTCTTTGGTTTTCTTATTTATCATGGGGTTTCTTTTTGGTTTATTTCCGCACTTATTATGCTTTCCATTTATAGTCTAGGAGGATCTTCCACGTTATTGGGGATTGTATTTGCGGGATTATTACTCTTAAATCTGTCTATAATTAGGCGTTATATTTTAAGTTTTCCTATATACGTAACGTTAAAAGCCTTAAAGTTTTTACCTACTATTTCTCAAACAGAGAAAGAGGCTATTGAGGCGGGTACAGTGTGGATGGATGCAGAATTATTTTCAGGATATCCTGATTTTAAAAAGATTTTGGCTCAATCCTACCCCCGTTTACAGTCCGAAGAGGAACAGTTTTTAGAAGGGCCTACAGAAGAGTTATGTAAATTGGTTAAGGATTGGGAGGTTTATCAAAATCGTGATTTTCCTCAAGAGGTTTGGGATTATTTTAAAAAAGAGAAGTTTTTTGGCTTAATTATTCCAAAAGAGTATGGTGGTCTTGGGTTTTCAGCATCTGGGAATAGCGCAATTATTGGTAAACTGGGGTCTCGTTCAGCTCCATTAGGTATCACCGTGATGGTTCCAAATTCATTGGGACCAGCTGAATTGTTGGTTCATTATGGGACGCAGGCTCAGAAAGACTATTATTTGCCTCGTCTTGCTAATGGAGAAGAAATCCCATGTTTTGCATTAACAGAACCCAATGCAGGTTCTGACGCGGGAGCGATGACTTCTAGTGGAACAGTTTTTACTGGGGAAGATGGACAACCGTGGATTCGACTTAATTGGAATAAGAGGTACATAACATTGGCAGCTAAGGCTACTCTTTTAGGTCTTGCGTTTAAACTATCTGACCCGGATCATATTTTAGGTGAAAAAGAAGATATTGGTATTACCTGTGCATTAATTCCTGGTTCTACAAAAGGAGTTGTTGTAGGTAGACGTCATGATCCCTTGGGAGTTCCATTTTTTAACTGTCCAACTCAAGGAAAGGATGTAGAGGTCCCATTGAGTGCTGTTATTGGAGAAAGAGAAGGGCTTGGAAAAGGGTGGAAGATGTTGATGGAGTGTTTAGCTGCTGGGCGAGGTATTTCATTACCTGCAAATTGTTCGTCTGGGGCTAAAACCGTAGCAAGAGTGGTTGGTGCTTACTCTATGATTCGTAAACAATTTGGATTAGAAATAGGGAAGTTTGAAGGTATACAAGAGCAAATTTCAGAGATTTCTGGTATGAGTTATATTATGGAAGCCGCTCGAAAATATACTTGCGGAGGTATAGATCAAGGTGCTAAACCTGCTGTAGTAACTGCTTTGGCAAAATATCATTTTACAGAAATGTTTAGACAAGTTATTACGCGAGGGATGGATGTTGTTGGGGGAGCTGGAATTTCATTAGGACCTAGAAATTTATTGGGGCACTCATTTATTGCGTCTCCTATTGGTGTTACAGTAGAAGGTGCAAATATTTTAACGAGAACTCTTATTATTTTTGGCCAAGGGGCTATTAGATGTCATCCTTATATTTTAGATGAAATTCATGGAATAGAAGATAATGATATTGCTCGATTTGATAAAGGTTTTTGGGGACATCAAGCTCATATTGTTCGTAATTTGGTAAGAATGACATTTTTGAATTTAACAAGGGGATTTCTTGTTATTCCGCCTCGATGGGATTCTACTGCAAGATACTATCAAAAGTTAACCTGGGCATCTGCAAAGTTTGCGTGTTATTCAGATATTGCATTGATATTTTTTGGTGGAGGTTTGAAGATAAAAGAAAGAGTTACAGCACGTTTTGGAGATGTTTTATCGTGGATGTATTTATCTTCAGCTGTCTTAAAACGTTTTGATACAGATGGTCGATTAAAGGAAGATATTCCTTTAATGAAATGGTCTTTGCAATATGCATTTTCCAATATGCAGACGGCTTTTCAGGAACTTTGTTCTAATATGGGATTGCTGTTTTATATTTCAGGTTTAATAACACGATTTAATCCCTTGGGCTCTTATCCGAAAGATAGTTTATCTGCAAAGGTCGCCAAATGTATTCAGAAACCTGGCCATCAACGAGATCGATTAACAGAAGGAATCTTTTTATCCGATGACTTGGAAGATGCTTTAGGTCGTTTAGATCACGCTTTTAAGGTTATTTCTTCAAGACAGTATTTATATAAAAAATTACAAGTAGCGATTAAGAAGCGTGTATTAACAAAGATGCCTATAAGGGAGTTAATTGATGCCGCTGTTAAGGAAGATGTTCTGACTAAGCAAGAAGCTCAAGAGCTTGTCGAAGCTGAAGATTTGCGTGACGATGTTGTAAAAGTAGATGATTTTTCACAAGATGAGTATATGCAGACATCAGTGTGATACTAATATAATATCTTAAATTTTCTAGTTTTCTGAACAGATTTCAGTTTGTAATCGTAGAATTTTCTTTTTTTTGATTTATTAACACGTTAATTAATTAGATAATTTACAAAAAAGTCCTTTTCTTTTTTTTTATTTGGTGTATGATTGAAATAATTCTTTATAAAAAATATTAAGTAAAGGGGCTATATAATATGTCTATGTTAACAAGAGTAACTTTGGCAGCAGTACCGGCTTTAAGACGAGGGGCTACCGTTTTACCACGTGCCGTTTCGGCAATACCAACTGCACCAGTTAAAACTACACAAGAAATTGAAAGACCAAATCCTTTAATTTCAGCACATACAAACCCTCTGATTTCAGCAGAGAGAAGCATGGATTCTATAAGAAATTTACATACCTCTGCATTAAGGCTTTCTCCAGAACAGCACCAAAAATCAACAATACCAGCAGATCAATTGTGTTCTCAAGAATCACTGAAAAAATCGTTATCACCAGAAGATCTTGTGAAATGGAATACCTTTCAAAAAGAGGGAGTTGTCTATGTTGTTCATGAAGGTCATTGTGCTAATGTTCATATCGATGAAGCAGAGCGATTAGGTTTAAATGTGGTATTAGTTTCCAAAAAAGAAGAATGTGACGCTGAAAAGAGACCTCATGTTGTGAGAAAAATAGTTTTGAAAGATGGCGACTTTAATAATTTAGATGGAATTTACGGTCAGATAGAAGAAGACGTAAGTGATAATTCAGTTTCAGTGGCCAGAGTATGTCATGGGTGGGGATATTCTTCAGAGAAATATTTACAAGGTCATGCCAATAGTGTTGCTGAGAAAACAGGGATAGATTTTAAATGTCCTTCAAATTCACAAGAAGTAATAGATGGTATATCAGATAAAGATAATTTTGCTAAAACATGCCGAAGACTCGAGGTCCCTACAATTCCTGATTTTGAGGATACTATGGGGTATGTTTTTAATGATAATGCAGGAGCACTTTTTAAGTTTGCAGAAAAACTAGCAGCATCTTCAGGTGAAAGTATAGTGACTCTTTACCTTAAACACCCCTCTACTGGTGGTGGAAGGGGAATTGTTCCTATTGAAATAGATGTAAATCAATTAACAGATAGAGAGTATCGTAAAGAAAAGACTTCGGAAATTGATGTGGGTGTTGCCTCTTGCCATGCGGAAGGAAAGCCTTTTTTAGAACAAGGTGAAGATAAAAAGAATTTAGTTGTTCAAAAAGGTATCAATGATGCTTATCATATTGAAGTACAAATCATTGATGGTGAAGTATTTGGATATAATCCGTTAAGAGAATGTAGTGCTCAGAGAAGAGGTCAAAAAGAAAGAGAGAGTACCCCAGGAGATGTTTTAAGTAGTGACAGAATAGCGGAAATTAAGCGTTATGCAGAAACAATTGCTCAGGCAGATTTCGATGGAAAACGCTTGGAAGGGGCGAATACATTAGAATTTTTAGTACCCACAAATGGCCAAGAGAAACCTTATGCATTAGAGATTAATAATAGAGTACAAGTTGAAAATCTTGTTACTAAATTTGCAAATGCTAGGGGGGTTATTGGTACTGTTTTAATGAATAGCTTAGGAATAAAAGCTGCATCATTTGAACCGGCTAATAGGGAGGTTACTCATATTCGTTTAAAAGGCCTTGCAGGAGAAAACGCTAGGATTCTTTCAACTCAAGAAGATATTCAAGGATATATGGATAAACAGTTTGGAAAAGATGTGGTTAAATATTATCAAGCTGCAAATTCAATTAGAACTAAAGATTCAGATAGTCAGTTTGGAGCATTGGTTATTAGTAAAGACAAGGTGAATCCACAGTTTGATTTAGACGTTTTTGATGCTTTTACGGAAGTTTTTAAGTCAGAGGATTTCATTATGCCTAACAGAGAGACTCGCGGACGTTTAGTAGAATATTTAGGAGGCAACTTTCCTATTGTAGGGATAAATGCAATTCCTGCAAGTCCTACTCAACAAGACAAAGAATTAGCAGGGGTAACAGCTTCTTTAGAAAAACTATTAAATGGTCAATTAGAAAGAGGTCAAAAAGCTACTTCAGTGGATACAATAGCTATACTTAAAAATATGAAAGCAATAGCTAAAGAAATTCAGGAAACATTTCCAAAAAATGATTCCGTAAACCAACTTCAATCAAAAGGGTTTAATGATTGGGTTAAGAGTTTACCTCCAGTTTCAGCAGAAATTACTACAAGAGATTTACTTCAAAGTTATTATGCTCATGTTACTCATCCAGAGGTTACAGAACTTATTCATGCTGTTGAAGATCATTTACCTAAGGAATTTACATGTACAGAGCCTGCAGGTACAAATGGAGCAGGGCCACAGGTAGCATCTTCTATATTGGGAATGGATCCCAATGAACAAATGAAGAAAACCTCATTAGTTTCAAAGGGTTTAGAAAGAGGAGAATATATGAATGCTTTGCAAAAGTCTTCTCCTGTAGAAAGAGCTGCTCAGAAGAAACTTTTAACAGCTTTGGAAAAAGAAACGTATGGCACCTTTGAACACAAAGGAAAAGAGTATTCGGGAAGATTTACTACTTGTTTTGATGCGTCCAATAATATAGATGTCATTGCGAAAATGGTTGTTGAAGATATAAGATGGGGCCGTCCATCTGTACAAACCCTTTCTTGGAATCCAGAAATGAAAATTGAAGAAGTCCGTAGCTTTTGGACAGAGTCTTTTAATGCATATAAAAGAGAACAAGATGTATACAGAAAACAAGATATTTCAATTCCTGATCCTTTTGGAATTTATTTGAAATGTCCTAGCCCCACTACCTTGTATGATGCAAAGACAGCAAATATGATTTTAACAGTTGCAAATGAAGAATATGTGAAGGTTTTTCCACCAACAGAAGAAGAACCTCAGGGAATTAAATTGGCTTTTAAGCATGTGCATCAAGATCCTTCATCTTCCCATCAAACGACCGAAGATATTAAATTGATTTCACGGTTAAGAGACTCTGAAAAGTATGGTACCAAGTATGTTTTATCTACTGCTTTTGAAAGCACAGATGCAGTTTCCTCTTCTCATCCGAATGCATCAGAGATATTTAAAGCATTAGGTGGAGAAGGCGATTTGAGTCCTTTTGAAGATTTCTATTCGAAATTAGGATTACTTTATACATCTTTTGATAATACCTCAGCTATTACCCCTGATGATCCTGAATTTGATGCTCCTGGAGGAGCTGCAGCAACGGGAGCAAATGATGTCGCGGCAAAGCAAAAACAATATCCTGAAAATGAGGCATTGAAACTAGCAACATATGAAAAAGCTAGTGATGTAGGAAAGCAAGTATTTGATTTTACAACTTTGGTTACTCCAAATTCTCAATTTGCGTTGCTTTCAGGTTTAGAAATTATTAGAATCTATGGAAAAATAAAGGATAAAAAATTAGATGTAGCGGCTACTGTTGTAGCCGCTGTAGAAGCTATAACAGATAGACATTTTGAATGTGATTTCCCACCACCAGTTATTGAAGCCTTACAATATAATAATTCGGATAATCGTCATTTCCCTATGCCTGAAAATAGAGAAAGCAATGTTGAGGGATATTTAGATCAACATAAATTACCTTCAAAAAGTAGAGATGTTGAAGTTGTAATGGATGAAGCTGAAGTAGATGAATATCTTCGACAAATGAGTGATACATTTGAATCAGAAAAGTCAATGAAAGCAACTAACGCAGCTTTATTAGATAAAATTCGTTTTGGGGGCAGTTCTTTTTACGATCGTCCAGAAACTCAAGCACTAGGTGTAGGAAGAGAAGGTATAGATCCTGCGGTTTTTTTCAACCCTCATATTCTCTCAAGAGAACAACTTCTTGAATACCCTTTTGAGGGAGGATGGAAAGTTGGTAGTTTGAATGATGGCCCCGATAATTTGAGTTTTATTGTTAAGGTAGAAAGACACGGAGTCGAACAAGTCCTTACTGTACCAAACCACGAAGGTATAAGAGATTATATTCAAACTCTTGTTGGAAAGGATCTGACTAAGACTCTAGCAGAGGAGCGTAGCATAAAAGCTGGATCGTATGACCTTTTAGCTGGAGGAAAGATTACATGTATGCTTCCTCCAGGAACAATCATTACAGTTCGTAAAGATGAAAGAGGTAATAAAACTTTTTCTTTGGCTAACTCAGAAGGTGAAGAAGTTATTTCACCTTTTGATAATCCATCTCAAGTAGTTGAAGCTCTTATTATGAAAATGGCAATGTCTCAAGGTTTTGATTATTTAGAGCCCGGAAGGTGGAAGTTTAACGTTTCGCCTTATGTTCAGGGCTGTTTTGAAAGTGGAGATGCCGTTCATGATACACTTAGAGGTCATGAAGCTTTACCTTTTTATTTTGAACCTTTAGATGATGGTCAACCTAAAATTGGTAATGGAGCATCCAGGGTATCAGCTTCTATTAAAGGTTTTGGTCAAAGAAGAGACTATTCAACTATTTTGAAAGTACAAGAATCTAGTTCACCAACTTTAGGAAGTATGGTTTCAAGTAGCGTTAATTATATGAAGGATACACTTGGCAGAGCTTTAGGTGAAATCTTGGGTAAATAAAACCTTAACATCATGGTGGCTTTTTGATAATATAATTTCATCTTTACGTGATCCGGTAGCTCAGTTGGTAGAGCAACTGCCTTTTAAGCCGTGGGTCGTGGGTTCGAGCCCCACCCGGATCACCACCTTTATCTTCCAAATGTATAATGTAGATATGCCCCCGCTATTTGTGTAAAATTATTTTCTGGAAGTCTAAAACTTTTGATGTTAATCCCTTTGTTTTTACATAACGAGTCGACTCGTTGTTGTAAAAAAGGCATGAAAATATCGGATCTTCCAATAGATCCACCATAAACGATGGTATCGATTTTAGATGCTTGGTTGCAATCTTTTTTACTCCATCTAAACTTACCTTTTTTGACCTTTTTCGTTTTGATACATTCAATAATTCTAAATGCATAATCGCCCATATAATTTAAAATATCGCTATACTGTTCAAGCAGAGTAGGGGATTCTGCTATTTCTTTTCCACTTAATTGAAATTCTTTTTTAAAAAAATGAGAAGACAAAATAGATTCAGCTTCAACCTCATTTCCATGTCGATCGGGAATTATGACATCACAAATGTGTCCATCTGTAAAAAAATCTATCTTAGTAGGGCTTTCCCATCGACATAAACCTCCTCCTAAGCCTGTTCCTGGGCCTATATATAAGATAGTTGATGGTGTTAAAGGGGTCAGTTGATTGAGTTCGTATAAACCACTGCAAGCTTGAGCAATTGCATCATTTACAATATGAAGTTCTATATCATCTGGGAAACAGTCTTTGAATTCTTGATAAATGTTTATATTATCAAATTCATCTGAAAAGTCGCATAGATTAGGGGCAGAGTTTTTGGTTAAAATATAATCTGAGGAAAAATGTCCTGCAGTTCCGATGTAAACTTGTTTTTCTATTTGTAAAGCATTATGTTTAGCTTCTTTCTCTAATGCTATGAAGTGTTGTTTAATGTGTTCTTTTATTGCCTTTAGGCCTTTTTTAGTTTGAGTTTTTTGATGGAATAGTAACACGTGTTTATTTTTGTATGTTGATTTTACTATCCCACTTTTTATTTGTGTTCCTCCTATATCTATGCAGTATTGATTGGAATTGTTGAACGTGGTCAATGGGCTTTAATTTTTTTTCATATCTGATGTTAAAGGATTTTGTGTTTCAGGTGATTTTCCTCTAATTTTTTCTGACGCTCTTTCGGCAAATCTTCCGGCAGGTGAATCCCAAGAAAATTTATTATTATTCGCGCCAACAGTGACAACGGTTCCAACCATAAAACCTGCTGCTATTATTGATGGTAGTGCTTGACGGATACTCATGATTTTAAATCTCCTTTTTTATTAATTTATTATTTATTTTACCATACTTTTTTATCGTTCGTTTATTTTTTTATTCCATTAATTTTTTTGTTTAAAAAAGGTGAAAAATAAATTGTACTATTCTTACTTATTTCTTATACTTATTAAGTAAAACTTTTCATGTAAGTTTTTTATATTAAAAATTGATTTAAGAAGGGATGTCTCAGTTTTATGGGTAATAAATTAACCACTCAAATTTTAGTTGCTATGGTCTTAGGTGTTGTTGTCGGAATACTTTTTCGTGAATCGGCTGCTTTTTTGCAACCTGTAGGAGATGTCTTTATTCGTCTATTGAAAATGATTATCGTTCCTCTTGTTTTTTCTTCTTTGGTTGTGGGTGTTGTCAGTTTAGGGAGTGTTCAAAACCTTGGTAGATTGGGGACACGTACCTTTTTTTATTACTTAGTGACGACTATTATGGCTGTTTTGATCGGTTTAATTGTAGTCAACTTTATTAAACCGGGTGTAGATACTGTCATTGATCTGTCTGCGTTTCATTCTCCTCCTGCGTTTGCATCGTCTTCGGATTCTGTGACTTTTTTGTCTGTTATCATCGATATTGTTCCTCAAAATATTATCAATGCTATTAGTGCGGAAAATATGCTTGGGGTTATTTTCTTTTCCATCGTTTTTGGATCGGCTCTTTTGTCTTTATCAGCTAAAGGGGAAGTGTTGAAAAGTACCATAGAAGACTTTAATGATGTGTTTTTAAAAATAACAGATTGGATTATGAAACTTTCACCTATCGGTGTCTTCGCTCTTTTAGCCGCTCTTGTAGGTCAAACTGGATTTTCTATCTTTAAACCTATTGCTTTTTATGTCGCAGCGGTCTTGCTCTCTTTGTTTATTCATTTGTTTTTTAGTTTATCTGGAATCCTTTTAGTGGTTGTTAGATACTCCCCTATAACCTTTTTTAAAAAAATGTTCCCAGCTATTGCTATGGCTTTTTCTACAGATAGTAGTATCGCCACTCTTCCCGTTACAATGGATTGTCTTGAAAAAAATGTCGGTGTGTCAAAAAAAGTGGTTGGGTTTATTACCCCACTTGGTGCAACAGTTAATATGGATGGAACGGCTCTGTATGAAGCTGTAGCAGCTGTTTTTATCGCTCAAGTCGTAGGAATTGATCTTCCTATTACTCAACAATTGATTATTATGATAACCGCTATTTTAGCGTCTGTTGGCGCTGCAGGGATTCCTAGTGCCGGTTTGGTAACCATGGTTATTGTCTTGAAATCTGTTAACTTACCCCTAGAAGGAATAGGTATTTTATTAGCTGTGGATAGAATTCTGGATATGTTTAGAACTACTGTGAACGTTATTAGTGATAGTTGTGGAGCGTTGGTTATTGCTCGTTTTGAAGGAGAACAATTCGGGGCAGATGATACTGGTTTTTAATAGTGACTGCTTCTATAATCCACTTATTAAAGTCACTTATTTCTCAGAACCGCCTAGAACATAGTATTAATGTCGCCAATTTAGCTAAAAAACTGGCGATTCACTATGACTCTGATCCTGAACAAGCCTATAGTGCAGGACTGATTCACGATTGTGCAAAGGATTTAGACCCTCAACATCCCTCGATTTCTTTCTCAGAACAAGAAACGGATTTGTATCAGGATTTTCCAGCAATTTGGCATGCCATAGTATTGGAAAAAGTTTCATCTTTTTATTTTCCCTCTATTGATAGATCTATAGCGTCTGCTGCTAAATGGCATAGTACCGGGACTGCAGATATGTCTCTTTTGGCTAAACTTATCTTTGTTGCCGATTATATAGAGCCTAGTCGAGGGTTTCCTGATAGAGCTAGTTTATATGATCTTGCATTTAATGATCTCAACTGTTGCGTATTTGAAATTGCACGCTCATCTTTATTCTATTTACTTTCACAAAAAGTCTCTATTTATAATGAACTCCTTCATTGTTATAATTTCTATCACCAATACAAAACATAATGATTATCTATGGAAAACTTTTTTACAAAACCAACTAAAAAGAAGAAGCTTACTTCTTTTTTTGCTATTATAGGTCTGTCTGTTTTATTTACTCTTATTCTTCACGTGTTTCTTGTTTCTGTTTTAGTTGCTAAATTTGATGTTGTTTCTGTGTTTTTTAGTTTGATCTCTGAAGAACGTGTTTCTGGAAAAAATATTTTGGTGTTTGGAATTGATGATACTCGTGCTGTTCAACGATCTGATTCTATTTTGGTCGTTAATTTAGATGATCAAAATAAACGTATAGGGATTTTGTCTATCCCCAGAGATACTCGAGTTAAAATTGATGGGGCAGGGTTTACTCGTATTAATCACGCTTACGCTTACGGAGGAGTTGATCTTCTGCAAGAAACCGTTTCTACTTTTCTAGAACTTCCATTACATCACTATGTTAAAATAGACCTTTCTGGTGTAGAAAAATTTGTGGATATCATTGGCGGGGTTAAACTTAATGTTCAAGATGATCTACACTATACAGATCAAGCTGGGGACCTATATATCAATATCGAAAAAGGTGAACAAGTGTTAACAGGCCAAAAAGCTGTTCAATATCTTCGCTTTAGACAAGATAACGAAGGGGATATCGGGCGTATTAAACGACAACAACGTTTCATTACTCAACTCTCTAAAAAAATCTTTTCTTTTGAATCTATAACTAAATTACCAAAAATTGTCAGACATGTGAGCAATACGGTTCACTCTGATTTGTCTTTTTCTCAAATGGTCGGGATTGCCATGCAGTTTAAAGATGCTGTTCGTTACAATCATGTTAAAAAAGCGACAGTTCCAGGAGCTATTATGTTGTCTGGGGGCGCCTATTACTGGAAACCTGATATCTCTTCTCTGGACACCATTGTGGATGATGTTCTCCTTGGCTTTAATAAGCAAATTCCTGTTGTGGCGTCGCTTTTAGACACTCAACCTGTTAATCATAAACCATTGCCTCAAACATCTTCTAAAAAAAAGGTCAAACCTATGGTTCGGACAGAGATATTGTCCCCGCCCCCTTCTTTACCTGAATCTAAAATTGTGTCAATTGAAACATTAGATTTTGATGACCCTAAAGAAACTATCACATCTCAACCTCTTCAACCTTCTTCAAAACTTGCCTTAAAACCTGTCCACCATGTTGATGTGAAACCTGTTGAATTATCGAAAGTAAATAATGCTAAATCTTCTTCTCAAACTAAAGATAAGGTATTAAATAGACGAAAATTGACAATGAAAGAAGTATCGAGAGTAGCCGAGCTTGTGGATGTGAATGAACAATATGAATTTGCTCAACTTAATGTAGAAGTCCTAAATGGAACTGGAAAAGCAGGGAAAGCGAAACGAACAGCACGTGTTTTGAAAAAATTTGGTTTAAATATTCCTCGTTTTGATAACGCAGGTCACTTTAATTACCCGAATACCGTTCTAGTCGACTGGAAAGGTAATATTGAACAATCTTTGAAACTTGCTCAGCTCCTTAATATTCAACCTGAAAATATTATCGTTTACGATAAAGATCAAAAACCTCTTGATTTTACCTTGGTTATAGGTCAAGATTGGAAGGATATTAAACATTTATTAGAACAATTAGATAAATATGAACACATTAAAAAACATAGCTGATAATATAGCTTCATTTCTCGATAATAAAAAAGCTGAAGATATTACCGTTTATCATGTAACCGAAAAAAATTGGTTAACAGACTTTATTATTGTCTTTAATATGAAAAACGCTGTTCATGGAAAAGCCATTTCTAAGGAGTTGGTTAATCATCTTTCTTCTGTTATTGTAGAAAATCCAAAAGAATTTTATAATCCTATTAGATTATCTGGGTCTGCGGATACGGGATGGATAATTATGGATATTAACTCTATTGTTGTGCATTGCTTTGATGCTGAAAGTAGAGATTTTTATAATTTAGATTCTATCTTAGAAAAACAGGGTGATGTTTTTCACTATTGATGTGAAGAAGGTCATTATGTTTTTTACCTTGATTTGGGGCTATAGCTCAGCTGGGAGAGCACTTGAATGGCATTCAAGGGGTCAGCGGTTCGATCCCGCTTAGCTCCACCAATTCACTTCAATAGTACGTCATCTTTACAAAATTTGCTTCAGTCATATAGCGCTGCTATACTCCTTTCGAAAATTTTGCAAATCTGACGCACTCTTGAAGTTCATTGCCTTTCAGACGGGTAGGGCTGCGATTCATTGTCTTTGAACCACCCTTTGTACTCTTGAGGCTCATTGCCTTTCAGAGGTGTGGATGTTGAGTCGTTTTCTTTAGCCGTGTTTGAATCATCTTTTAAAAATTTTGAAAAGTGATCTAATCTCTATTTATATTTTTGAAGAGAAATCCCAAGTCAAAGCGTTTGATTGAACGTTTGATTTTATTTTATCCATATTTCGTTTAAATTGAAGGATTTCTTTAAGATTGGTGCTGTTAATTTCTTTTTCTTCAAACTCTGATATTTTTGTTTCTATTTCTTCTATTTTACTATTTAAAAAATCTATAGTTTTTTTGTCGTATTTACTATCTTGTGTCATTTTTAAAAAATCTTTTGATAGTTTATGTAGTTGAGATAAAAAAATTTCTTTTGTTCTTTGATTTCTTTTTGCTGTTGGAAATTCTTTTTTAAATATCATGTGTATTGTTTCCTTTTTTTGATGTTTTGTGAGAATCTATATGTTGAATATAGTTTTTTTAAAGTTTATTTTTTTTATTGTTTTGTTATTTTATTATTTTTTAGTTATTTTTTCTATATTAAATCTTTATATATTTTTTTGTATCTATTTTTTGATATGTGAACTTTGAAACTCTTTTTCACTATTGAGCTTGATTTCTTTGGAGTATTTTGATTTGGATTCGGTTATGTTAACTCTGAAGCTTCCCTTCTTTTTCTTTCTTTTTCTTTTATTGCATATTCTAAAATTAGCGGCTTATCACTAATTTCTATTTGTATTGAATCTTCTTGGAGTATGCCTGATTCAATTAATGATTCAAAACTAAACTCTTCTTCTTCAGGGAATTGGCTGAAACTTGCTTGATTAATGGCGATGATTGCTCTTTCAGTATTTGTAGGAGTTAAGAGAACTAAAAAATCTTGAATTTTTCCTCTGAGGCCTACAGGTAGTGTTTGTGCGCTGTGTTCTAGTCTTCTTCTATTTATCAAACGGTATGGGTTCGGATGCTTTTTTTTACCCATCTCTAAGAAAAACTGTTCCAGATATTCTTTTGGAAGTGGATCGTCAATTTTTTTTAATAATTCTAAATAGCATACATGCTCAAGACTGTGAGTTGAAATAATGGCTCTAACCTTCTGAATAGCGTTCTCATAATTGCTTTTTGCAGTTTCTGAAGATAATCTCGCTGTTTTGAATTTTTGATTTATTCCTTCTCCTATTTTTATTAAGACCCCAGAATCTATACTTTTAGTAAAATGAAGGTTTAATTCTTCTATGGTTATTTGTAAATCAGTAATTAGATTAGTAATTAGATCATTTAAGACTAGAATATGAATATCTAGTAGTTTTCTTAATTTAATAAGATCATTTCTTGGATTTCTTTGTTTGTCTAATATTTTTTCAAATAAATCACTTGCTTTTTGCATCTCTGTTTGAGAAGATCTCATTTTTCTTTCTGTGTTAGCTTTTGGTGCTGCTGCTCTTGTTTTCGATGATTTTTGTTCTGTTTCTTCTTTTCCTACCTCATTAAAAAGTTCAAGGATAATTTTTGAAAGTTCAGTAGTTATAGCTTGTCCTTTTAATTCGACGAGTTTATTTTTTAATTCACTAGTCTTTTCTGTTTCTTTAAGTTTGTTTAAATGATTTTCTGTAATTTTTATCTGAAGTGCGATAGATTTCATCGAAAGAGTTTGTCTCCGTTGGGGGTGTTGGTTTTGTATGGTATTTCTATGCATTAGTTTTACCTATATTTTTATTTTTTTATACTTTATTTATATATTTATCGTTATTTTATTTTTTTTTATTTCATTTTTTTATTTTATTGTTAATTTGTTTTTTTTCTTATATAGGTGTGGTGCTTATTTATATCTGGATAAATAAAAAATTCTTAATAGAAATATTTAAAATATAAAAGGGGGGTATGTATCTCTTATTATTTTTTCTCTTTTAGTATAAAATTATAGTGTTTAGGAGCCTTTTTAATTCTATTTTGTGTGGAGAATCTAGTAATATATGTCACGAAGAATTTCTGATAATACACTTCAACAAGTTAAACAGTTTTCTGGTATAGTCGATTATATTCAACAATTTGTAGACTTAAAGCGTAAAGGTAGAAATTATCTGGGTCTCTGTCCTTTTCACTCCGAAAAAACACCCTCTTTTACAGTTAGTGCCGAAAAACAAATCTTTCACTGTTTTGGATGCCACGAATCTGGTGATCTCATTGCTTTTGCCGAAAAAATTGATAATCTCACTTT
>QFBQ01000030.1 GCA_003265885.1 Candidatus Marinamargulisbacteria bacterium SCGC AG-343-D04
GTTTCGATTCTATTGATGGAGAAGGTCCTGACAAACTTTTCAAAGCTTCTTTCGATCTTAATACCTCCTCTCTTGTTGCTGGTACTGGTTCATAAGAGAAGAGATATGGGAGCCTAGCTTTTGTATTGCGATCCTCATTCAAAGCTTTAGCGGCTACGCTGGCTCTCCTTATATCTATTCTACGTGGATTCATAACTTTCGTATTTTTCAATGAAGATGAAAGTTCATTTCCCATAATCATAACTCTCCCAAATATTTATCCCCCTACTTATTTTATACACATCCAATATAGTTATCGTATTTTTTTACACAATAATTTCACTTTTTTCATAGAAATAAAGGCCATTAAGGCAAAGACCCCATAAGGAGCCAACTCCATTACAATAGCTGTTAACTTATACATCGCTTCTGCAATCCCATCGATAACCTTGATAACCGGTTCAGCTGTTTTTCCTGCAAAGTTAAGAGAAATACCAAATAATATAGCAAATACTATGATTTGAAGAACATTTCCTTCTGCCATCGATTTGACTGGGTTTTTAGGAACGATATTCAATAATGTTTGAGAAAAAGGAACCGCTTCTTTGGTTTCCATTATAACTGCAGATCCTAAATCAACACCAACTCCTGGTTTTAGAATGGTTCCTAAGGTAAGACCAATGGTGATAGCTACGGCAGTAGTTAATAAATAGAGAGCCATTGTTTTAATTCCAATACGACCCATTTTCTTAGGATCTTTTAAACCTGTAACTCCCACAACAAGAGATGAGAAGATAAGTGGAACAATCAACATCTTAATAGACGATATAAAAATATCTCCAACTGGTTTTACAAAAACTGCAAACTTAGGAAATAAAACCCCAGATATAATTCCTAATAACAAACCCAATAAAATCTTTACCCATAGTTTCATACTGTCCTCCAGAATATTTACGACGTTAATTTTTTGAAATCTTTTTCCAGTATAATGTATAAATCTAAAACTTAAAACCACAAAAAGATAGCATGAGTTAGGATATCCCATAGAATGTATATGAAGTCTTTCTACTTTATTTACCTTCATTCTATTCCGGCGTATACTTATATAAGTCATAATAAAAAAAAAGGAAAGACATCATGGTTAATTCAATATTTATCAAAGAATCTCAAAAATCTGAAACACTTTTGATTAATGAAGTGTCTAGGTTGAAAGAGTCTCAAGGTGAACAAATCTTTAAGTTTGGCTTTGGGCAATCTCCTTTTTTTCCTCCTCAATATATTATTGATACCTTGGCAAAATTTTCTCCGAGAAAAGAATATGTCAGTGTTCAAGGTATTGAAGAATTAAGAGAGGCTATTGCTAACTTTCATAATCATTATGATTCGTTATCTATTCAAAAAGAGGATGTCATTGTAGGCCCAGGTTCAAAAATGTTGATTTACTGTATTTTGGCGGCCTTCAAAGAAGCGGATGCCATGATTGTGACCCCATCATGGGTGTCTTATGAACCTCAAGCACATTTAGCAAAATTAAATGTTGTTCGAATTAATACAAACTATCAGTCTAGATGGAGATTAACACCGGAACTTTTAGAAGACGCATGCGAGAAAAGACAACATAAAGAAAGGCCTGCCATCTTAATTTTAAATTATCCAGGAAATCCAGATGGTCTTAGCTACTCAGAAGCTGAATTGCAAGCGTTAGGTGCGGCCTTTAGAAAACATAACATTTTGGTGATTTCGGATGAAATTTATGGCTTGTTAAACCATGATGGGCAACATCATTCCTTAGCTAGATATTACCCAGAAGGAACCATCGTGACTACCGGTCTATCAAAATGGTGCGGAGCAGGAGGATGGCGATTGGGAGTTGCACTGATGCCTTCTGCATTAAACCCTAAGTTCAAGCAAACTGTTATTGGAATTGCTTCAGAAACCTATTCATGTGCGGCATCTCCTGTTCAATATGCCGGTATTCAAGCTTATCAAGTGGACTCTAGAATTGACGACTATTTGTTTCATCAACGACGCATTCTAAAGTTGATTGGACAGCATGTTTATAAAGCCTTGAAAGATATTGGAACGCTAGTGCATGAGCCTCAAGGAGGCTTTTATCTGAACCCAGACTTTTCTCCATTTCAAGAAAAATTGAAACAAAGAGGTGTCCAGACTAGTGAATCACTATGTGAGAAGCTATTAAAAGACACAGGTGTGGCCATCTTGCCTGGTAACGCTTTTGGATATCCAGATGAGCAGCTCATTACACGACTAGCCTATGTAGACTTTAATGGAACAGAGGCCTTAGCTGGATCCGAAAAATGGGGTAAAGAATCAGACTTAGATGAGAACTTCTTAAACGAATATTGTCCAAAAGTCCTAGAAGGAACAGCTAGACTTGTTTCTTGGCTATCATGATTGAGTCTCTCTTAATTAAAAATGTAAATATAGCCTTTCCCGACAAAACGGTTTCTGGAGATGTGTTTGTTAAAGATGGTCGCATCGAAAAAATAGCCCCATCACTTTCTGAAAATGCTGAGGTGGTCATTAGGGAAGAGGGCTTAACCTTGTTGCCTGGGAGTATTGACCCTCATGTGCATTTCAGAGATCCAGGAGCAACACATAAAGAAGACCTTTCTTCAGGTTCTAGGGCAGCAGCCTCTGGAGGCGTAACTTCATTTTTTGATATGCCCAACACCAGCCCTTCTACAACATCTTTAGAAACACTGGAAGAGAAAAAAGATAGTGCATCTAGAAAGTCATTAATTAACTATAATTTCTTTATGGGGGCGACAACAGACAATTTAGACCACTGTCTTCGTGCTAAAAACGTACCTGGTATTAAAATCTATGTGGGGTCTTCTACAGGAAACTTATTGGTAGATGAGACAGAGCTTTTAACCCAGTTTTTTAAACAGTCTCCCCATTTAATTGCGATACACTCGGAAGATGAAACTTTAATTTGTGAGAACAAAGAACGGTATAAAGAGTCTACCAATGTGCATGACCATAATAGAATTAGATCAGTAGAAGGCGCGATTAAATGTACTCAACGCTGTGTAGCGTTAGCGTTAAAACATCATGCTCGATTACATATTTGTCACCTAACTACGGAAGAAGAACTCAATTTTTTAAAGGAAACTAACCGTACTGATTTAATCACCACTGAAGTTACTCCTCAACATTTATGGGCCTTTGCCCCTGAAGTGTATGAAAAATGGGGGACTTTTGCACAAATTAACCCTCCTATACGTGAAAAACGACATCAGCAAGCACTTTTAAAAGGCTTGTTAGAGGGCCATATTCACTGTATTGGGTCAGACCATGCTCCTCATACAAAAGAAGAAAAACAACAGAGTTTTGGAAAAGCCCCGTCTGGAATGCCAGGAGTCGAAACAAGCTTGCCTCTCATGCTGAATGCCGTGAATCAAGGGACCTTCTCACTTCAGCAAGTGATAAGTTGGTGTTCAGAAGGCCCTGCAAATTTATTTAATATCCACAACAAAGGCATGATTAAAGAAGGTTTTGATGCCGATTTAGTGCTAGTGGATCTGAAAAAAAAGAAAACATTTGAAAAGTCTCAGATTATTTCTAAATGTGGATGGTCACTTTTTGAAGGGCAGTCACTCACCGGCTGGCCTATTGCAACATTTGTAAATGGACAATGTGTATATCGTGAAGGCGATTTCTTTGAAGAGATAAAAGGTAAGGAAATCCAATTGCGTAATTTGAAGAAATAGTGTTTTTAGCGTAAACTAGCTTTGCTATGACAGAAAAAAAAGAAACAAAAAGACTACCCTCTTGGTTTAAATCATCCAAAGGAAAACTAAAGGCAACCAAAAAATTAGCAACGGTATTAGAAGCCGAAGTCCCAAATAGCATTTGCCAAGAAGCACGTTGTCCTAATCGGTCTGAATGTTTTGCAAAAGGGGTCTTAACATTTATGATTTTAGGCATTACCTGTACACGAAATTGTGCCTTTTGTTCTGTAACTCATGGAACCCCTCTGCCTCCGAATAAGAATGAATTACATTCTATTTTAAATGCGATAGAAAAACTTAATCTAAAGTTTGTTGTATTAACGTCTCCCAATCGAGATGATCTCTCTGATGGAGGGGCAGGGCACTATGCCTTTATTGTATCTGAAATTAAAAAAGCGTATCCCCATGTTAAAGTAGAGGTATTAATTCCAGATTTTCAAGCCGATTTTAAAGCTCTAGAAACAGTCATCGCGGCAAGACCTGATGTGGTAAATCATAATATGGAAACAGTTCCAAGTCTCTACTCTGTTGCGCGGAGAGGATCAGTGTTTAAACGATCTTTAGACGTATTAAAACAAGTGAAAGTCATTGATTCATCGATACTCAGCAAGTCGGGTGTTATGGTAGGGCTTGGTGAAGAAACAGATGAATTAATCGAGACGTTTAAACACATTCACGAACAACAGGTCGACATTTTGACCGTTGGACAATATCTAAAGCCTGCAAAAGATAACTTGGATGTTGCAAAATATTATCATCCTGATGAATTTGAAAATTTGAAAGTTCAAGCTGAAGCTATGGGCTTTCCATTTGTCTTTTCTGGCCCCTTGGTTAGAAGCTCATATTTAGCAGATGTTGTGTTTGAAAAAACAGCCCATAATGGACTCAAACGTATACTTACTTAGCCTTTTCTTGGGAGGGACCTATTTACTAGCCTCCATTCCCGTTGCGTTACTTGTAGCCTCAAAAAAAAATGTAGATTTACGTAAAATAGGGTCGGGTAATTTAGGTGCTACAAATGTGTATCGAGCTTTAGGGATAAAGTATGCACTTCTTGTCTTTTTTTTAGATGCGTTAAAAGGCGCTATTCCTACCTATGTTGCGATACAACTATTTAACGATCCATTGATTCATATCAGCATAGGGCTTGTGGCTATTTTAGGGCATTCTTTATCGTGTTTTGTAAAGTTTAAAGGGGGAAAAGGGGTGGCCACTGGTGTAGGTGTGTTATGTGCTCTCAGTGTGAAATTGGGGTTGGGTATTTTTATAAGTGCAATTCTCATTATAAAGATTACTCGCTATGTGTCTTTGGCCTCTATAGTGTGTTCTATTGCAGCCCCTCTTTTATTTTATGTATGTGGGTACCCCAAAGAGTATGTCATAATGCTGACTGTGATTTCAGGACTTATTGTTCTGAGACATCGATCAAATATTCACCGTTTAATAAAAGGAACAGAAAATAAGGTTTTTTGATATTAATACTTCATATATTTGCCCTCATATTTATGATAGTATTAACATGTTTTAAGCAAAAGAAAATATGGGAATAGTTAGGTGCCTTAAATTGGGGAATAAAAATGCATAAAGAGAAGAAAAATAATATTTCAATTTTGGGTTGTGGAGCATGGGCAACATCGATCGCACATGTTCTCAGCGCAGTTCATAGATGTAAGATTTGGTGTCATAGACCGGAAATTGTTGACGAAATCAACGTGCAGCATACACGAAAAATCTTGCCAGGAGTTACCCTTAACGAACAATTACAGGCCACATTGGATATGCAAGCGTGTTTAGAAGAGGCAGACGCGATTGTTTTTTGTGTAGCATCTCCCTACGTTTTAGAGACCCTGGAAAAATGGAAACCCTTTTTTAATGCCGATATTCCTGTACTTAGCTTAACCAAGGGAATTGTATCGGATTCAGATATTTGGTTACGTTCGATGTTTAAAGAGAACTTACCATCGGTTAGTTATTCCGTGTTATCGGGCCCTAATCTTGCGCTAGAAATTGCAGAAGGGAAGCCAGCGGCGAGTGTTGTGGCGTCTGACTCGATGATACATGCTAATTTTTTTCAAACACTATTGAGCTCAAATCAATTGAGGGTGTATACCTCTTCGGATATAAAGGGTGTGACATTAGGAGGTATTTTAAAAAATATTTTTGCCATTGCTGCAGGGTGTGCAGATGCCATGGAATATGGAGCCAATACCAAGGCCTCATTGATTACAAGAGCCTTACAAGAGATGATAAGACTAGGAAATGCTTTAGGGGCGTCTCCTGATACAATGATGGGGTTATCAGGTTTAGGAGACTTGATTGCGACATGTAATTCGACACAAAGTAGAAACTATAAAGTCGGTTTTGGCTTGGGAAAAGGAATGGCGTTATCAGAAATTGTTCAGGATATGGGAGCTGTTGCGGAAGGGATTAATACAACAAAAAAAATAGTGAAATATGCCAATAAATTAAATGTTGATATGCCTATAACCCAAGTTGTTTATGCTATTTTATGTGGAGATATAAGCCCTGAAACTGCGATACAGCAGTTAATGAGTCGTAAATTAACAATGGAATGACGAGTAAACGATGATTAAAAATATACTTAAATTTCTTTTAGATGTGGCCAGTATTCCAGTTATCATTATTATTGCCTACGCTCTTAAATTTAAAATGGGTTTTATATATAACGTTATGTTTGATGTTGATACGGGGTTTATTTATAATCATGCTCAAATTGAACCCTATTTAGAGCACATTGTTTTGGTTATTTCCATATGGATTATCAGCTTTTATTTATCCAAAGTGTATCAGCGTTATTACGGTATTTTTGCGGGAATCAATGAAGTCTTAAATATCGTCAAAGGGATAACGGCTGCAATAGGGATACTGTTTATGGTATCCATTATTTTTGAGATTTTGCCACAGTCAAAGTCTGTTCTAGTTTATGGGTGGGGACTTGGCATTTTCTTAATGAGTGGTCATAGAGTCATCATTAATCACTATATACCTGAAAAAAGCAAAAAAAAATGTATCATTGTAGGAGCAAAAGCTGAAGCTCAGGATATTACAGAACGTATTTTACATCACTTTCAAGGAGTCTATGAGTATTGTGGCACAATTGCTGAAACATGTCCTAAAGACATAAAGTTTACGATTAAAGATAAGTTTAACTATATTGGAAATTACAAGGCATTGGAACAAATCTTATTAAATCAACACATTGAATGTGTGTTTGTGAATGCGTCGGAATATGATGAGAAAAGTATTGATACCTTAATTTTTTATTGTGAGGCACAAAAAATTCAGATCTTTTTGAACTATTCGATCTCGTCTCCTTTACAAGGAGTCGCTTCCTATGAGGATTTGTCTGGCATTCCATTGATAGGATTTAAAGAGGTTATGCTGTCTAAAAAAAGTTTGATATTAAAAAGGGTTTTTGATTTAGTGATAGCCTTTGTAGGGCTTATTATGCTAACCCCTCTATTCATAGGTCTCAGTATATGGATAAAATCAGTTAGTTTGAAAGGGCCTGTTTTTTATTGTCAGAAAAGAGTGGGGCTCAATAATAAAGAGTTTTTAATGATTAAATTCAGAACCATGAAAGAAGATGCCGAAGATAAAAAAGGTCCCACTTGGGTATCTAAACATGATACGAGGTATATTAAAGGGGGGGAATGGATACGAAAGTTTTCTTTGGATGAATTACCTCAACTGATCAATGTATTAGGAAATTCAATGTCGCTAATAGGGCCTCGCCCAGAGCGACCGTTTTTTGTTGATAAGATTTCCCAAGATGCTCCTTATTTTAGTATGAGACATGCTATTAAAGGAGGAATCACCGGGTGGGCACAAATTCATGGCAGAGCTTTTTTAACAACTCGGCCATTGGAAAAGTTTAAATATGATTTATATTACATAAAGAACTGGTCATGGATGTTAGATCTGAAAATTCTGATTAAAACAATAGTGATTGTGTTGAAAGGTGAAGAAGCATATTGAGTAAAGAAAATTGCTTGATATTTGGAGGGTCTTTTGACCCTCTTCATAACGGTCATCTATCAATGTTAGAAAAAGCATTAAGATACCTATCTATTTCTACAGTCTTTTTAATTCCAAATTACCAAAGTCCCAACAAAAAGAGTAGTTTGCTTTCAGAAAAGCAGAGATACTCTCTATTAAAGAAAATGATTCCACACCTTCCTCAAGTAAAAGAAAAACCCTGTGTCTATAAGTGTATTGACTTTGAAATAAAAAAGAAAAAAGAATCGTTTACTATAGATACCCTAAACTATCTCATACATAAAGATGATAATAGGCAGTATATTTTGCTAATAGGGTCAGATAACTTTTTTTTGTTTCATACATGGAAAAACTATGAAGCTATTTTAAAAAAAGTGACTCTTTGTATCATTCGTAGGGATGACTATCTTATTTCTAAATATAAACGATATATATCTAAATATTTGCATTATCAAGACCTTTCGTCCATTGTGATCCTTGGAAAGGATCCGGTTATTAAATCATCCACTCAACTCAAAAAAGATATAAAAGAAAATAAAGATATAGTGGATTCTGTTCCAGAACTTATTTATAAAGAACTTCAAAAATTGCGAGATATTTTTCAATGACAGTCATAGGGATCACCGGACAGGTTGGGTCAGGAAAAACATTTGCAGTTGAACAAATGAAGACATACCTTTCATTTAATACTATTGATTTAGATCATATAGGACATCATTGCCTAAAAGAACCTTCTATAAAGAAAGTATTAATTACGGTATTTGGAGATCATATCTTAAAAGATGGGGAAATAGATAGAAAGGTGTTAGGGGCGGAGGTCTTTTCTGATATAAAAAAGCTACAACAGTTAAACAAAGTGGTACACCCTATGATAAAAGAGAACGTCATAAAAGCTCTGCAAAGCTCATCACAAAAGGTATCTGTGATAGTGGGCGCATTGATCAAAGAAATTGGCTTGATGAATTTCTGTGATTATATTATTGTACTGGACTCAAATAGAAAAAAAGCAAGGAAAGCTAGTAATAGAAAAATGATAGCTGAAGCCTATCAACTATCACAAGATGAGTATAAGTCATTATCTACAAATATCGTATATAATAATTTTGATAAGATATTTGCTAAAGATTTAAAAAAAATGGTTCATAATCTACTAATAAACTAATATAAGGAAAGCATGTTGAATAAAAAAGAAATTGCCGATCATAAAAACATCAACGATGAATTTGATGATATCCTTGGCCTTTTTAAAACTAGGAACTTTGATGATTGTTTTGAAAAAATTACAAAAAAAATTCAATTCTATCAAAGTCAATTAGCCATTAAACCCTATTGTAAAGAGTCTCGAAAAGGAATGATGATCTGTTGGAAGTTTATTAAAGAATCTATTTTTTATCATGAAAGTGTTGAACTCCCTTTAAATAAAAAAAACAATATAAGGGGGAATCCATTTCAGTTAGCGCGAGCATTTATCGTAGATAATGTCATTGAAAATGACTGGAAAAAACAATGTATAGGGAAATTTGGAGGGCCAAAACCTTCGGCTTTGAGCTGGAAACAATTTTATTTTTTGTCTGAATCTGAAGCAGAAAAGGAAACAGATTTTTATGAAAAGATAAAATGGTGTGCAGAAAATGGTCATATTAATCATTTTAAGTTTTTATTATCTAATTATGAAAAAATTGATATCAATGCCATTGTTTTTAATAATGGAGATAATTTGCTTGCAAAAGTTATTAATAAACAGTTTAAAACATTTGCACACCATTTATTAGATAATAAAAGCGATGTTAATACATCAAATAATAATGGGTGGACTCCCTTGCATTATGCTATTAATAATGGAAATTTAGAGATTACAAAACAATTACTTAGAAAAAAAATTTCCTTAAACAGTAAAGATAAGAAGGGGCGTACCCCTTTGCATATAGCTACAATTAAAAATTTTAGTGATATTATAAAGCTTCTGTTATCGGAAGGTGTAAAAGCGAATATAAAAGATTATAATGGGTTTTCTCCTATGCATTATGCGTTGTTTAATTTTGATCTCCAAGCAGTTGAGTTGATCATTAAATATGGAGGAGACATTAATGTTAAGGACCACTTTGATAGAACATTTTTACATTGGGCATCATCTAGAGGGAATGCGAATATTATTAATTTATTAATCAAACATAATATCAATAAAAATTCGCGAGATAAATTTGGGTGTACCCCTTTACATTATGCAGTTCAGTCTGGAGATATTAATGCAGTTGATGCCCTTTTAAAGAATCAGATCCAGGTAAATATTAATAATAAATTTGATGAGACACCTCTTAGAGTCGCTGCTTTTTTTGGATTTAAGAAAGGCTTGTCTGTGTTATATGAACAAGGTGCAAGGTAAGAGTCTCGGGTATTAATATAAAGACGAAATTATTTTATCTGAAATAATACTGTTGATTGTCACCTTAATAGAAATAGTCTTGTCATAAACAACATCATGAACGTCTCCATACTTTTGAAATAAATTAAAAATATCCATACGATCATAAGGAATAAAAAATGTGTCAGTCTTACTAAATGGAGCTAATAAGTCTTGGACACCATCATGAATAGCATCAAGAGAGTTATCCTTCGTAGCAGACATAAAGACCTTGGGATTAAAATCAGATAATAAAGACTTCATTGTATTTTTTTTGAGCACTTTATCCCATTTGTTAAACACGTATAAGATAGGTTTTTTATCGGCATTGAGAGACTGTATAATGGAGGATGATGTTTGTATAAATTCTAGAATGCAAGGATGGGAAGCATCTACAACATGTAATAAGAAGTCTGCTTCAGTCACTTCTTCAAGTGTTGAATAAAAAGCTTTGATGAGATGAGTTGGGAGTTTTTGAATAAAACCAACCGTATCCGTAAGTATGACATGATTATGTGCTCCAAACGAACATTGACGTGATGTTGGGTCCAGTGTTGCAAAGAGTTTATCTTCAACAAAGAGATTGGACTGTGTTAATCGATTAATTAACGTGGATTTTCCTGCATTGGTATATCCAATAATGGCTCCAGTTAAAATGGGAACCATGGACCTGCTTTTTCGTCTAACATGTCGATCATTTTGAATTTTTTTTAATTTTTTTTGAATATGACTGATTTTTCTAGAGATTTCTCGTTTGTCGGTTTCTAATTGTGTTTCACCAGGTCCTTTTGTACCGATACCTCCCCCTAAACGGGATAAATGAGTCCATAAATTTGTTAAACGGGGTTTTAAATAGTTTAGTTGAGCTAATTCTACTTGAAGTTTAGCTTCATAGGTTTGTGCTCGAAATGCAAAAATTTCTAGAATTAATCCCGTTCTATCAATCACTTTTGTATCAAGATTTTTTTCTAAAAATTTAGATTGTGCGGGAGTAAGCTCATCATCTGTAATAACACAGGTTATATCATGCTTTAAAATAAAGAGTTTAACTTCTTCAATTTTACCTTTTCCTATATATGAACTCCTAGAAGGGGTACTTCGGTTTTGATGAAAAGACTGTATGATATCAATGTGGGCGGTTTTTGCTAGTTCATTAAGTTCTTGCAAGGAATCGAGTAAAGGGATGGTTCTATGGCTAGATTTGTAGTCTATAGCTAGAGTGACCGCTCTAATGCAATGTTGTTGAGATGTCATATGTTTAGGGGAAAAGAGTTTTTAACGACTCATTGTGAGATAAACTAGGAAATTGAGTCATAAGGCGCTGTAATTCAGTAATAGCAGCTTTCTTACCATGGACATCTAGATAAGAAAGAGAATATAGCTTAGTGACAGATGCATTTGGTGCCGTAGACGTCTTGTTTAATTGTTTTAGATATAGAGGGAAGTATGACAAGACGGTATTATAATTTTTTTTCTGAAAATAAAAAAAGAGAATAGACTCTAATGTCCGGATGTTTTTAGAATGATATAACTCATGTTTTAATATATAGCTATGCCCTTTCTTAAGATCCCCTATTGCTATGTAATGCTTGATGATAACGGCATCAATATTTCGAAAATTTGGGTTTAGCTTTTTGACGATGTTATAGTGCCGAATAGAATCGTCTAATTTATTAAATTTATAATAAAGGTGAGCTAGGTTAAAGTGACTTTCTGGAAATCGTGAATCTATGGATAATGCTTTTTTGTAATAGTAAAAAGATTCCGAGTAACGATTGTTTGAATGAAGAAGGTTTGCATAATTAAGTAAGAAAATAGGGTTTTCATAGTCAATAAAGGCAGAAATCTTATTACGATAGATGGACTCTGTAAGAAATGCAGGATCCTGCGTTAATGAATGAAGCTTTGTAGACACTATAGATCTCCGAGAATGAAACCAAGGGTTAATGGGGTCAATATATTGCATAAAGTTTAAAATTTCCAAGATCTCTTTAAGAGCCTTGATTTTAATAGGTGTTTGTTTAACCTTAGAGGAAAAGTTTTCTAATTCTTTGAGATACTCCATACTATAGTGGGTTTCAAATGGAAATAAACGGATCGCTTTTTTGAATTCAGAAAATGCATAGGGATAACGGGAAATATACTTATAATTAAATGCTTTAGCCTCATTACTATATAAGTGAGCTTTTCTATAGGCCAGTTCTGCAAATAAAGGAAGTAAACAGATATAAAAACTAATAGCAGCAAAGAGTATGTACACAAAGAGTATGCAATAGGATCGAACAGAAAGGCCCTTAATCTTAGTGGTATTCATCATTTACAAAGCTTAAGCCTAATCCTAAAACAAAATAAAACAAAAATAAGGTGGCGACGACTCCGAAATTGAAAATAGTTTGAACCAAATAAATCATTGGAGAACAGATAATACCAATTAAAAAAAATCGTTTATGTGAATGGACATAACGTTTTAGTAATTTAATTAATATGACATACCATGTTCCAAAGAATAGAACATATTTTAGGATAAGCCCAATAAGTCCATTGGTGACAAGAGTGTTGAAATATTCATTATGCAATCTATCAGGTGTAAAGTTGTGCCCCCCTTCATGTATCCCATATTTAGGGTGGCGATAACGGGGGTATAGAAATCGTATTGTATCTGGGCCTGTCCCAAATAACGGAGCATCTAAAAACCAAGGGGGAACAGAAGCCCACATAAATAATCGTGCTTTATTTGAAGTTAAATTTTTCATTCTGCCAGTAATAGTCCGGGCAACGATTAACCCGTCAGATTGAATAATAGGCCCTTTAGTAGACGTCAAAGAAGGACTGATATAA
This sequence comes from Candidatus Marinamargulisbacteria bacterium SCGC AG-343-D04, assembly GCA_003265885.1. GTDB lineage: Bacteria > Margulisbacteria > Marinamargulisbacteria > AG-343-D04. Next base: position 12,997 of record QFBQ01000030.1, read on the forward strand.
TATGAACTGGCCTGTATTCCCAAGAATATGAAAACTAAAAGAATAGAGCCTGCAATATAAGACTTTACATGACGTTTGAAAACAACTCCTACGAGGATAAAAAACGATAGTAAATTAAGTGTCGAATGAAATGTGGCTAATGTTGTGAACGACTGAATTATCTCTTTAGATAAAATGATGGACAAGGGAACCAGCGTTACGATGGCCATAGAAATAAAAAGAAAGTTAACGTGAAACGTAACTTTTGTCTCAGCATTTTCTTGTAAATAGTGATAGTAGAAGAGATAAAGTAAAACGATGAAAAATAAAATTTCGAATATACTAGAGAAATAAAATGATAAATTTAAAACAATACATAAACACAGTATGTTTTTAATAAAAGATGTATTCAGTTTTTGAATAAATAGAGGAACAGCGAGTAAAAGAAACAGAGAGTAAACCGGTACAAAGTTTCTTAAAATAGGAAGTTCAATAAAGGGAATAATGAGAAGCATATAAAAAAGAAGATAGCCCCAAATATCTTTCCATAGGATCTTCTTAATAGTGGGGAAGGAACTATAATAAAACGAACAGAAAGTAAGTAGTAGTAATATGATTTCAATGAGAATAGGAACGGTTCCAAAGTGATGAAGTTTAAAGATTAGACAAAAACTAGTGAAAAAAACAGCAAAAAAAAGCGTGATACACTTTGGAAGTGAAATGATGTGATGATTTTTTTCTAAGACCAACTGAAAAAACAAGGTAATTCCAATGACAAATCCAATAATGGTTGCTCGAGAAAACGAAAGTAACATGGAATAAAAAACAACAATCGTACAAAAAACACAAAGTCTATACAAAAAGAGCTGTTTATTAGGTAAAGCCGCAAAACAAAAAAAACAACATAAAGAGATAATCAAAAAAAGAGTTTGAAAACCTGTAAGAATATAGACATCAAAAAACGAAAATAAACCTAATACGGCACAATAAGATAAACATTCAAGAATATTTTGCTTTGAAGGGAGTAGAGATGTATAGCGGTTTAAGATTAAACCTCCAATATAAACAAAAGAAAGCCATTGAAAAAAAGACGGAGTGAAGATCCCTAAATATGGAAAGAAATTTAAATGAGCGAGTAAGCCATAGAAGATGTTGAAGAGTATAACCATGCTAAAAAAAACAATATGGAACCGTTCTAATGAGGCGGAAAATGCCGGGGCTGACAGTGAATGTGGAGATAAACGATGAAGGAAATAATAGGACAAACTAATCCCTATGGGAGTGACCATCCCTACATAAGCACAAAAATGAACAGGGTTATTAATACAGGCGAATACCCTAGAGGTTGGGGATGTGCTCCAGTTCATAAAATCAATTTCTAAACTTTGCAAGATGCCATAGAAAGACGATAGAGTTGTTGAAAACAAAAGAATACAAAAAATTAAGAGTCTATATTTTGTATTATCAATAAGTTTAGCGACCATGTAGAATAGTAAAATATAGTTTAAAATAGTACTGATGCCTTCCCATCTGTCATAGGCTCCGATATACCCTAAAAAAATATTTTCACTTAAAATAACGGATATAAAATTAGCAATAATCCATAATAAAATAGGAATTTCTAACCCTATTCGACGCCATTTTAAACCAAAGATAGAATAAGACTGAGAAGCTTTTGGCTCGAGTTTATTATCTTTTAGTAATAAACTTTTAAAAATCCATGCGCCATAAACAATTAAGATAATACTACGTAAAATAAGAAGTTTATTGACTTCAAATACAGAGCGAGTAATAGATGAAAAAGCAAGAGGGATACCCGAACACAAAATTAAAAAACAGATTAAAAAAAATCTATTAAAGGGTTTGTTGATTCGGTTTAAAAGGGTGTTCATCTAATTAAAAGAGTATATCAATTAAGTGAGTTTGTGAAAATATTCTTTTGCAATTGCATTTAAATTGTATCGTTCCTGAACAGCTCTTAGTGCATTTTTGTGACAGGACTCTCTTTTTTTGAAGTCCGATTTGAGAGATAATATAGCCGATTTTAAGGCGTCTGGGTTGTTAGGGTCTAAGGTAATACCACAGTTATAGTCGTTAATAATTAACGCTATTTCTGATTGACTAGGAACTAACCCAATAAGGGGAATACCTGCAGAAAGTAAGCCCATAGCTTTTGAAGGGACTGATAATCCTTCGTTTTCAGAGTTAAGACCCACAATGCCATAGTCAAACGTCGATAAAAGAGCTCCGAGATCTTCATTTGGAACATAGGTCTTAAAATGGCATTGTGAAAGATGATGCTCTTTTGCAAATGACATAGCCCATTCTTTTTTATACCCTTCTCCCACAAACAAAAATACAATATCTGAGTGATCTTGTAATAATTTAGCGGCATGCATAATTGTTTCAATAGGGTGAAAACGAGCAAGGTTACCGGAATATCCAATAATAAACTTTCCATTCAGATTCCATGATGCTTTGAAATTGAGTTGAGATTGACACTGTTGAATGTTCTCTGTATTTGCCCAAATGGGGATGTAATGAATTTTTTGTAAGGTAGAAGGCGAAAAATAGGGGAGAAGACGGTTTTTCATACATCTGCCAATAACGAACACGTGTGTAGAGGCCTGGAATACATACTTATTTAGTATTTTTGATAACAGAGTGAAAGGGTTATGAATAGACAGTAGTTTTGAGGCGATTAATGTCTCGGGGTAGAGATCGAATAACAAAATAGAATACCGAAAGCGTTTAAACGGATATAGAAAGATCATGAGCCAAGGCAAGATAGGAGGGTTGGTAAGGAGGAGTAACTGTGATTTTTGAGGTAAGAAGAAAAGTTTAAGCGTTAAAGATATCGTGAAGGTAAGATGGTTGAGTAACTTTCCCAGAAAGAATAGTTTTGAAAACCGTGTAGACCAACATCGCTTAATCTGCATGTTTTTATAAGACATGTTTTTTGGATAAACATCCTTAGAAATAAGCGTAGGTTGAGAACAGAAAACAGTAATTGAAAGTCCTTGATCTGATAGCTTTTCACAGAGTTCGGTAAGTGTTAAACCCGTAGAAATTAATTCTGGATAAAATAACTGACTGCAGACATATAATGGATCACGAGACGTCATAAGACCTATTCATGAACGTTAGCGTTAATCCACGAATATGTTTTTTCTAGGCCTTCAGAAAGTTTTAATGAAGGTGCCCAGTGAATTTTTTCTTGAATTAAAGTATTATCACTGGTTCTTCCTCTGACTCCCAAGGGGCCATCAATATGGTTGATACTAATAGACTTGTTGGCGATGGTTGCGACTATAGAAACCAGTTCATTAATAGAAACCATTTCATCGGACCCAATATTAAAAGGCCCCGTTTCATCACTATCCATAAGCTTTAAAATGCCTTCAATACATTCGTCTATATAGAGAAAACTTCGCGTTTGTTTGCCATCTCCCCAAATATCAATAGTTCCCCCATCGTCAGCTTCGGCTACTTTTCTACAAATTGCAGCAGGTGCTTTTTCTCGTCCACCTGTCCACGTGCCCAGTGGACCAAAAATATTGTGGAATCGTGCAATGCGAACCGAAATACCGTGATTTCTATAGTACGACAAATACAACCGCTCGCTAAATAGCTTTTCCCATCCGTATTCACTGTCTGGAGCAGCGGGATATGCGCTATCTTCAACACAATTTGGATTGTTGGGGTCTAGTTGATTATGTTCAGGGTAAATACAGGCACTAGATGAATAAAAAACCTTTTTAACACCTGCTTTTGTAGCTTCATCAATAATATTTAAATTAATGAGTGCGGAATTATGCATCACATTTGCGTCGTGATCCCCAGTAAATATATAACCGGCGCCCCCCATATCAGCAGCAAGTTGAAAAATATAATCAACGGGACCTTCCGTTAAAATGGCTGATTGGCATATGTCGAGTTGACGAAGATCTCCACGAATAAAATCATCAGCAGGTGTTTCTTCAAATTCGGGATATTTAATATCTACACCTCGAACCCAATAACCGAGGGACTTCAATCGTTTAACAAGATGATGTCCTATAAATCCCCCAGCCCCACATACGAGTACTTTTTTCATACAAAAATTCCTTTTCTAATTAATATTATGTTAGTAAAAACTATTTTCTCATTTTTATATATGAATTTCAATTATTGGGATTGTTAAATAAAGTTATGAAAGGCTATAAGATGAATGAGTTTGCTGAACGTTAGAGTACATATTGAAAATATTAGATAATAATTCTCCATCTACGTAACCAATATCTAAAACGGAATCAAAGGTAGGGGAGCTTAATGAATCAAAATTAAAGAGTTTTTGAATAAAAATAAATGGATGATATTTGTATACTACATTGTGAGATTCCAAGATTTTATTATAGTAATATTTTGTCATTTCTATTAACTTTATTTAATGATAGTATTTTCACTATACTAGAAAGAAAACAGTCTATGAAGTATTTAATTACAGATGGAGCAGCGGGTATAGTCAGTCATTTATGCGATGTTCTGCAAGAGGAAGAGAATGATGTATGCTGCTTTAACAATCTCAGTTTAGGAACAAAAAAAAATATTTTATATTTAGAATCTTATCCAGGGGGTACTTTTATTGAAGCAAAGAGTTTAGATCAAAAAGTATTACACAAGCTTTGTGATGAACAACAGTTTGATGGAGCTTTTCATATGACGGTCAACTCCGGTATTCAAGCAGGAAGCGAAAATCAGAATATAGATATTGAGAACACCTTGTTAACAACCACAGCTTGTTTGGACGGCGTTGAACGATTTAATATTCACGAGTTTATTTTATCTTTCAGTTCAGCGGTGTATAGAGAGAATGATCCTCCTTTAAAAGAGGACTCTGGCGTTTTAAGACACTGGCTGGAATTGGATTATCAAGAAAAAACAGTATGAAAGCTATTATATTAGCCGGAGGCAAAGGTTCCAGAATTCAGAGTATTTCTAAAAATAAGCCTAAATGTTTAGTGAAAATAGGAAACAAAACGATATTAGATCATATCATAGACAATTGCCTTCAATGCACTAAGATTGATGATATCATCATCGTAACACATCACTTGTCTGAGCTTATTGACAGTCATATAAAAGACCGTGAAATAGATGTGTCCATTCGTGTAGTAAAAGAGGAAACTCCTTTAGGAACAGCGGGAGCATTACACAGTATTTCGGATGAGCTAAATGATGATTTTTTAGTAATATATGGCGATATTATGATGAATATGGATCTTAGTCGCCTTGGCGACTATCATCATAAAAAGAAGTCCTATGCCACGCTTGTTGTTCATCCGAATGATCACCCTTATGATAGTGATTTAGTTGAATGCGACAAAAGTGGGCGTATAACAAACATTTTCCCTAAGCCTCATGACGAGGGATATAAAGCAAATTGTGTCAGTGCTGCATGTTATTGCTTATCTTCAGAGATTTTGTCGGATATTC
>QFBQ01000031.1 GCA_003265885.1 Candidatus Marinamargulisbacteria bacterium SCGC AG-343-D04
CCAAGAAAGGAATAAAAAGTAAAAAACTAATTTGAAACGCAGTTCTTAATTCAGACAAAACAAAAGAAGGGATAATCACAAAAAGAGGAATTTCATCAAAATTATCGGTATATTTAACTTTAGAAAACTCTAAAAACAAGGCCATATCATTTTCTCGTGTAAGTCGCACCATAAACTCTCTAAAAGGCTTTATTGAAGAAGTCATTGCCTCTTTCTGAGATATCTGACCTGCTTGATATGGCTTAACCCCCTCTTCTATAATCGTATTAATCGTTGGAGTCATGATAAACACCGTCATAAAAATAGATAAAGCAATCAACACACTACTGGGAGGCGATTGCTGAGTCCCCATTGCCTGACGCAACATCCCCAAAACAATAATAAGCCTCAAAAAGGACGTGGTTGTAATAAGAAAAAAAGGAACAAGAGTGATCATAGACATGATGACCAGTAAACTAACCGTAGAGCTAATACCTTGAGAACTCATTATAGGACTCAAATCAACGTTAATCCCTGCAGGAGAAATCTGAGCAAAACTAATAGACTGCAACATTAAAAAAGAAGTAAGAAGACTGAAACTCACCTTAAACTTTGAATATAGTGAGTAAATATTAATAGTCATACTACTAGTATATTTTTTTGGACCAAAGATTACAATGAAATCTCTTTAATTAACGAAACAGACCTATGAGAAACACCTAGCAAAAATGACTTATCTTTGTGAGACACAAGCACAACACTCATTCCTTTTTCAACACTAACCCTATCTAAAACCTTTAACTCTCCAGAAAAAAGTTGTTTTTTATATCTCAAAGAAAACTTATATACAAGAAAAAGAATACTTACAATAACAAAGAGTGAAAAAAGAACCTGAAAATAATAAGAAAGCGTCATCGATCATGACTTCGACTGAGAATTAATTGTCTTAACCCTCAATCCAAAATTATTATCAATGGCCACAACTTCACCTCTTGCAACAATTTGACCATTCACGACCAAATCAAGAGGCTCTCCAACAAGACGATCTAACTCAACGATAGATCCTTCTGTTAATTCAAAAATTTCTCTTAAAGAAATCGTTGATCGACCCAACTCTACAGATACCTGTACAGGTATATTACTAAATAAACCTGTTTCAACAGAAGCTCCATTAAAGGACGTCGAAATTTCAGGAAACTCTACATCAGAAATATTAACTTTTGAAGCATCTCCACTAGAAGAATTCTCTGATTCATAATCGGCTGAAGAATATGCTTTTTCCATAATCGGATCGATATCATCCAAAGGATCACTAAATGTTTGTTTATTTTCCATAACTTACTATCTCCTCCATTATTTTATAATAATCTTCTGCCGCCTCGCAATGAGGGTCATATTCAAAAATAGTCATTTTCTTACCAGGAGCTTCAGAAAGCGATATAGATACTCTAACAGGAGATGACACCATATTTGGAAAAACCCTTTTTAAACTGCCAATAATATCTTTAGACTTTTTATGCCTCTTATCATAAAAGGTTGGAATAACAGTTGTTATTTTTACCTTCTTACTAAAGATTCTATTAATGATTTTTATATTTTTCAATAGCTGTTTAACGCCTATAAGAGACAAATATTCCATTGACACAGGCAAAACCACCTCATTTGCAAAGAGTAATGCATTTTGATTCAATAAATTCATAGAAGGTGCACAATCTAAAAAAACAAAATCATATCCATAAAGATCCTGTAATTTTTTGGACAAAACAAGCTCTCTCTCATTCATTCGGCCCATTTTAAGCTCTGCAGGAAAAACATGCTCATTTGAGCAAATGATATCTAAGTTATGTCGAGCAGGCTGTATACAGTCCTGAATCGCAACGTTTTCAATAATCAAATCGTAAAGCGTTTTATCTGACTTAATACCTAAGTAATATCCTGACGATCCTTGAGGATCCGTATCAATTAAAAGCACTTTCTTGCCTGTCATACTAAGAGCATAAGCTAAATTAACAACAGATGTAGTTTTCCCCGTTCCTCCCTTATAGTTGATAACCGCTATCTTTCTCATAAATCAGTAGATTCTGTGTCAGCATTTGATTCCAGATTATCCCAATCAAAATCATCTTTATCTATAGCCTTACCAATTTGTTCTCCAAACGAATTATCAGAAACATCTTCTTTTTTGTCATCATCGGAAGACACGTTCTCTTCTTCCATCCCTTTTTTATCGTCTCCCGAGTCCAAACCCGCGTGAATGTCTTCAACTTCAGGTTCCGCGATCTGCTCTGTTTCCAATAATCCATCTTCGTCGAAATTGCCGAATCCTTCGTCTTCCATAAGTAAATCTGCTTGAGAGTCTTCATCTTCAGATTCCTCGATTTGCTCTGTTTCCAATGATACCTCTTCTTCTACATCAGCAACTCCCTCATCTTCCATGACCAAATCTGCTTGAGCATGTTCATCTTCAGGTTCTTTTATCTGATCCGCTTCCAATGATAACTCTTCGTCTAAATCGTCTGCACCTTCATCTTCCATGACCAAATCTGCTTGAGCATCTTCATCTTCAGGTTCTTCTATCTGATCCGCTTCCAATGATAACTCTTCGTCTAAATCGTCTGCACCTTCATCTTCCATGACCAAATCTGCTTGAGCATCTTCATCTTCAGGTTCTTCTATCTGATCCGCTTCCAATGACAGTTCTTTATTTTCATCTCCCAAGTCTACATGATCATCATCACCATTTAAATTTTTAGGTACAAAGTCAACAAGATCTTCTTTAGGAAGTTCTTCAGATTGCAAACGACTTGTATCCATTGCTTGTGTGGATGAAGCTCCCCCATTGGATCCATGAATAATAGTCTCAGAGGGAAGTTCTGGTTTCATAACATGTGAATCCGAACGAAATAACTGTTCATCAGGCTTAACAAGTTTAATAGGAAGATTCTTCGGCTCATTGATAACAATTTGGCAACTTAATTTATCATTATGAACACAGGGCTGCGCAGTTAATTGAACAGTATCTCCTATTTTTAATTTCACAAAAGAATCAACAGTTTCGCCCAAAGGAACAATATCTCCCACTTCTAAAGCCTGTACAGAAGACATTGGCAATTGAGTAGATCCCAATTCGGCACGAACTGAGTATCGTACCTTATCCAATGTTTTCTTCCCTAATCTAACATGTGGAGTTAGAACTCGTGGCAATTGATTATATCGTTTTATAAGTTTACCAATAACATCACTTGGATAGGCAACCATAAATCGCAACAACTCTCCATCACCAAAATACAGATAAAAGGTAAAGACAACATACGCATCTCTATAAGAGATTCGATTATCTATTTTATAGCTACCAGAATATACATCCAACGTTGAAGATGAAATATCAAAGCATTTATCCCATGATTGATGAAAATAAGGTAGAATTTCCTCCAATTGCGTATTTAAGACCTCTCTTTCAAGATCATTAAAATCACTATGGTCCTCTCTATCTCCTTGCCCTCCCACCAATCTATCAATCATCATAGATGCCAAGTTAGATCCAAAAATCATATTGACACATCCACAATCAGGAATCGTTAAATTAGCTTGAAAAATATTATCCCCCATTGAATTAATAAAATCTGAATACATAATCTGAGTTACCATTACCGTATGTAACTCCATTTTAACGTCCATGTCTTCAGACAAATGTTTGGTTATAAGATAAGCAAAGTAATGATGTAAATGATGACTTTTACCTAATTCTTGCTTAGACAAATTATCAAAATTAGTCGACTCAACATTAAAGACTTCTAATGTATCATCATATAAATCCCCTACGTTTAACTCCGTCCAATCACCCAGAGCTAATCCTAATTTAATAGAGCTTGAAAATAGAAATTTATTTTTCTTTTTCAAATCAGTCCACACCCTCAAATTTAATAAATATCTTAGTTCCATCACTAAGATATAAGCCATCCAAATCCACTATAAATAAGTCCGCCACTTCTTTTTCAGATACATGGTCAGTATAAATAATTTTATCGGTTGTCGTAAAGTTATTTTTTTTTAAATACTTATCCATATTTTTTTCCAAATTCTGAATTGAACTCGAAGAAAAGCCCAATTGAGAATCTTTCCCTGTATTCTTTATAACATTATTGATCGTTTCTTGAGCCTTGAGCGATTGAACATCTAACATCATTTTCTTATTATCTAATTGTCTATTCACAGCTTTCTTGACATACGACGTAAAAAAAACACACTTAAGCTTAATATCTCGGTCAAAATGAACAAAATAACGATCATCATCAAGCGTAACATTAATAATTTTTGACAAAACATATCTTCCAGAAGGAACCTTAACCCGTATTTTTTTTCCTAAATACTGAGGTTTCAAATAATCTAAAAGACTAATAGTATACGTAGAGTTTTGAGAATAATAGGATGCAGTAAAAACAAAGAAAAAAATAATACTCAGCAAAAATCGATTAAACATCCACATCCTGATCCTGATCCTGATCATCCTGATCGTGTCTATCGGAAGCATCTGACTGAGAAGAATCATCAGAATCTGAAAAATCAGAAGCCGAATCTAAAAATTCAAAGTTAATATCTAATTGTTCTAAATCTAATCGCGTATTCAAATAATGTTTCATCACATCCTGAGCATTTAAATCAAATTCCTTTTTCAATTCCTGACTTCCCACCTGTATCACAATTTTCAATCCTTCAGTTTGCTTCGACAATATAATATTCAAATCAAGAGCCTTAAACTTAAAGGTATAATCAAAGCTATCAAAAGATTTATTATAGTTCTTAATAATTTCAACTGATTCTTGAATAAAACGTGACAAATGAACTGGCAATTGAGATAAAAAAAGAGCAGGCTGTAAAGGCGCAATACTTAACTGTAAAAACTGAGGAACAAGATCTAAAGAAACATCTTCCGTAGAAACAGGTACAAATTCGGCAGACTCAGAAGAGTCATTACCCCTATCATCTGAAGAAAAATAAGATGATTTATCAGGTAATTCAGTCTTAACTTTATATATTAACTCCCCACATTCAACAATATTAGGCTGGGATTTACTTCCCTCTTCCTTATACACATCCCCAAAGTTCAAGCCTTTGATAAAAGAATCTAAGGATGGAGCTGAAGACAAGGAATCCTGAAGCCCCCCAAATTCCGGTTTAACAATCATAATCTACTTAGATTCTCGTTGCTTCTCTAATAAATCTTTTTTAATTTTATATTTATAAGAATCAAACACTTGTCCTAATTTTTTTGAATACATATGATTCTGAATAAAAGACTTTCGTAACGGAAACCTTTGTTGTAAGGAGCCATTTCTCTTAGCTACACAGTCCTCCAACTGCTCCCAATATTTAGCCCCCTTATCAGAATTAAGAAAAGAAAAATCAAAAGCACCCAAATCCTTTTCATTATTAGATAACAACATATCTACACATTCAATACTGGGTTCTGTAAATAAAACAGGAACTGTATGAGGGATAATCTCTCGAACAACTTCATATATTCTTTTTTCTTTTGCAAAAGAAGCAGGTAAATTAGGAAGTTCAGGACATCTTTTTCGAGTAGTTAAGACAACCTCATGAATAACATTATAATTTTTAATAATATCAGCAATATATAAGGCATACTCTTTCGCACGACCAATCGTCATCTTATCATACAAATAAAAACCAGTTGAAGTAGGAAAGCCCAATTTAACTGACCACGTCAATAATTTCTGATGAATATCTAAGGATCGATCTAAACTTCGAATACCATCCATATCCATCAATTGATCGTAATCACTAAACAAAGGGTTTTTAACAATAGCAAATACATCATACAATTGAGTCATCTCATCAGGAGTTAAAAAACCAAAATCAATAACAGGTATCACACCCTCTAAAAAACCTAATTCACAAATGGTATACAAATAATCAACATAACTATCAAAGCCCCACAAATCAAGCATCGTTCGCAACAAAGGAGACTTATCTGGTCTATGAAAAACATCATAAACAACTTCTCTAACTCCGTGTAAACGTATATTCTTTGCTTCTTTAATTGTTTTATAAGGAATAGTTAATGACGAATACTTTTTATGAGCATAACCATACAAACCAATAGTAGCTGACGTAGAATAGGTTATAACGCCAGGAGAATCCTCCCCTAATACACGTATTTCATCTTCCCCTTTTCCTTCTGAAGACTTATTACCGAGAGCGTATCCAACCATACTTATATTCAACCTTACTGTGTTTAGAAATAAATAAGTTTATGAAAACTAAGAAAAACGTGCATACTATACTTGGCCACGACCAACTCTCCCACCAGGGTAACCCGGCAGTACCATAGGCGCTAAAGGACTTAACTTCTGTATTCGGAATGAGAACAGGTGTACCCCCTCCGCTATAATGACCAAGTATACTATACATATTAAACCACAACATATTTAGAGTTATTAATCACAAACCGTCTGTCAAGACCTCAACCGATTAGTACTGGTCAGCTTAACACATTACTGCGCTTACACACCCAGCCTATCAACCTCATTATCTCTGAGGGGTTTTACTCCCACAAGGGGATGGGAAATCTTATCTTGAGGGGGGCTTCCCACTTAGATGCTTTCAGCGGTTATCCCTTCCGTACTTAGCTACCCAGCGTTTACTCTTGGCAGAATAACTGGTACACCAGAGGTACGTCCATTCCGGTCCTCTCGTACTAGGAACAGCTCCTCTCAAATTTCCTACGCCCATAGCAGATATGGACCAAACTGTCTCACGACGTTCTGAACCCAGCTCACGTACCGCTTTAATGGGCGAACAGCCCAACCCTTGGAACCTACTTCAGCTCCAGGATGCGACGAGCCGACATCGAGGTGCCAAACCTCCCCGTCGATGTGGACTCTTGGGGGAGATAAGCCTGTTATCCCCGGGGTAACTTTTATCCGTTGAGCGATGACCCTTCCATTCGGAGTCACCGGATCACTAGGTCCGACTTTCGTCCCTGCTCGACATGTACGTCTTGCAGTCAAGCTCCCTTATGCCCTTACACTCTACAGACGATTTCCAACCGTCTTGAGGGAACCTTTGAGCGCCTCCGTTACTCTTTAGGAGGCGACCGCCCCAGTCAAACTGCCTACCAGACTCTGTCCTTTTTCCGGATAACGGAACGAAGTTAGTTTTTCAAAATAATCAGGGTGGTATCTCAAGAATGACTCCACAGAATCTGACGATTCTGCTTCAAAGTCTCCCACCTATCCTGCACAAATTAGTCCAAAAAACAAAGCCAAGCTACAGTAAAGCTCCACGGGGTCTTTCTGTCTTGCTATGGGTAATCCGCATCTTCACGGATAATTCAATTTCACCGGGTCTCTCGTTGAGACAGTGCTCAATTCGTTACGCCTTTCGTGCGGGTCGGAACTTACCCGACAAGGAATTTCGCTACCTTAGGACCGTTATAGTTACGGCCGCCGTTCACTGGGGCTTCAATTCGCTGCTTCATCCCGAAGGAATGACAGCTCCTATTAACCTTCCAGCACTGGGCAGGCGTCAGCCCCTATACATCACCTTACGGTTTAGCAGAGACCTGTGTTTTTGATAAACAGTCGCTTGAGCCAATTTATTGCAACCTATTCACGCTTTCGTCGTAAAGACGTCCACGCTAACTAGGCACCTCTTCTCCCGAAGTTACGAGGCTATTTTGCCGAGTTCCTTAACGAGAGTTATCCCGCGCGCCTTGGTATTCTCTACCTGCCTACCTGTGTCGGTTTTAGTACGGTTACCTTTATTTCTCACTAGAGGTTTTTCTGGTCAGTGCGGAATCAATCACTTCCGTGCAAGCACGTCGTCATCACTTCTCGAGATTAACGGAAAAACGGATTTGCCTATTTTTCCTCTCTACTAGCTTAAACCACAATCCAATAAGTGGCTGACCTATCCTTCTGCGTCACCCCTTCGCTAATAACGAAATAACGGTAGTACAGGAATATTAACCTGTTGTCCATCGACTACGCCTTTCGGCCTCGACTTAGGACCGACTAACCCTGGGCGGACGAGCCTTCCCCAGGAAACCTTAGGCTTACGGCGAATAAGATTCTCACTTATTTTTTCGTTACTTATGCCGACATTCTCACTTCCGCTTCGTCCACCAAACTTCTCAGTTTGACTTCAACCTAATACGGAACGCTCCTCTACCGATTATAAAATAATCCCGTAGCTTCGGTAATATGCTTGAGCCCCGTTACATTTTCGGTGCAAGTTCGCTCGACTAGTGAGCTATTACGCTTTCTTTAAAGGATTGCTGCTTCTAAGCCAACCTCCTAGCTGTTTAAGCAATCTCACATCCTTTTCCACTTAGCATATATTTAGGGACCTTAGCTGACGGTCTGGGTTGTTTCCCTTTTGTCTTAGGAGCTTAGCCCCCTAAGACTCACTCTTGAGTATAGCAACTTGGCATTCGGAGTTTGCCTAGGATCGGTAATGTTGGTGACACCCCTAGCCTAAACAGTGCTCTACCTCCAAGCGCCTAACCTCAAGGCTGACCCTAAAGTCATTTCGAGGAGAGCCAGCTATCTCCCAGTTCGTTTGGCATTTCACCGCTATCCACAGGTCATCCAAAAGTTTTTCAACACTTACTGGTTCGGACCTCCACGTGATGTTACTCACGCTTCATCCTGCCCATGGATAGATCACTGGGTTTCGGGTCTAATGCATATAACTAATCGCCCTATTCAGACTCGCTTTCGCTACGGCTCCGTATTTAACTTAACCTTGCTATATACATTAAGTCGCCGGCACATTCTTCAATAGGCACACCGTCAGTTTCATAAAGAAACCTCCGATTGCTTGTAAGCGTATGGTTTCATGTTCTATTTCACTCCCCTTCCGGGGTTCTTTTCACCTTTCCCTCACGGTACTTGTTCACTATCGGTCATGCAATGGTATTTAGCCTTGGATGATGGTCCACCCAGATTCCTGCAGGATTTCTCGTGTCCCGCAGTACTCAGGAATGTTTTTAACAAGAACATAATTTTTCGTATACGAGTCTTTCACTCTCTATGGAAGACCTTTCCAGATCATTCTACTAAATTAAGTTTTTTTGACTTGTCTATTTTGATGCTGCAAAATAACAAAACACCCTACAACCCCCTAACTTCAGCACCAGCATGCTACTAACAAAGTTAAGGTTTAGGCTCATCCCGTTTCGCTCGCCGCTACTAAGGGAATCTCTTTTGATTTATTTTCCTCTGGTTACTTAGATGTTTCAGTTCGCCAGGTTCCCTTCATTACCCTATGTGTTCAGATAATGATGTATAGACATTACTCTATACGTATTTCTACATTCGGAAATCTCCGGATCAAAGTCTGTTAGCAACTCCCCGAAGCTTATCGCAGCTATCCACGTCCTTCATCGGCCTGCATGCCCAGGAATCCCCCATACGCCCTTAATATCTTGACAGATGCGGTTTATGAATAATAACTCTATTATGTCATAAATATATATATGTTTTTCTCAGTTTTCAAAGACCATAAACAAAAATTTGTTTAGAGCTTGAAGATGATAGTAAATTGTCAGAAATCTGTCAAATGCTTTTTTCACATTTATATCAATAAATTATTCGAAATCAAAACCCAAAGAAAAAAATGACTCATTCTATTACTAGAAAATGAGTGCTTTCATAAAAGTTCTTTTCACAAAAAAAACAACGGCTCTATCTAGGATAATAAGGAATCTTAACAATGCAAACTGGATTACCGACTTCCCCTCCGAAGTCTCCCGAAGTAGAAGAAAAAATTCTTGCCGTGTCAAAATGAAAATCTACACCTGCCCCCTGATACTTTCTTTTTCCAGGTTCTTTGCCATTACCACATTCTCTTTTATTAAGTACTTTTATAAATGTATCATTTTTTAATAACTCTTCTATTTTGTGGAAATCTTCTTCTTGTACACCTTTGATTGACACATATAAAGCACCTACTGCACAACTCGTAGATTCCAACTTTTCAGGATAAACACAAGGTTCTTTTTGTTTTTGAAATGTTTTCTCAAGATATCCTTTCAACAAGCCCAATTTCTCTTGTAAGTAACATCCTAAAGAAGACTCTAAAAATGTCTCGGGCCCCTTCGCTCTTTGTTCACATCTATATGCTCCATTTACGGAACCAGGAAGATGCTTATCGGATTCTGGATCAAAGCTCGACTTTCTCCTTTTCCTTTTCGTTGCACCCTCACCAGGGCGTTCCTCTTTTTTATCAGGACTTCCTGGAGAAGTGTGAGTAGTAAAAGCAGAAATAGAGTCAGCACGAGAAAAGGGGAATGGAGTTCTAGGTCTAGGGGTAGATCGAAAAGATGCAGTTCCATCAGCTGTTAGACCACTCAAATCGCATACCCTCTTTTTTGATTCAAACACATGATATTGTAAAATATCATACCAAATTTTTTAAATAATTAACAGGTAATTATACTAAAAAAGAGCTATGACATGTTGCTCTTCTTCACTATTCTATGGCGTTAAGGATTTCAATGATCAGATAGTTAAAAATTAGAAAACAATAAAAGCTAATCATTCAAAAGCCTTAGCCAAACCCGGACAATGTCGAATCTCTTTCATCAATAACTCTTCTGAAGACCAAATATGATCCCAGTCCGGATAAGTTCTGCATGCTTTTGGTCTCTGCTCATATACCTTACACCGACTCTCTTCATCCAAAAAACACTGAGGCCTAAACGTAGGGGTAGACACCGCATCCCACCCTTCAGACCTAACAACATAATCTCTACGAAAATCAATTCCCAACATCTCCAACTGCTTTGCCATCGCCTCAATATCATGACGCTCTACATAGACATACCCTGGATAACGACAACAATTGCCACTTCCCTGACATTTAAATGTAGCTATAATCTCTTTTCTTCTTTTGACCATAGAACTACCCATCACATCTCTCCTACCTGGAAAGTTGTACTTCATTTCAATCAAAGTTACAATACCTCCTGCTATGACTACTGAAACTCTGTTTAAACAACTCAAAAATAAAGAAGAAAAAATAGCCATGATCACCTGCTATGACTTCCCCACTGCCAAAATCCTAGATCAGAACCACATCGACTGCATCCTCGTAGGAGATAGCCTCGGCACCAACATCTTAGGATACAACTCTGAAAAAGAAGTTACTCTAAACGATATCATCCACCACACCAAAGCCGTTAAACGCGGAGCCCCCAACTCCCTCATCATTAGCGACCTGCCCTACAACACCTACTCCTCCCCAAAAGAAGCTCTCAATACTGCTCAACAACTCATCAAAGCTGGTGCCAGTGGTATAAAATTTGAAGGTTTTTTTCCTGATATCCTCCAAATACTCAAGCAACATAATATCATCACCGTTTGCCACCTCGGACTTCTCCCTCAAACTGCCCAGATTAAAAAACTTCAAAGTACGTCAAAAGAAGAAGTCAACGCTCTACTCCAACAAACCCTAGAATGTGAAAAATATGGCGCTGACGCCCTTATATTAGAACTCATCCCCGAAGAAGCGGCCCAATTTATTACTGAAAAAGTGAATATCCCCACCATCGGAATCGGCGCTGGCAGATTTTGCGATGGCCAAGTTCAAATCATCAACGACATTATCGGTTTTCCCCACCAAACATTTAAACATATCGCCCAATATGACAACGTAGAAAACAGACTCAATGCTACTATTTCTAGCTACATCCACGATGTTAAAGAAAACACCCTACTCGATGAATCAAATAGCTTTCATATAAAACTCTAAAATCTATGAATTGGACAATTTCGTAAAAATGTCGGTCATAATATCCATCATTGCTTTATTAACAAACCCATCATTTCTGTCTAAAATCTTTTTCAAATAGTTAAGATCCTTAGACTCCTCAGAATTAGTCAAACGAAATATTTCGAGTTTAACTTTTGGATCTAACTGAGCATTTCCTACATATCTCTGAAGATTGTTTTTAAACATCTCTAACCGCCTAATTAATTGAGCAGATAAAGCTTCATCTGTAATATTCAAACAGCGATTTAGATATTCAGAAATTTCAGATTTATCCTTACACTGTAGTTCTTGACTATTTAAAAACCTAGATATTTCCATTGAAGTTAAACGTTTCTTCTTGAAGAGAAATAAAAATTGGTAACGACTTACTATCCTCCAGACAAGAAAGGTCTCTACTTTCATATCTTAACATAACAAAAGAGCGCTAATTCTCAGTATCTAGTTTTATTTGACTTACATCTATTGTTTCTGCAAGAGCGATACGAGGATCATTAGCTGGATTTTATTTTGGGATCAAATTCAAAAAATAAAAATAATACTTAAATTTATCAATTAATTATTCAATAATTACATGCTAACATTAAAAAAAAATATGAAAAAATAAATAATAAAAAATAAGAATTAGAGAAAAAATAAAAAAGAAAACAAAAACGTGTCACACCTCTCCTCCTACACCTATTTAGTCAAAGCATCTTTAAAAAGTTTGAAAATGATAAGAAAATCAAAACATACTGAGTTCAAAATAGAAATAAAAAAATAAAAAAGGAACAAATAAAATGAAATGCTGTAATACAAAAAGACCGCTAACTCCAATAATAGAAGCGCAAATTGGAGAAGGAAGCTTTGGAAAAGTTCATAAAGGATCTTACAAAGGTAACCCTTGCGCAGTAAAAGTGTCTGAGAGTTCAACTGCCAAGGCATCTATTGAACGAGAAAGCAAAATGCTTCAGTCCCTTTCAAAAAAAAATAATGCTCATGTCATAAAACTTTTAGGTTCAAATGGAAATACATTAATACTAGAATTCATGAACTTGGGGGATCTAGAACAATATTTATTAAATAAGTCATTAAAAAGTCCTGAATTTAAATATCTAGCTCGCCAAATAGCTACTGGCCTGGAATATATTCATGGAAAAAAAATAGTTCACCTCGATCTTGCTTCAAGAAATATACTAGCTTCTAAAAAAAAAGGAGAAATAACGTTAAAAATCAGTGATTTTGGAGCTTCTGCAAGAACAGGAACTACTCATTCAAAAATACGTCACCCTCTAGATCTTAGAATTACATGCCCCTCTCTTTACACCAATTCAGAATCAGCTTTAGACAATCGCGCTGATATTTGGTCGCTAGGAATGCTCTGCATAGAAATGCTTCAACCTAACCCTAACACTCTCTTTAAAGAAGTGAATACAACTAAGTTAATTGAACAACGAAGAAACAAAAATCCAAATTTCAATCCCTCAATACACCTACAAAAAGGTCATGACTCGTTACTTCCGGGGATCAAAAGCATGCTTTCTTTCACACCAGAGGAAAGGCCCTCTGCAAAAGAAATAAAGTCCGTATTGCCCCATGATAAAACCCCTCCAAACGGGGTCAATGAATTATTTGTCAAAGAAAGTACAGATAAATCTTCAACCTCAGACGTAAAAAGAAGACGAAGAGAAAGCCAAAACCCTACTGACAACAAGCAAGCATTCAACATTGTTTATGGAAATGAAACCATAGATATTCTGTTAACTGCTTCAGAAAGACAGGCGCTGTCTTCAAAAACAAAAGAAGACCAATTAGACTATCTGAAAAAACTACATCAAATAGATGATGACGATTTAGAAGAACTCATCCAAGAAGATTTTCGTATAGAAGCCCCTATAACATACACTGTTCCAAGCGAAAAAAGACCCTCTCTTTATACACCTATAGGCAGAAATTCAAGTACTCTTCCTTCAACAATTGAAGAAGAAAGTCCAACCTCCATACCGGAACATCTCATAACTGAAAATACAAGAATTACAAGGCATTCTTCTCTAGGAAAAACATCCTCTTTTTCATCCTCAACTTCGTCTCAAGGCACTCTAGTAGAATACATCCCGCTAATAGAAACACAAAACGCTACGCCAACTACCTACACCCCTATCCAAAACAGGAGAATATCTTTAGTCTGACGCAGTAAATCTAAGTGTATCTATAGTTAACTTTTTAGTTTTAACCAACAACAAAGCTGGCAAAAATGACAAATCTATAATCAGCGCAAAAGACAAGATAAGCGCAACAAATCGTCCAAAATTTTGATTTGGAACAAAAGTCGCCATCATAAATACTGCAAAGGCAACTACCAACACCACTGTCGTTGTCAACAACGCAGGAACTGTATGTGTCATCACCTTCGCTATGGCAAGATCTGCACTATCTCCACTAACTCTATATTTACGATAATTACTTAAAAAATGAATCGTATCATCTACCGCTATACCTAAACATACACTTGCAACAATCACCGTTCCAATATCTAAAGGAACATCAAAAATAGGCAAGAAACTAGCTCCTACTATAATCGGCAACATATTCGGCAACATCGAAAATAATCCCATCTTGATAGAGTTCAAACCAAAACACAGCAATACCGAAATCAAAACAATAGCAATACCTAAAGACCGGATAAATGAGCTCACTACCAAACTATTATTACTCTGATACAATGGACCTTTCCCTGTCACAACGACATTCAATCCCAAACGTTGTGCATAATCTTGAAACATATCAATATACTCAAGTGTTTCTTTAGAATCATGCAAGGTCCACATCGTCGTCATCCTTAATTTTCTAAAATCAACAGACACTCGGTCATTGATATCCAAGCCCTGAGGCAAACTCATCGTATACAAAAATAGTTGCTGCGCTACACTCTCTTTAGAATCTGGCAGACGATAAAATTGAGGATCATCTTGGTTCAATGTTTTATTCAATTTTTTCAATATATTCAACATTGATACCACTTTTGTGACATGACCATGCCCCTCTAACCAGGACTGAAAAAGCTCGACTTTTTGTAAGAAAAGTGGATCCTTTATACCGTCAACCTCTCCTGAATCAATCATCATTTCAACCCCCATAGCTCCTCCGACCTTTTCCTCCATCAACGATGTCGCCAATGAAATGGGATACTTATCATCAAAATATTCAAAGGGATTAGAATTTACCACCACTTTAAATAGCATCATTATCGACAATAATACTCCGACAATATAAAAAGAAATAATCTGCTTTCTATACCGATACAAAAATAGTGTAAAGCGTACCCCTGTTTTAGAAGGTGCTAAGATTTTTTCTTGATCACTGTTTAATTGTTCTCCTTCTGCCTTCTTAAATGGTAATAACGCTAATAGTGGAATTAAGATTAAATACGTCAAAATCCAAGCAGACAAAGTCCCAAACCCAGTCATAACCCCCATGTCCATGATATTGGGAATTTCCGCACCTAAAAAACTAAAAAACCCAAAAGCCGTACTTACACTAGTCAACAACGTAGGCAATAAGTTCTTCTTAATTACAAAAAACATCAACTCTTCTTTGGTATCAAACTTTCTTAAAAATTGATTATACGTAACTAATATATGAACAACTATTGAAATCGCAATTGCAATCATAAACTGAGGAATAATCGCCGTCACTACGTGTATCTTTATACCCAACCATCCGCCCCAACCCATCGTAACAAAAATAGAGGCAAATACGATCAATAAACTTAGTAACACTCCCGTAATTTTACGTATCAAAAGATATAAAAATAAAACCATCATTAACAACACAATAGGAACCAAGCGTTTCATATCTGCCTGAGAACTATCTTGAAACGAATAGGTTAAAATGGGCATTCCGGTAGCCCGGATTTCATGATCTGTCTGAGCAGCATACTTTTCTATTAATGAATACATTGCTTGAGAAACTTTCTGGTAATCTACCTTTTTAACCAACTGTGGTTTTAAACTTACATATATTATAGATGTGTCGCCCTGCTGATTAATCAAATACCCTTCCATCGTCGAATCTTTAATAGCCAAATCTCGTCTTAGCTGAAGAAATGCCTCATCTTCAACTACATCAGGAAATATAAAATCCTCAACAAAAACCTCATCTTCTTCTGAATACACCCATTGATAGTTCGTTATGGAGTCAACTCGAATGACATCCGGTACCTTCCATAAATCTTCTGTTAACTGTCCAATAAGTCTTAAACTATCATCATCAAAAATGCCCGATGGCGAATGAACAGCCAAAATAGCTTTCTCATCACTACCAAATGTTCGCTCAAATTGATCAAAAATCTGCAATTTTGGATTATCTTCTGTAAACCACGTTCGATATCCAAAGTCAATCTGCAACTTTGATATCCCAAAACTAACCACACAACAAAAAAACACTCCCAATAATAATGCTTTTACAGGAGATCTTACTAAAAACTGAATAATTCTATCTACTATCATTTACTCTAAAAATAATACACCATATTCATAAAAATGTGATCAGATTTTGCCAAAGATTGTAATCCGAGTCCATCTGAATGAGACTTACCCTGAACGACTTGAAATCCAATATCATACATCCATGCATCAAAAATCCTCCTCGTTAATGTAGAACTCAATATCATTTCATTCTTTCTCTCAACATCAACAATTACTGTCATCAACAACTCCGTACTCGAAACATCATTAAACATATACCTTCCCCCCAACAAAACATCCTGCTGAAATAATCCCAATGCGGCTCTTTCTTTCTGAGATACCCCTTGATAACTCTGAAATTCCAGCAAACTAGTCCACTCATGCCCATTGTCAAAATATAAAGGCCTCTCTAATCCAAAGGCCCACTGAGAATGATCTGCCCTAGAAATAGGACCAAGCTGAGCATGATCTGCATCTGTAAAAGACCTAAATGACCATTCAGATTTAAACATATTATCCCCAAACAGCCATTGCACAGACCCTCCCACCTGATGCACATACAAATAATGAGACGTCAGTGTTGCAGTAGAGGGATCAAACACAAAAACAGGCTGAGATCTATCCACATGCCCCAACGCATGAATGCTCATATCTCCAAAACCACCCATCTTGTCTAAACGAAACGCATACTGAAACACATGTTTTTGTTCTGATAAAACATCCCCCGATGAATCATAAGCAGATACAGCCCCT
Source organism: Candidatus Marinamargulisbacteria bacterium SCGC AG-343-D04 (assembly GCA_003265885.1). Classification (GTDB taxonomy): domain Bacteria; phylum Margulisbacteria; class Marinamargulisbacteria; genus AG-343-D04. The sequence goes on from QFBQ01000031.1 coordinate 16,974, forward strand.
ATTGGAACACTCGAATATCGAAAACGATTAGACCTAGACGGATACTCCGGAACCTTAAACACCGGCATCCAATACGCATTCAACACCCATGTACCTTTCATGTAACTCACATGCACCATAGGCTCTCCAAACATACGTGCCTGCTTAAAATCACTATCCCAATAGCGACTATTAATAACATCTACTGGATGAAACGCCTCTAGCGCAGCCCAATTTAGTTTTTTTATCCCTCCTGAAAAAGTCCACGGGCCATGAAATAAACTACCATAAGCCTCTTCAATAATAACCACACCTCTAGACCTATCTTGTGTATCAACTTGAGAAAAAGAGGAAAAAACCCCCGTGTAATGATCTCCATCAAGTCTAGTTTGCAAACGAGCAACCTGACTCACCGCTGAATCATAGGTTATATCCAAAGAGTCTGAGTTAAAAAAACGTGAATGAGCACCAATGTACCCTTGATATGTCAAAGACGCTGATAACGATACCGCCATCAAAAAATAACATCCCCAAAACATACCGAACTTCATCAACGTTTTAAATATTGTTTTGTAAATAATGAAGATTTCAAATTATTTCCAAGTTCTCTGTTTTGCCACTCAAGAATAGAAGATTTTTGTGTTTGATGATTCATCACCTCAATACGGTTAAAAAGCCACCATCGGTCTATTTTTTTATACTGCGAAAAAACAGAAGTCTTCAACAACTCTCCCTTTCGATCAAAATACACAATTTTCCATGGATTTCTGTATTCCTTATCTACATACGTTACCTGTTTAGAGTAACCGCTGTTTTTATCCTTAGGATAGCGCTCTATTACCCACACTTCTCTTCCATCTAAAGTCGAATCTTCAATAAAGTTATACGTATATTTTTCTGCTTCATCACTAGATATATCCTCATAAGAAAACTCACTTCCCATAAACGATCCCGACTTATTTCGAGAATTAATACGTTTTACTCTATTCAAGGCCGGCAATAACAGCCACATATCATCTGGCCCCTCTTTATGAGACCATGTTAGCGTTTTGGTCCCCTTCACATCTGCTGGGTAAAGAAAAGTAATCAAACTTTTATCTCCATCCCCATCTACTTCCATCCCCATAAAAGACATCCTACGCTCTACTTTATCTCCATGTGCATTAATCAGTATCATTTTCACCATAGATTGCTGTGTTACAAAGCCATTATTAACTTCTTGGTTTTCAAGCGAAATCCGATACCCCTTATTAATATCAACCTTATCTAACTCCGTAGCATACAAAGCAACAGAACTTACAATCATAAAAAGAAAAACTCTAGCAAGCCCCCCAAAGCAGAATTGATACATCAGAATACTCCTTACATCTATTAGAAAAAACTATTTCAAGCTTATCAAATTTGTATTGGCAATACAAATAAAATATATGCCTTATTAGATTAATTTCTTAATATAAAAACCACCCCAAAACCTTTTAAATTCCATACTATTGT
>QFBQ01000032.1 GCA_003265885.1 Candidatus Marinamargulisbacteria bacterium SCGC AG-343-D04
CAATGAATGACACCATATTGGGTAGGCAGTCTTTATCGAGTAAGTTATCCGCATCTAAGTACCCTATAATAGATCCTTTACAGTATGAAATTGCCTTGTTTCGTGAAAAACATTCCCCCATATTGGTTTTGTTTTGAAATATATGTATTTCTGAATGATGATCTTGCAAGGATTTAATGAGTTTATAGGTTCCATCTGTAGACCCATCATCAATCATAATGATTTCAAATGAAAAAGTGACATTTTGAGCATAGATAGAGTCTATTGATTCTTGAATCGTTGTTTCACAATTATAACATGGCATAATAATAGACAGTTTTACAGAACTCATATTTTTTTATGTTTTTGAAACTCAAATAAACCACAAAAAAAATGTTGGGTAAATGTATCAGGAATAGCGACATCTGAAAAAATTTTACCAGAATCATCAGTGTATGAAAAAGAAAGACAAGAACAATCGGAAAATAGAGAAAGTATGGTCTTGGGAGAAAAAATACGATGAGCATTAAATTCAAGTCGCTCTTTTCCAATAGGAACAGAAAAGTAACAGAGTCCCCCTGGTTTCAATACGCGTTGAATATGATGAATGAAGTGTTCATGCGCAAAAGGATCAATGCTGTCATTATAACGTCCTAACCCAAAATGTTCAGCTGCATGAAGTGATGAAAGGGATTCAATACAGTTGTCGTTAAACGACGATAGTGTTGTTGCATCAGATTGAGTAAAAGACAAACCCTCAATATGAGAAGATAAAGGACGAATATCTATAACTTCAACAGATCTAAAAACTAGTAAATGGCTAATAAATCCATCAATACGAGATCCAATATCGATATGACGTGTTGGGTTAGCTTTATAAATTTTTCGAGCAGCCCAAATATCTTGGAAGTAATAGGGTGATTTAATATTTCCTGCGGATGAAGAACGTTCAGTTAAAATAGGATAAAGCTTAGTAATCTTTAAAGAAAAATTGGCGGGTTTTTTTTTGAAAAGATATGTAAGAGTTGTATATATAAAATATGGGATTTCGCATAGTGTATGCCATATGATAAAGATATTAACTCCCAGTAGACCATTTATATATCTATTAAGTTTTCGAAGAATTATCATGGATAATAATTGTAAAGATTTTTTAATAAAAATAACAGTTTTCTTTTGAAACGAAAGACAAAATATAAAAATGCTGTATACCACCTGTAGCAGACACAGTCATCTTGCCATTTAAACATAGAGTGAGAATCTAAGTCGTAAGATTTAATATAAAAAGAGATAACCCCAATAAAGATTTTTTCCATGTTTTTATAAAATTTAAGAAAGATTTGAAGCAGGGGCAATGCAAATATCACACCATCCATGTTTATTAAAGATAAAACGTGGAACTGTTAGATCGAGGATCTTTACTTCCTACGTCTATATAAAACTCACTTTGAGGATGAATTAAATGAAGGAACTGATCTATACAGTCTTATGAATAAGTACGAATAATATATTGATTTTTAATACGGTATTTTATAAATGAAGAAGTTTTTTCAAGTATTAAAAAATCAATCTAAAATTTGTAAATCTCTAAAGCGATTAAATTTTCCTTTATTTTTGCTCAGTGAAGACCAGGTTCCCTCTTCAATAATGTGACCATGGTCCATGACGATGATACGGTCAGAAAACTTTACACTAGCTAGCCGATGGGAAATAACAACCAGAGTTAATGATCCTTTCAGTTTTTTTATACTTTGATGAATATGATGCTCTGACTCTGCATCCAAAGCAGATGTTGCTTCATCTAAAATTAAGATTGATGGTTTTTTTAATAACGCTCTAGCTAATGAAAGGCGTTGACGCTGGCCTCCAGACAATTTAATGCCACGATCTCCAATAATCGTGTCAAACTGATGATCTAGTTGAGAAATGAGCTCTAAGGCATGAGCTTGTTTGCAAGCAAACTCAACGTCTTCTTTCGAAACATTGTCTAAACCCCACGTTAAATTATTATAAATAGTATCGTGGAATAAAAATGTGTCTTGAGAAACGATACCCAGAAATTGTCTGTAAGAATCTGGAGCGAAATTCTTTAATGAGGTTGAGTCTATTAAAAGTTCTCCAGAGCTAGGAGGGAGTAACCCTGTAAGAATATCAATAATTGTTGTTTTTCCACAACCAGAAGGCCCAACAATCCCCAGAAATTCACGATTTTTGATGCTTAAAGAAAAATCATTTAAAGAAAAATGAGACTTTTTTTGGTAACAAAAGGAAACGTTTTTAAACTCTATTGCATGTGAAAAGCCGCTAAACAGTTGTGTTCCATACTGCTCTTTGTTGGATTCAAAATAAAGTGTTTGATTGTGAATTTCTACTAGAGAAGGAAGCAATGACGCAATAGCTTGGTAACGCAATTGAAGCCCTTGAAATTTAGGATATAATCGGTAAAAAATAATACTAATGAGTAAGAAATATGAAAATGTCATATGAAAGATAACAAGAGATAAGTAGGCAATACTGGTTAGAGAGATAATTGAAAAAACAATAAAAAAAGAAGGAAGTAAACTTTTGTAACAAGATGAAAGATAGGTGTCATGAGCTTTTTGATAAACATTACGACGAAAGAACTGAGAAGCAAAAGAGTGACGACCAGAGCTTTTGATCCACTTTAAACCACTGATACATTCTTGTAAATACGTAGTATAAGCGTCTCTACTAAGTCGTTCCTTATTGGATAATTTGTACATGTATTTCTGATATATAGTTAAAGGATATGATACAAGAGCTAGAAGAATTAAAAAAACACATGTGATTTGCCACGAAACAATAAATGAAAGGAGAAGATAAAATAAGAGTAATATAGCTTCAGATAGTAAATAAATACTCACATAAATTAAATGTGAATATTTATCCAGTTCTTGAGTAAATAGAGTTAATAAAGAACCTTGTTTTTTATGATGAATGATCTGCCACTTTGACTGAATAATCGAGTTTAACAGTGCGTTTGACTGTGTATTGAAAAAAAAGGCGGTAATTTTATGACAAAACCACTCTTGAGTAAATAAAAGAAAACTTCTTAAGCTGAAAAAAAAGATAATGATAGAAAATAAAATAGGCAATGAAGGGGTAATATGTAATGCACTTAAAAATGAATGAAAAAAGCGAGAAATAGGGCTGTTCGGATCAAAACTCCTTCCTTGAAAAAAGAATTCAAACACAGGAATGACAGCCCCAATTCCAACACTTTCTAAAAGTCCAGAAATGACTAAAATGATGATTAGCAACGGAAGTCGTTTAGGAAAGTGAGAAAAGAAAAATTTTATAAACTGTTTTATGGTCATATTAAAAAATATTATAGCCTATAAAGAATCATTATGCTTAGCCTTTATCCAAAATCTTAATGTATGAATTCCCAAGCATTTTCTTAACCACTTCCCAATATATCGTCGAAATAAACGAGGAATTCGATATAATATCATAAGAAATCCATAATATTTATAGATAAGAGAGAGATGAGTTTTTAATTGATTAATGAGGGATTGATTTGAAAATCCATCGTTTTTATAAAAAATATGATCTTTTGGAATATAACAAATTTCATTTTGAGATAATAAAAAAAGAATTCGGATTGTCCATTCTAAATCTCCTTGATAATAGTATCGAGTATCATAAAAAGGACAGACTTCTTTACGAATAAACATGCCTTGATGACAGGCGATCATGCCTTTTGAAATAGAATGTTTTGTGAGTTTTTCGGCTTTTATTTTTCTAATTTTTTTTCCTGATTCGGTAAGTAAAAACATATCTGTATACATAAATTTAATGTGGGTTTTAGCATAAGAAAAAATATCATTTAAACTTGCCGTAGATGTATAAGTATCTCCTGCATTTAAGAAGGTTATCCATTCACCTTTTGCACAGCCTAGGCCTTTGTTCATAGCATCAAAAATGCCTTTATCAGGTTCGCTTATCCAAGAAGATATAATGTTGTCATGTTCTTTGATTCTATCTAAAGTTCCATCAGTGGACCCACCGTCTATGACCACCCATTCAAAATCTTTGAATGTTTGGGATGCTATCGACTGAAGAGTTTGCATAAATTGAGCCTTATGATTAAATACAACCGTAATAATACTTAGCTTTGGGCGTGAACTAGACATAGTGCTGCTTAGAAGTATTGATTAAAGTTTCTAAACTTAAACAAAAAAGTGTAGAGTTGTCTTTCGTGTGATTTTGAAAGAAATTACGTATTTCTGATGTCATACGTTATTCGTTCTCCAGATCTTTAATTAAGGCAGGGTTTATACAAAAATTTTTAGAGTGTAAGATAGTCATATCTAGAGATGTATAATACCATTATAATGAATTCGCTGTCATGAAAAGACTTAAACAACTCATAACAATCATCACAAATAAATGTGTAAATCATCCATTGTGGGTCTTAATAGCCTTTTATTCTTTACATCTTCTCTGGTTAGATAAAGTTCCTCATGTGGCCTTAGATGAGCCCTGGTTTATTAATACAGCTGACAACGTTGCAAAGGGCTTAGGCTTTATCAATACCGCTAAAGGGTATGCCGGAGGAGAGACCTTCTTTTTGCTGCCGAGTATCTTGTGGATACCACTTAAACTATGGGGGGTATCATTGTTTACTGCTCGAATGACTACGTTTTGTATAGGTATAGTTGCTTTAATTGGATTTATAAAGATTCTGAAAGAGCTGGGAGTAAGCAAGCGTATTCAGTTAGGCGTAGGCAGTTTTTTAGTTGTCGGTAATATGTTCTTTGTTATATTTCATTGGGTTAGACCTGAAGCCTTGGTTTTGACGCTAGTAATATGGGCTCTTTTATTCGTCATTAGAGCTTGTCAAACAGGGGCGTATCCCTGTTTAATTTGGAGCTGTTTTTTATTGTCTCTGTCCTGTCTTGCGCATCCATATGCAGTTAGCTTATGCGCAGTTTTTGCTCTATTTATAGCAACGTTGTGTATCAAACAAAAAACGATAAGCCCTTTGTTATTTAGTGTAGGAGGATTGTTGATTACGGTTAGTATTGTTGTGGGGTTTGTAAGCCTATTTTCATCATGGTCGATATATGTCCAAGACATCATTAACCAGGTATCAAGAAGAGTGCCGTTAGAAGCAAGTAAATGGGTGTTTTTTAAAGATAATATAGGTCAGTTTTTTCAGACCTATTCCTTAGGATTTAAACGAGGCATGATCTTGATAGTTGAACTTTTCTTTTTATCACTAGGGATCGTTTATAACAAAAATAAAGCGATTCGTTATGTTTCCTTAGCAGGTTTTGGCGGCCTTCTTATCAGTTTTGTTGGGTATTTTTTTAGGCGAAGATATTTCGGTGTTTTTCTTATATTTTCATATGTCATAATGGCGCTTCTCCTAAAGGAAAGTAAAGAATGGAAAAATCGTTATCTAAAGGGGGCCTTAGTGCTTGTGTTAAGCCTGTATTTTGTGAATAATCTCCTAGGAGATATGTATATACTTAAAAAAATGAGACATGCAACACCCTTTCATCATATTGAAACTGAATTAAAGAAGATTATCCCAGATAACTCTACTGTTATTAGCCATTTACAGTTCTGGACAGCATTGAGCCATGTCAATTTTAAAGTAAATTCTCTTGTTGAAATCCAAAATGCTAAAGAAGGAGATTATGTGGTGATTAGTGATGTGTTTCAGCATGCGACATCCCCAACTACAGGAGAAAATAACGATGTGCATAATGTGAAGACCGGGGAAAGTGTTTTTTTTAATGAAGCAATAAACGAATTAACTCAGCATGCTTACATGGAGGCTCGTATAACAACTAAAGGTTATGGCAATATTATGATTTGGAAATATGGTATTGATTCATGTAAATTTTAATATAAACTTTTTCGGACTTTAGACGGAAGTTTTGGAACAGTGATACACGGAATATGAAAACACATAAAAGGTGTTTATATTAAATCGTTTTTAGGTATAGCTATATACTTGTCAGATAAAAGAGAGTTGGCTACTATGAATAAACTGTTCAAAGAATGTTGTAAATATAAGTATGAATAGATTGAGATTTTAAAATACTATGAAAAAAACTCTTGAGATTATTATCCCCATATATAATGAAATAGAATGTTTGGATGAGTTGATGACTCAGTTACTAGCTCTAAGACCTAAGGTGTCGGAGAATATATCTTTTTTATTTGTGAATGATGGATCTGTAGATGGCAGTGGGGATGTATTAAATCAGTATGTCGGACAACATTCATTGATGAAAGTTATTCATTTAAGTCGGAATTTTGGGCATCAATTTGCGTTGACGGCGGGATTTGATCATAGTGATGGAGATTATGTGGGTGTTATTGATGCTGATTTGCAAGACCCTCCAGAGATCATGTTAGAGATGCTTTCCCTGATGAAAAAAGAGAGCCTGGATATAGTATATGCACAACGAATAGAGAGAAAAGGGGAGTCTGTTTTTAAGAAATGTACAGCACATTTATTTTATTCAATGATTAGAAAGTTTACAAAAATTGATATCCCAGAAAATACAGGAGACTGCAGACTAATTAATAAAAAAACATTGTTAGCATTTAAAACCTTGAGAGAACGACATAGATTTATAAGAGGTCTTATTCCTTGGATAGGATTTAAATCAAAGGCCTTTCAATTTTCTAGAGATGAGCGATATGCCGGTCAGACAAAGTATCCATTTTTTAAAATGTTAGAGTTGTCGATGGATGCGATGTTTTCTTTTTCAAGAGCTCCTCTTAAAATAGCCAATGTCATTGGTTTTCTGAGTGTTTTATGTGGCTTTGTCTTAGCGATATATACATTGCTTGCACATTTTTTATGGAAGGTGACAGTTCCTGGGTATACGACCATTATACTTGTCATATTGATATTAAGTGGAATCCAGTTGTTGATTTTGGGTATTTTAGGGGAATATATAGGTAGAATTTTTGAAGAAAGTAAACATCGCCCTCTTTACATTGTGGATGTTATTCATGATTCTACTCTTTCAGAGTAACTAGTGATAGTTATGAGTTAGCTTGGGTGTAGAACTCTTTCCCAAAATGAACTGGCTTTCGATCATTTTCTTTACGCCATAAGTTGGTGTCACGCAGTGAGTATACACATCCACAGTATTCTTGTTTATAGAAATTTTCTTCTTTAGAAATTTCATACATTCTGGCAGCACCACCTTTTTTTCGCCAATTATAGGTCCAATAATCCACTCCGTCATAACGGGATGCTGCACGAAGTCCGGAATCATTAATTTGATCCATGTTTTTCCAACGAGAAATGCCTAGACTAGAGGTGATAACGGGGAAACCATGCTCTTTTGCGTAAAGTGCCGTGCGTTCAAAACGCATATCAAAACAAGCGGTGCAACGTTTTCCACGTTCAGGTTCAAACTCCATTCCTTTTGTTCTTTCGAACCAGTTATCTGTGTCATAATCTGCATCGATGAAGTCGATCTTATGTTTTTCTGCAAATCGAATGTTTTCTTGTTTTCGTAATTCATATTCTTTTTGAGGGTGAATATTCGGATTATAAAAGAAAATAGAGTAGGGGATTTTAGACTCTAGCATAGCTTCCATGAGTTCTGCCGCACATGGCGCACAACATGAGTGCATCAAGACAGGGGCTTTGTCATCTGGGGTGGATAGTGATTCTCTTTGTTTTGTCATAAAAAAAGTCTAACACATAGTTTTCTTGCGTGAAACTGTATCGAAATAAAAAAATCTATAGGTTACCACGCAAGTAAGTGGTAAAATAAAGATATGAAATGTTCCATTATTCAAAAAGCTGATATTTGTGAAGAAAAAACAGCAATATTGCCTTTATTTTTATCTAGAATTCATGCCGGATTTCCGTCTCCTGCTGACGATTTTATGGATAATCGATTAAATATTAATGACTATATTATCAAAAACCCCTTATCCACGTATTATGTAAAAGTCAGTGGTGATTCCATGATAGGGGCCGGTATTTTTCCAGGCGATATTTTGGTTGTGGATCGGTCTATACGTGTAGCCGATAACAAAATAGTCGTGGCGATGATAGAAGATGAATTTGTGGTAAAACGATTACGGATTCATAAAGAAAAGTTATATTTGATTTCAGAAAATAGCCAATATGCCCCCATTGAAGTGACGAACATAGAGTGGATGATTTGGGGAGTGGTGTCCTTTAATATTCATAAACCGACGTAATATAAACATATGAGATAAAGATAGAGTTTTAGAGTAAAAGACCTTTGTTTATATTAGGATAACAATGTATCAAAAAAACAATCCCAACTTAATAAAGATCTTGAGTTCTTGATCAGGTCTTTTTTGTTAACTATTAACTGAGAAATACGTGAAAAACTGTGTTCTTTATGTTCTCGAAAATCAACAATATAGGGTTTTAATTCTTCAAAGTCTGCAGCACAGTCATGATAATTTACTAAAATAGGGCATCCATGACACAAAAATTGGCGACTTTTTAAAGGACTTCCTTCCGTAATCTCTAACATATCCCAACGAAAGGTGCTGATAGCAAAATCACAAGACTCTATTAGTGTTACCAAGGTTGGAGAAAGACAATGTTGAATAGATAATATCTGCTTGGAGGAAGAAATATCATAAGGTCCAACAACAACAAGCCCAATATCAGGGAATTGACGGAGATATTCGATGATCTCTGTTAATCCATGCCAGGGATAGCCATTTCCTGTAAAAATAGCACAATGAGTGACACTAGATTTAAATGAATGAAAGGTATCCATAATCTCTTGGTCCACTAGATCGGGGGAGACATCCGGCGCTTTATATCCATTTTGGATATAAGTCACTCGTGTTAATCCCAGGCCTTCTAGATGTTCCTTAAGTTGATTATTAACTGCAATGTGAGTCATGTTGCCAAATCGAAACCAGCCTAATGTGAATCTGTGAATGCGGTGTTCAAAAGGTCTTTTTAGAAAAATAAGTTCTGTATCCATCAAGGTATTATGTTCCACATAAATTGTTTTAAAGTAAGAGAAGAACGGGAGCAGCATATTTCCAAACAGAAGTTTAGGGTTGTATCTAATATATAAAACAGGCGTAAACAAAAGAACAAAACATGTTCTAAACTCATAAAAAAAGTATTCCAGTAATTGTCTGAACTTAGACTGTTGTTTGGAATAATGTAACGCATGCAAAGAGATGTTAAAATGCTTTTTAAGTGCCTGAAGCTGACCCTCAACTTTTAAACGAATTCCTTCATGGGCAAAATTAGTGGGTAAGATATATGTGCATCTTTTCATCATAATATTATTTAATCTTAGATAAGATATCATTTAATATTACACTCAATTTAGAGTTGCGCCAAATACCAAGATGATTAAGTGACTTTGTTGTTAAATTTCCCGACATAAGAAACATTAACATAGCAGTGTGTTCGATGTTTTTTGATATGGAAAAAATTTATAGAGTTTAGGTTCATTGGTAAAAAAATAAATAATTTGCTTATCTTTAAAAATCATATTATGATCAAAATTAGAATTATTTGTTTATTGCTAACGGTTTATTATTTTTTATTACTAGGATTTTTGAGGTGATAAATGATAATGTATGTGCTTAGTTAATCACACCAATATAAGAGAAGCAAGGATAGGAATAACGCCGTTAAATATAAGTAGCGGGGTGTCTAAATCTTTTAATTCACTTTATAAGACTAGGTCTCGCTCAAGTAGTTCAGAAGAGTCTTTTAAAGGGTTTGAAGGGATGTATTCTCCAACAAAGTCCATAGGTAAAGCTGAGTCTGTAGTGACGTTGCCCAAGATTGTTCGGAGAAGAACCTCTTCGATTAGTTCTACATTATCCGAAGAATCATTGGGAGGGTTTCAGTGTAGGGGGGATTATCAAAAAAGTCCGTCAGCATACTCTGTTTTTAGTGGTTTTGAATCGATATATTCGTTTGAAGAATTAGCGGATCATTTAAAAGGTAAGAGTCATTTTAAAGAGTGGGAGATAAAAGAGATAGAAAGAGTATTAGATGAAATACGTGATCTTAAAAAAGAGGGGTGGTGTTTAAGTGATGACGACGTTTTAAGTGTTTTGGGAGATTGGTTTTCCACTTTATTAAAAAAAAGAATGCCGAAGTCCTTATATAGTGTTGCAGATGTTATAGACATGTATGATCAGGTTTTAGTTCATTTGAAAAATATGCAGGAAGTTGAAGGTAAAACAAGATCTGTGTCTAAGAAAAAGAAATCATATGAGTTTTCGCGTGTTTCTAATGTATCTAAGCCAGATTATAGACTTTCTTTTGATAAAGTCGTGTTTAAAATAGCCGAAGATTCTACCGGTATAAGCGAGTCATTTTATGATTATTTAAAGCTTAGTCCTAGTTCATATACTGATCGTGAGTGCGAAAGAATCAAATGCGGTATATTTTTGCAGCGTGACATTTATACAAATTGGATCGATGCATTAAAGAGTAAAATTGCAACTCTTTTTATTGTATCAAATATTGTGACGTCTGGAAAAATGGAGTTGAAAAGAGTGAAGTTAGGAGTAGCCGTAAGTGCGATAGGATCCTTGCTGCAAGAATTTCCCATTGTTAAAACTGCCGTTAAGACAACAGGTGCCTTAGTAGAGGAAAAGGTTAATCGTGTTCGAGAAAAGCCATATAAAAGAATATCTTTTCTGATTCAGGGAAAAGAACCTTGGGAGTGTGCAAGTGAAATAACAGAAGATATTAATGACGTTCTCACAGAGCTAGGGTGTCAAAAAAATAATTATATAAAAGATAAAATTTATGAATGGGTTTTAAAACATCTAAAAAAGACCTCAGCGACTCATTTTAAGCAGCTTCGTGTGTATCTAAAGAAAGAATTGAAAAGTAGATGTGTATATAAAATGTGAACATTAATGAGAGGGATATCTTAATGACGTTATCGATGTTAAGAATAAAAAAGTTAAAACAGCAAAGTAAAAACTAAGTTTCTAATAATTCCCAAGGCAAAAAAAGCAAAAATAGGGGATAGATCTAGACCAATTTTCCAAGAAGGAATCAAGTCTTGAAATGGTCGCAAAATAGGGTCCGTAATGCTGTATAAAAAGTGCATGATGGGGTGAGAACGGTCATGTGGAAACCATGATAACATGACTCGTATAAATAAGGCTAAATATAGTCCTTGAAACGCTGTATCGAGAATTTTATATAAGGCAAAATAGACCATAGATATAGTGTAAAAGATTTAATCAGAATTTGACAGTTCTTTTGCGCGTTTTTCTGCATCAATAAACACAGCTTTCCATAGATCTGGAATCTGAGAACCATGAAGCGTAGCTAAGCCCCGTTCTGTGGTTCCATTAGGGGAACAAATTGATTGAATGAGTGTAGAAACAGAGTCAGAACTGGAATCTAATGTTGAAGCGACCCCTTTGCATAGTTGATTCACCAGTTCCCGAGCTTCTTTTTCAGAAAATCCTCGTTCAGTAGAAAGATGAACAAGAGAATCAGCTAAAGCATAGAAAAAGGCCGGCCCACTTCCACATAAAGACGTGCAAAAATTCATACGATCATCATCGACATGCATAACCTTTCCTACACAAGAAAAGAGATCCGTTACAAAATCTAAATAGTGAGTATCCGTATTAGAAGAATGAGAGATGACGGTCATCGATTCGTTGAATTGAGCGGCGGTATTGGGCATTACACGAATAAGATGGGGACAGTTTTCCAGGAGTTGATGAAAATTGTCTAAGGTTTTACCTGCTAAAATACTGACCAGGCATTTTTTTTCCCAAGAAACAGAGCGAAGTGTATCCGCTAACTCGTTGAGTTGTTGAGGTTTTATTGCCAACAGAACAATATCTACAGTATTAAGCAGTTCTTCAATAGAAAGGAAATTGATGTTATTACGTTCTATATTCGCTGTATATTTGTCTGTCGCATAAACTGAAATCCCTTTTTCTTTAAGAAATGAAGAGGATCCTTGAAAAATTGCAGTGGCCATTTTCCCAAAACCTAAGAAACCAATAGAGAGATGTGTCATAAGTTAACCACCAAAAAATGAGAGTCCAGTTGATCTTGAATAGGAATGTTCGCTAGAGGTTCTTTATGATTAGATAAGAATAACTGCATCATCGCGTATTTTTTTTGTGTCTTATTATAGCGTTGAACTTCGATATTATATCGAGTCATTCTAGATAATAGTTTTTGACTCAACTCAAGGTAATTTTCATATGAGGTGATGGTGTTAGGGGCTGAATATAGCAAACAAATCTCATGCCAACGAACAATGAACTCCGGATCAATATGTTTGCTGGATAAGGAGTTTTCTGATGCGGTTAAAACAGCGCGTGTAGATTGGATAAGTGCCTGATCTTGGGAATGGTCCAAGATTTCTTGCATATAATAGTGCTGAAATTGCATTAGAGTGACTAACTTGCTGTAATGAGATTGAACGAGATTGTATTGGTAGTTTAAGGTGTTCTTAGACGACATGAAGAGTGAGAATATTAGAGCACAAATAATGGTTAAGTAGTTGTTCTTTTGTTCTTTAAAATGTGAAATTATAAAAGACTTCATAGCTCTTATGATACAAAGATATAAGGTTTTTTCAAAGATGTAGATATCGTTTGATGAGTATGGTAAATAATCTGTAAAAGGAGAATAAGTAGAATGGGGGAGTGAATGTGTAGACAAACTCTAAGATAATGTGAGGTTCAAGGTTGGAGCCTATTCCTACATAGATTTTAAATAAAAAAAGATATAGTGAACGACATTGTAGTCGATGAATTAGAGTTGAGATAGACAAAGTTCCCGATACTGTTTACTCGACAGGAAAACTGCTGGATAGAAGACTTTTAATTTTTTTGCCTTATTAACATATTGAAATATATTGTTTTGTTTGTTTTAAGTTTGTAAGTAATGAAGCCTTTGATTTTTTTAACATAATTATTTTTTAATAGTGTACTACTGTCATAAGAAATTAAATTTTTTCGTGCAAATACACATTACTAAATATAGATTTAAATTGAAAATCGACATTGATTAATGTAGTTTAATTACATGAATAAATCCTGCCCAATAATAATCATGAACAATTTAAAATTTAATTACACAACAAACTTACTTGTACGACAATGTAAGTTTTATAATCAAAAGCAAGAACTCTATTATTTAAGTCCCGAAGTAAATATAGTGAGTAATGCCGCAGATTTATTATATGAACATGTTTATAATTCCGATCTTATTAAGCAGTTAAATCAATTAGATCCATCTTCTACAGTGTATGCATTATGTAGGCAGTGGTTTTTATTAAAATCTGTCATGTCGATAAGAAAGTGGGATCAATGTATTGTGAATGATGTACATAATTTAGTGTTTGATTCATTTGATAACCTAATGGGTCAAACTAAAGATGAAGTTATAACTATTCCTAGTTCTGAAGATGGCAAGTTTGCTTTATGCTCTTTTTGGACAAAATCAGCAGTTGAAAAAATGTGCGAGCTTATTTTAGAGCTTATTAAAGAAAAATCTAACAAATTTAATAAATTAAAATCATTATCAAGCTATTATGAAATGTATCAGCTTTTAATGACATATTTTTATAAAGATGAAAATCTAGTTACTCGGCAAAAAAAAATAATGTTATGTAATTATGACAAGAAGATATCGTTTAAAAAAAAATCAAATAAACTTTTTCTTAAAAAAAATAATGCATTAAGTAAAGTAAGTTGTATTTATTTTAATTCTAAATATAATCATAAGATTCATAGTTTTTATAATGGATCAAAATTAACAATTGAAAAAATATGTAGTCCATTTATTACGTTAATATTAAATATAAAACAATACACAAGGAAGAATAATGGCAACTAATCACTACGAAGAAACCTATTTTGGGTGGCAAAAGCAATGTGGTAAATTTGGAGCTTTTGCGAATAGAGTTTTTTATGAAAAAAATATAAAAGAAACAGACGTTGTGTTAGATTTTGGTTGTGGGGGAGGGTATTTACTTAGTGCGTTAACGTGTCAAAAAAGAATAGGTGTCGAAATAAATCCTGGAGCTATAGTAGAGGCAGAGAAAAATGGCATTGATGTGGTTTCTTCCATCAGCGCAATAAAAAGTGAATCTATAGATGTTGCAATTACGTTTCATGCCTTAGAGCATTGCCAGCGACCTTTAGACGAATTAAAAGGTATTTTTAATAGCTTAAAAAAAGGTGGGATGTTGATTGCCGTTGTTCCTGCGGAGTCTATTTTACATGAATTTAATCCAAATGATCAAAATCATCATCTATATACATGGAGCCCAATGTGTTTTGGGAATTTATGTAAAGAAGCTGGGTTTAAAGTATTAGAATCAAAAGCTTCTTATTATCTTTGGCCAAAAAACTATAATAGGGTTGCAAAAATATGCCAATTATTGGGTAAACCTCATTGGTTTCATAAAGTTGCAGAATATTATGGGAAACGTGACAAAAAAGTATTTCAGGTAGTTGCAATTGGCATGAAAGAAACTTAAAAGTTTATATAAATAGAATGACCATCATTACAACAAATAGGATTAAATACATCAATATCATGCATTAAAGGGCGCCTCATGCAGCCTAGTTCTACAATAGTTTTACCTTCGATAAAGTTAAACAATGCAACAGTATTTTCCAAAACTGACATTCTATTGAGTGATTCTCTTTTAAAATAATATGATCTGCATTGAAATGCTCAATTATTGAAAGAGGGCCAACTTTATTATGTGCAGAAAATAATAGCTTAGAAATTACTTTATTGTTTCCTGGGTAAACATAAAATAAAAGATCTACATCTTGTTTTACGAGTGCCACTTTTAGCTTTTTTTGATTTGGTATATGTTTCATTGGTTAAATGTGATAATAGCAAATTACAAATAAAGATAGAGGTAAGATAATGAAAAGGATTGAGGCAGCGTTGTAAGGAGTTTTGGGAAAGTCGAAATTTGAATAGGATAAAGACTCTGAAAATGTTTAAAATAAACTCAAAATGGGTATATATTAGATAGGTTAACAACATTGTTTATGGGGGGTCAGGGTTCTTAAAACTTAATAAGTCTGTAAAGAGTCTACTTATTATCGGAATAACACTCTTATCTTATCAGTCACTAGACGCTAGTGTAGGAACACATTCGATGCAATTTTCGAAACTGGTTTCTACACCTAGAGCTAGTGCTTTGGGAGATGCGGTCACGGCATTAAATACCAGTCATGCCGTATATATTAATCCTGCTTCCATTGCATCTCAAAAAGGGAGTATGTTGACGTCCCAACTCTTTCACTACGTCGAAGATATCTCCTATAAAAGTATGCAGTTTACACATGCATTTGAAAATACGGTGCTAGGAATTAGCTATAATTGGCTAGATTACGGGGCTTATTCAAAAACAACCACGTCGGACAAAGAAGGAGCCCATTCCGGATCTGTTTCAAATTCATCAAAGGTCGTTGTTTTTACGATGGCAAGACGGTTCTTTAATGTGAATACAGGCCTGTCTTTTAAATCATTTAGAGAAAAATTAGCGAATTATAAAGCAAAACAAAGCAGTCTAGATCTTGGCCTATTATGGTCTGTTAATTCCCAATTTTCTTTAGGAGCCTCTATAAACGATATTAGCTTATCAAAAGCAGTGTTTATCAATGATGAAGCCTCTTTAGAACAGGTGTCTCGAATTGGGATGTCATTGAAGCCCCGCATCTTTAAATCAAAAATTCACATCATGACAGACGCAATTTTGAAATATAACTCTGATCTATCAGTCGCTTCAGGAATAGACATTTCCTTACACCCTAAATGTAGTGTTAGAGCAGGGTTTACCACTATTTCAGATATTATAGGTCCCACATTTGGATTAGGGTTTTTATCGGACTCGTTTGAGTGTGATTTCTCGTATCGTCCAAGTAAGGTTTTTAATGATATTTATCGAATGGCATTGAATTTGTACTTTTAGAACCATGAACATAAATAAACTATGGATCATATTATTTTCAATACTTTGGATAGTATCATCTGTGCTCTATGCAAATACAGCGAAAGAAATAGATATCCTTGATTCTGGAGGACATAAACAATCATCAGAGCACTATAATCTAGTATTTCAGTCTGTGGCTCCCGTGTTTAATAGTGTTCAACAAAGTGATTCTTATATAAATATCAGTGGGACTCATTTTAGCTCAAAAGTTCATGATGTTACGGGTTTTAATGAGGGATTCGAAAGTAAAGATGTAACACTCAATGCTACGGTATCGGGCTTAATCGCATCTCGTGTTCAATTTCAAGTCAAAACAACGTCCAACCATCTTATTGATTTTTCAGGTCAAGATGATACCTCCAATAGTGGAGGATGGGCTACTGTATGGGACTCAACAGTGGATACAGACCATTACAAAGCCAATCATTATCATGAGGTTTCATTTAGAGCGAGAGTCTTTGATGGTTTATCATGGAGTGCTTGGGATATCTCTAGTAAGAGTACACTTATTGATAATGTAGCTCCTATCATTCAGAACAATAATATATCAGAACCGATTTTTTCACCTAATAATTTTACGTCAGTTGGCATAAAAGATGAGTCTGAAATTTCATTTGATGTTACGGAACGATATTTTGAAGAGTGGGAGTTAAAGATGATCAGAGATGATGGGTTTGAAGTAAGATCTATAACAAGTTCATCTTCAGATTTTCCTACTAGTATAACGTGGAATGGAACAGGAGATGATTCTAGTTTTGTTGAAGATGGAGTATATACAGTCAGTCTTGATGTGACGGATAAAGCGGGAAATATAACGCATGAAGAGAAAAGTATTAGCGTGGATAATTCATCCCCGGTTCTTCAAAGTATGGTCTTTAATGGAGTAGGAAAAGATCTGAACTCACAAAAAGGGGACTTACAATCAAACTGGACAATTACAGACGAGTTCAAGGAAGGGTTAGAATACTCCATTAGTTTGAGCTCGATGAGTCCTCCTGTTAAGTCTATCGACTCGTTAGTGTTGTGGCTAGATGCCGGAGATGATTCCGTCTTAACGTTAAGTGGGTCGAATGTGACGCATTGGCTAGATAAAAGTAATATGGGAAATAATTTTGTAGAAGATGAAAGTTCACCTCCTCCTACTATCATAGCTGATGCAGTTGGAGGGTTTAATGCCGTAAAATTACCGGATATTACAAATAAACTCATTTCAAGCATTAATTTTTCACAAGGGAATATACGAACATATGCGGTTGTATCAGATAATGAAACCTGGAAAATCGTGAGTTCCAATATCACATTAAGTGAAGATGAGAGGCTCATATTAGGAGATTCCAGTTTCTTACCCTATGTAGAGTTTGCTGAAATATTACTCTTTAATGAGTCTTTATCTGTATCTCAAATCCAGACGATAGAATCATATCTGAATTACAAGTGGCAATTAAGCAATGATGAACCCTATTATGTTCAAAGTACAAATCAAAGTGCGGACAGTTGGGGTAAAAGTAATGTGGATGATAGTACCTATTTTCAATTAAGAGTGATTACCTCAGATGAAGCAGGTAATACCTTAACAGCCTATTCTGATACCATTCAAACTCCAGATAGAACGGCTCCTCAAATTAAGGATGAATTTGTCAGTATATCTGGAATAGAAGATATAACGTGGATAAGTCATTTATCAGATAAAAAAGAAGATAATATAAGTCCTTTATCATTGCTAACGTGGACTCCAGAACTGATCACAGTCGCCGAAAATGCTATAAAATCATCTGAAGATGCGCTACTTGCTGCTAATCCTGTAAATAATGGATTATCCATTCAATTTATTCCATCACCCAATGTCAATACAGATCCCTTTGATACGGAAGGTAATCTTTATGGAAAACAAGAGGCATGGATTCATATTACATTAGAAGATGCGGAAGGAAATACTTCTCAAAAAGATATTCAAATACATATTCAACCTGTCAATGATGCTCCAGAGTTTATAGACATTGTTCAAAGTAATCTAGTATACGACTCTACGAATAGTATTATTTACAATATTAAGTTTGATGAAGATACAGCTGGACCAACAGTGACCTTAGATAACTTTGTTCATGATATAGACAATATAAAAGCAGATTTAAATTGGTCCGTTTCGGATGATGATTTTTATTTAGATGACAGTGTAGGAGGAGGAGAACAAGTTTTTAGAAAAAAAGATACAAATACAATGAGTGTTATTTTGGGTGATGAATCAAGTAATCACTCTATGAATTTTCAATCGTTAGCGAACTGGTATGGAGATGAAGACTTAATACTTTCGGTACAAGATCCGGATGCATTAACGGTGTCACAAAGTATTACAGTGAGGGTATGGCCAGTGAACGATGCTCC
>QFBQ01000033.1 GCA_003265885.1 Candidatus Marinamargulisbacteria bacterium SCGC AG-343-D04
CAAATGAAAAATCACACTTTTCACAGAGAGATCCAAATAATACAAAGGTAACTAAAGTAATAGTTAAGCCTGCTACAACGAGAAGAGAAGAAGAAGTAACAAATGAAAAATCACACTTTTCACAGAGAGATCCAAATAATACAAAGGTAACTAGAGTACAAGTATATAGTGGCCCACTTCCACCTGCTACAAGTAGAAGAGAAGAAGAAGGACCAAAATTAAACGAAGATTTTTTAAACGAAGCTATTCGTTATTTGACTTCCCCGTTAAAGATGATTTCTTCAACGAAATAATGTGTCCTAATAATTAAGTATTAGTCCAGTTAATTTTTATTGAATTATTTTTGTGAAATTTCAATGAAATTTTTTTTTTTTGTTCTTTTATTTTATTTTTTCTTTACAATATTCTTTTGTTTTGTTATTGTTTTTTGAGTGCAATTAGGTTTTGATGCAGATTGATCTTTTTTTATTATTGAAGATTGCATCTAAATTTTATTTTAGTTCAGATAGTGATTTTAAAATAAGGAGAATAAAATGAGTCAATTAACTGTTGGTGCTAAATTAATGCCCCTAGCTACGAAAACTAAAGAATCAGGTGAAAAATCAGGCTTTTCAAAGAGAAATCCAGAAAAAACAATTGTAACTAAAGTACAAGTAAAGCCTGTTCAACATCAGGTTCCGTCTACTATAACGAGAAGAGAAGAAGAAGCAAGACAGTCCTCGTAGATAAATATATTTTGTTGATGCTTTAACTATGATTCTGGTTATGACTTAGATAGAAGATTAAATTTATATCGACTTCAGAGTATAATGAACACATGGAAACTAAAGTTTGTCGAATTCTTGACCCAGATGTGCTTGTTGATGCTATTCGTTTGTTTAAAGACAGCGCTAAAAATTACTCCTTTCAATCTACAGTTTTAGTTAAAGGGGCTTTTGAGGGGAACTCTTATAGCTTGAATGGGAATGATCATCACTTATTACCAGAGCTAACGATAGAACTTTCGTCTCAAGAAGACTTGATTAAAGCTTATTTTACACATAATTATGTGAGTCAGCTAGCGGAGTTGGATCGACTTTATGCAATTTCTTTATTTGTGAAGAAAGGTTATGATTATTCTCTCTTAAACATGCTGTTAGATCATGTTGGAATTAATTATTTTGAAGGCCTTGTTGAAAAATCAATGAAATTGATTCGTTTAGATTCAGAAGTTTTGAAATTCATCGTGAGCAAACAGTTCAGTTTAAAGCAGGCTTTTTCATTATGTAGATATGACTCTTCATTTCTTGAATGGATGTTGAATTTATCGTTTTATTTTCATATGTCTTCATCCCATTTTATAGAATTGTCAGATGCCTGTTATCGTCTATCTAAGCAGTCTCAATGTGATGATTACAACGCCTTTTTTCAGTTGGAATGTATACAGGATAGTATTGCATCCAGTACTAATCATCACTTTCGGACAAGTTGTTTGCGAGAAAAATTACTTCAATCTTTAAACCCTGTTCAAACTCAGGTCAATAAGCAGCTGAAATCACTGGCTTCTCAGGTTTCTGGAAGCATGACCTTGAACTGGGATAAAAGTTTAGAAAATAAGCAGATAGATGTCACAATGAGACTTACAGATGATAGCCAGTGTGAGGCTTTAAGTGATTCTCTTAAGAAATCTAGGGGTATTATTCAATCTATGTTGGACTTATTATAATGTCAAAAATAAAAGTTGATCCTTCTCAAGAGCAGCAGGCTATAGTTGAACAGCTATCTGCACTTGGTATTCCCTATCAAGTAGAGAAGCAAGATGATGTGATTTCCAACTACCGTAAAGGAAAAAAAAATATTCATGTTGTACCGAAAAAAGGTGAATCCATGGATACTTGTGCAACGATTAGTGATAAATATATTTGTTGTAATGTAAAAGTGCTTAAATCTGTGAGTAACTGTCCATATGATTGCTCGTACTGTTTTTTACAAAACTATCTAAATGATGGGACCACTAAAGTTGTAGGTGATATTAAGTCTTTGATGGATGAGGTAAAAGAAAAATGTGCAGCAGAACCTGATCGTTTTTTTAGAATTGGAACGTGGGAATTGGGTGATAGCTTGGCCTTGGAAGATGTGTTGCCTCAAGCACGTTTTTTAATTGAGGAGTTTGCCTCAATACCTAATGCTGTTTTAGAGCTGAAAACAAAATCTGATTGCGTAGATTCTATTTTAGATGCAGCACATAATCACAGAACTGTAGTGTCATGGTCTTTGAATTCAGAATATATAGTTGATTACCAAGAGCATAAAACAGCGTCTTTACCTAAAAGACTTGCTGCGCTGAAAAAAGTGACAGAAGCAGGTTATCTGGTGGGCTTACATTTTGACCCTATGATTATTCATGAAGGGTGGAAAGAGCAATATAAAGCACTGATTGAGCAAGTAATCGCATCAACAAATCCAGATCAAATTGCGTGGATTTCTTTAGGAAGCTTGCGTTTTAACCCTGAAATGAAAAAGAAAATAGAGCAGAATTTTCCTGCGTCTTCTATTACCCATTCAGAAATGGTGAAAGGAGATGATGGAAAAATGAGATATGTAAAACCTTTGCGTATTGAGATGTATGATGTCTTTCTTTCCCATTTAAAAGGGTGTTTAGGACTAGATGATATCTCTCCTTTATCACCTATTAAAAAATCAACACCTCTTTTTTATTTTTGTATGGAACGCTGGGATATTTGGCAACGATTTTTTGGAGAGTCCCCTACTTCTATACAACATTTAGACCTTCTTTTTGCTCAAAATTTTTATGAGAGATTTGGTCAAAATATTCCCTTTCCTACTATTGAAAATTACTTGTCAAAATAAACCAGCGTTTTTCGATACATTTTTTTTCTATTTTTTCTTGTTTTGTTAACTGAGGATGCAACAACAAGGAGGAAAATGTGGATTTAGGTTTTAATTCAAGTTTTGGGAAGAATTCTACAGGGAATGATGATTCAATTTCTCGATATTTTGGTTCTCCGGCTGCAACTTCAGGTTCTGATGATCCGTTAAGCAGTATGGATGGATTTGGACAGAGTTTTACTGATATTTTTGCAGATCAATTAAACGGACAAACTATAGATGCTGAATTAGATTCTACTCTAGAATTATTAGACGCTAAAAGAGATTTATCTCATGTTTCTGTTGAAGATGCTTCTCAACAAATATTTGATGCCATAGAAAAGTTGTTAAGTGGTTTTAATGAGTTATTTGGAAAATTCTCATCTTCTATACAACAAGATCCTATTCAAGATTTAGATCGTTTAGTTACTGGCGCAAAGCAATTGTTTGATTCTTCTGAAAACCCTGCCGTATTAGAAAACTTAGGTGAAACATGGAAGAAATTGAAAAAACGTCAATCTCCTCTTTTTCACTCTGTTCATGCTTATTTTTTACATATTTCAATTAGTTATACTTGTTCTGATAAAGGCGCTTTAGATGGTGCTGAGGCGTCTAAGGGGGCTTATAGTGAAGAAACTTATTTTTCAATGATTTCTATCGTCGGATCTTTTGAGGATTCTCCTGAAAAAAAGGAATTAGTGACTGTCTTAGATGAGGTTAGTGAAGAGGTAGAAGATAATCAAGTGTCGGAACTTATGGTAGACTCTTCCAATGACATTTCCTTGGACTCCACAGTACAAGCAGCGTAATCATTTAATCCATTCTTATCTTTCATATTTTACGACTTATCCTTATGTTTGGTTAGGAACGTGGACTATGGGTGGGCATCGTTTTGGTTCTTATGATCAGCGATATGCGCATGAGACCTTAGAAAAAGCCTTTGATTTGGGTATTCGTATTTATGATTCATGTTCTTTTTATGCCAAGGGGCAGTCTGATGCTTTACTTCAGTCTTTTTTGTCTCAGAAGGATGACTTATCTTATGCCCTGTCGTATAAAGGAGGGTTGCGTTGGGAAGGAAATACGGTTGTTAAAGATGGATCTTCATCTTTTTTAACTCGTAGTGTTGAAAATGCATTGAAGTTCTTTAATAGGGATTATATAGATATGTTTTTCTTGCATTGGGTGGATCCCGAAGTTGATTTAAAGGAATCTTTGGATGCATTGCATAGGTTACAAGCAGATCAAAAAATTAAGTTTTGGGGTGTCTGTAATGTTGATGAGTCTCATGTAGATGATTTGTTAGCCTATAAGGGAGGGCTTATTCAACAGCATTATAACCCTCTTTTTCGTCAATCCGAACAGAGTTTAATTCGTTTGATGGAGCATGGATATGCTCTATCTGCTACATCTCCATTTGAACAGGGATTATTGCTTAACTCTGATTATTTAGACAAACATTATTTTGGAAAGAAAGATTATCGTCAGCAAAATGCTATTTATTCATCGGAGTCTCGCTTGGAGGCGTTGCGTGTCTTTTTTGAAAAGTGTAAGAATATAGAGTATTTAGATTTGTATGTTTTTTTATGGATACTGAATCAGCAGGTTGTGGACCATGTCATTTTAGGGGCCAGATACCCGGAACAGCTCGACTTTTTTCGTTATGTTGTATTGCATAAAGAGGGGGCTCTTTCTGAAGAACAAGCATTTGTATGGTCTTTATTA
This sequence comes from Candidatus Marinamargulisbacteria bacterium SCGC AG-343-D04, assembly GCA_003265885.1. Lineage (GTDB taxonomy): Bacteria > Margulisbacteria > Marinamargulisbacteria > AG-343-D04. The sequence goes on from QFBQ01000033.1 coordinate 4,594, forward strand.
GATCATCTTTATTTGGCTTAAACTTTACATTATACTTTTCACATGTTTTCTAAGAAGTTTTATATGGAAGGGAAATGGCATAGCTGTTCTGAGTTTAGAACCACAAAATCTCCCTATTCTGGAAAAGATCTTTATACTATAGCGAATTGTACGGTAGATGATATAAATAAGGCAATTGCCTTTGCAAAACACGAACAGTCTAATCTTCAACAGCTTAAGGGGGTGGATATTTTATCAGGTTTAGAAGAACTTTTTTCTTTATTCGAGAAACATTCTGACAACATTATATCTGTTATTATGGAAGAATCGGCTAAGCCTATACAGTTTTCACGGGGTGAATTCTCTAGGGCTTTGGCTACTATTAAAGAAGGTATAGTGTTTGCTTCTACGCTTTCTGGGGATATGGTTCCCATGGAGCATGTTCAAAAAGGTCAGCATAAGTTTGCGTTTCAACAGCGATTTCCTATGGGGATTGTTGCTGCTATTACGCCTTTTAATTTCCCCTTAAACTTGCTTCTTCATAAACTTATCCCCTGTATTATATCTAAGAATGCAATGGTTTTGAAACCTGCGCCTCAGACTTCTTATACAGCTTTGTATGTGGCTGATTTATTTGATCAAACGTCGTTCCCTTCTTCTTTGTTTCAAGTATGTCCAACTGCAGATAATGCAGTGGCAGAGCACTTAGTGACGCATCCAGATGTTCAGATTGTGTCCTTTACAGGAAGCTCGGAAGTTGGCAAGCGGATCCAGAAAAAGGCCTATGATAAAAAGGTTTTGTTAGAATGTGGGGGTATGGCGTCTGTGATTGTACATGAGGATGCTCATATGGATCGATCCGTTGACGCGATTGTTTCAGGTGCTTTTGCATATGCTGGACAGACGTGTATTTCTGTTCAGCATGTGTATGGACATGATTCCTGTTATGAGGCATTGAAATCGGCATGTCTGTCGTCAGTAGAGTCTCTATTGTATGGAGATCCTATGCATTCAGATTGTGTCATGTCTTCTTTAATTTCCAAAGAAGCTACAGATCGAGTAAGGGAATGGGTGGATGAGGCGTGTAAACAGGGAGCGGACTGTCTTGTTGGTAATCGTGTTGATGAGGGGGTCTTTGTTCCGACTATATTAGAAAACTGTAATTCAACTATGAAAGTATCTTCTAGCGAAGTTTTTGGACCGGTGTTCGTACTGCATAGGTATAAAGATATTTCTGAAGTTATAGAGACTTTAAATAGCTCTTCTTTTGGGTTGCAGCATAGTCTTTTTACTAAAGATATGAATGTGATCTTTGATGTTTACCAACGTTTAGAAACGGGGGCTTTACTGATAAACGAATCCCCTACTTGGCGTGTGGATCATATGCCCTATGGTGGAGTGAAGGATTCTGGTAATACAAAGGAAGGAATTTGTTATACATATAAGGAGTTAACTACAGAAAAATTATGTGTCATTGATTTTTCACATGGATGAGGCCCTCTCTTTTCTATATCGCTATGGGTCTTCTTCTCTTTCCTTTTCAACCTTACAGCCATTGTGTTCTCGTTACTTTACAAAGCAAGGGTATATTGGGTATGTGGATTCATCGAAATCTCTTTTTAAAAGAAAGCGTATTACAGCTGTTTTAGGAGATCCGATTAGTTCTGAGGATAATTCTTTAGGTTTGATAGATGAATTTGTTGATCAATATCCTAGATCTACATTTGTATCTATTTCAGAGTCAACGGCATTTTATTTAAGAGAGAAGGGATATTTTATTGTTCCCTTTGGAGATGAAAACTGGATTTCTGTTCATGCGTATAGCCCTACTTGGAAAAGTTATCCGTTAATTAAAAAAAGTATAGGATTTTGCAATCGGAATGATTTAGATTTTCGTGAGTGCGATGTGTTAAGTGATCGTGATATTAGTCTATGCAAAGATTTGCGGTATAAGTGGTTGAGAACTCGTGTTAGTGGGTCTTTTTCTCAATCTTTTCTGACGCCTTCCCCGTCTTGGAGTTTGAGTTTTGGACGGAAGGCCTTTTTTTTAGAATCAAAGAGACAGATTTATGCTTATGTACTGTGTGATCCGGTATATAAATCTGGAGTAATAAAGGGGTATGCGGTAAGTCATGTGGTATATGATCCCTGTTTGGATCAAAATATAATATATGGCTTACTTCATCAGATTCTTTTGCGACTTAAAGATATGGATGGGATCGATGATTTATCTTTACATGTTTCACCCTTTCATTTTCAATCTAGGGAATGTTATGAATGGAATTCCTTGTCCACTACTTTTGTTTCTGTTTTAAAATTACTTGATAATCGGGCATATAACTTTAAAGGTTTGTCGTTTATGAAATCACGATTTCGTCCTTCCTTTAAACCTAAGTATTTAGCGTTTAATTCTCGATTTCCTTTTTTGGATGTCTTAACGATATATGCATATTGCATGGGGATAAATCAAGTCTTTAACCTACGAAATTATTCTTTTACAAGAGAAAATTGGTAAGTTTTAAAAAAGCGGATATACTCGTTTTTTTTATCTTTTTTTTATCTTCTTTTTCTTATTTTAAAGTTGACTTTTTTAGAGCTATAATGCGAGAATATATTAAGATCTAAATTTCAAAAATTTAATCGAAAATATTAAAAGAAAGGGAAGTGCCTGTAATGACTGAGACCGAAATCGTAACGCATATTATTAAACGTAATGGAGAGAAGAAAGAGTTTGATTTTCAACGTATTTATAATGCGATAGAAAAAGCGTTTCAATCAGAAGATATTAATAATTCAGACATTGTGAATTCGGTCACACATTATGTTATGGACATGATTACGATTGTTGTCTCAGAAAATGGTCAAGAGGCTTCCTCTAGTATTACGGTTGAACAAGTGCAAGATTTTGTTGAGCAGGCCTTGATGAGTCAAGGATTTCATAAAGTTGCTAGAAACTATATTTTATATAGAGAAAAGCATGCGGTAGCGCGTCAAGAAAAAACGATTCAGCAAGTTCAGGAAAAAAAGATTACGGTAAAAGTTTCAGATATAGAGAGTATTGTTTTTGATCCAGAAAATATTGAAAAGAAGTTTAGACGCCTTAGTCATGATTTATATAAGGTTAATATTTCGAAGATGATCGATGCTATTACAAAACAAGTATATGATGGGATTCCTCAGCATGAGTTAGATCAGCTTGTTTTAGGAGCAGTTAGAGATAGGATAGAAATCCATTATCAATATAGTTCACTTGCATCAAGAATCGTTATAGATCAACTTTATAGTCAGATATTAAATCAAGGGATGGCGTTAGAAGGGTTGGAAGATGCGTATAGACAGGGTTTTTCTGACTATATAGGAAAAGGAGTAGAATTAGAGCTTCTCAATCCTGAGTTACAATTGTTTGACCTCAAGAAGTTGGCTGACGGATTAATTATCAAAAATGATTTATTGTTTCATTATTTAGGAACACAGATTTTAGTTGACCGATATTTTGTGAAAAACAGAGCCTTTAAACAGTCTACTATAGAGTTGCCACAATGGTTTTGGATGAGAGTAGCTATGGGGTTAGCATTAAAAGAAAAAGACCAGAGAGAGGAACGTGTACTAGAGTTTTATGAGGTGCTATCGAATATGGATTTAGTGTCCTCTACCCCTACTCTATTTAATAGTGGAACTTGTTTTAGTCAGATGAGTTCATGCTATTTGAATACGACAGAAGATTCGTTAGAGGGAATTTTTAAACTGTATGCAGATAACGCTAACTTAAGTAAGTGGGCAGGTGGAATTGGTTCTGACTGGTCTTATATAAGAGCGACGGGATCTAAAATTAAAGGGACTAACGGACTATCTCAAGGAATTATCCCTTTTATTAAGATTTTTAATGATGTTGCATTGGCAGTGAATCAGGGAGGGAAACGTAAAGGTGCTATGGTTGCGTATTTAGAGTTATGGCACTTAGATGTAGATCAATTTTTTGAATTAAAGAAAAATACAGGAGATGAACGTCGTCGTGCACATGATATTAATACGGCGTGTTGGATTCCTGATTTATTTATGAAACGTGTTGAAAATAATGAGAAGTGGACTTTATTTTGCCCTTCAGATGTTCCAGATTTACATGATTCTTACGGAAAAGACTTTGAAGAAAAGTATGAGGCCTATGAAAAGCAAGGTCTTGAGCGTGCGAAAGAAGTTAATGCCACAGATATTTGGAGAAAAATGCTTACGATGTTGTATGAAACAGGTCATCCTTGGGTTACCTTTAAAGATGCGTGTAATGTAAGAAGTCCACAAGATCATGTAGGAGTGGTTCACTCTTCCAATTTATGTACTGAAATTACATTAAATACGTCCAAAGATGAAACAGCTGTATGTAATTTGGCTAGTGTTAATTTGGCGAATATGGTTGTGGATGGAAAATTGAGTCATGAAAAGATGGAACGAACGATTTCTATTGGAATACGGATGTTAGATAATGTTATTGATAATAACTTCTACCCTACTAAAGAAGCCGAGACTGCAAATATGCGTCATAGAGCGATTGGTTTAGGGATGATGGGATATCAGGATGCGTTGTTTAAAATGGATCTTGAGTTTGAATCAGAGTCTAATCTTGAGTTTGCAGATGAGTCTATGGAAATGATTTCGTATTATGCGATTTTAGCGAGTTCAAAATTGGCTAAAGAACGAGGTTCATATCAGACGTTTAAAGGAAGTAAATGGGATCGAAACTTATTTCCAATCGATACGCTTAATGTTTTAGAGTCTGAAAGAGGACAAGCAATAGATATAGATAGAGTATCTCGTTTGGATTGGACGGATGTGAGAGAGCATGTAAAGTCACATGGAATGAGAAATTCAAATGTAATGGCGATTGCCCCAACGGCAACTATTGCGAATATTTCTGGAGTTTACCCATGTACAGAGCCGGCTTTTAAAAATATGTATATGAAAGAAAACTTGTCAGGTAATTTTATTGTTATGAATCGATATTTGGTAGATGATTTAGAGGCCTTGGATTTATGGACGGATACTGTTATTAAAAAGTTGAAGTTATACAATGGATCTGTAGCAAATATAGAAGAAGTTCCTGAGAAATTTAAAAAGAAGTACAAAGAAACCTTTGAAATAGATATGAAGTGGGTTTTGAAAGCAGCGGCAAAGAGATCCAAGTGGATAGATCAAGCAGCATCTACAAATGTTTTCATGGCTACTCAGAGTGGAAAGCTTTTAAGTGATACTTATTCTATGGCATGGAAACTGGGTTTAAAAACTACCTATTACTTACGTACACTTGCGGCAACTCAGGTGACTAAAGCAACGGTTCAAGAAAGTGATATATCAGCATCACCGTCAGAAGAGAAGGTAGCTACAGCAGTTAACCCTGCTAATGTATGTAGTATATTGGATCCTGATTGTGAGGCATGTCAGTAAAATAAGGAGGAAAAAAAATGGCAACAGATTCGTTTGAAGGAGAATTTACAGGGTCTGCAATTTCAAATGCAGAGTTGATTAATAAGCGTAAGGTGATTAATGGTGAAGATGATGGCTTGATGCAAGTATCTCCCCTAAAACATCCTTGGGCACGTGAAATTTTTAAGTCTATGCAACGTAACAACTGGGTTGCAGAGGAAGTTCCTTTTCAAAAAGACAAAGAACAGTGGGAAAATGGTGAATTAACAGAACAGGAAAAAGCCACTTTTTTGAGAGCTTTGGCGTTTGCTTCTAATTTGGATGGTCTTTTGGTGAATTCTTTAAGTGAGATTATTAAACCTCATATTACAAGTCCAGAAGTTTCTTTGGCAATTGCCCGTCAAATTTATGAAGAGTGTTTGCATGTGGATAGTTACTCTGTAATGATTGAAGCGATTGGGTTAGACCCTGAAGATGTATACGGTTTGTATAGACGTGATAAAAGCTTATATTACAAAAACAAGAAAGTATGGGAATCCATGTTTTCTATTAAACAGCCAGGATTCAATACTCAATCTACCGAAAACGCACAGAGATACTTAGAGTCTTGTACAACGAACTTAATTTTTGAGGGTATTTTCTTTTTTAGTGCCTTCTTAGTCTTTTATAACTTTGGACGTCACAACAAAATGCCTGGATCTAAGGAGATGATTCAGTTTATTAATAGAGATGAAGATCTCCACGTTCAATTATTTGTGAATATTATTAATCAGATCAAAAAAGAGCAGCCGGAACTATGGACGCAAGAATTACAAGACAAAATGTCAAAAAATATTGTGGATGCTGTTCAGATGGAATATGAGTGGGGATGTTCATGTATTGGAGAAGGTATTTTAGGATTAACTCCTGAGACATTAAAAGAATATATTCAGTTTATTGGGGATTTACGTTTGCAAGCGATTGGATTGCCTAAAGCATTTAACGCAACAAACCCCTACCCTTGGATTGACGAGTTTACTCAAGGATCTATGATTGAAGTGAACTTTTTCGAAGGAACTGTTCGTGAATATCAGTCGGGGACTCTTGAGTGGTAGCACCAGTTGCAGCTAAAGTGATAGCAGATCGTAACAGCAGAGGAGCTCCCAATCAAAATCGAAGTGGATTTAGTTTTCAAGGTTCAACCTCACCTTTTCAACGACCACTAAGTCAATGGCAAACTGTTGGAAATATAGGTAATAATGTATCCATAGAATACGCTCCTACGAATGAATTACCAGTTAGGAACTCTAGACCTTCTACACCTCCGCCCAGAGTACCTGATGGAGCTTCTATAATAGACAACTGAATACATTAAACTTTACACCTGATCGTACACCCCAATAGCCCCTGCTCTACAAAGTAGGGATATAAAGGGGTGGGATCTACTACGTTTGATATAGACTTTGATTTCAACCCTCTTCTTCATAATTCACCTAATGCTAAAAATGGGAGGGAGGCCCCATAATTTAGATATAAAGTTGTTTATTTAAGAAATAAGGCAGTTACTGCTCCACACTTTCAAGTATTAGTCGGATAGTTTCTTTTAGAATAAAAACTATTCATGATTATTCTAGGAGTTTACTTTTTAATTTAAGGTTTACCCGATTTTTTTCCATGCTCCTTTGCTTATAAATTCTGTGTCTTTGTCTGCCCCAGATTGCATTAGAGTCCCTTCTTCTACTTTTTCTTTTATATCTTCTCTAGGTAAACCTGTTAAAACTGCACAATAATTTTCTTGAAGTACAGTTGTATCTCTGTCTGCAGCTTCACAAATATTATGCAAATATCCTAATTTATCTGTATTCCCTATTTTTTCTTGACTTTGTAGAAAAGTACTTATCGTTGTTAAAAGATCTGTAGCTTCTCGTATACTTAGCTCTCTTTTTCTGGCGGATGGGTTAATATTAGCTGCTTTTTCGGCTGCTTTTTTTGGCATAATACTGTATAGATTAATAGAATCCTTTGCAAATCCAGGAGCTACGGTTGATGTTGCTAAAGCTGCTAAATCTGATCTTGTTTGACCATTTCGATACATTTCAGGAAAATCTTCTGGGGAACCTAAGATAGAAAGCTTTAAACTTCTGGCTAATTCTCCACAGTTGTTAGCTACTATACAGGCAACTCCAGTGGCATCACCCATTCCCAGCCTCATAAAACCTTGTTGAGCAACGACTGTTTCTATAAGCCCTCCCTTTGAAGCTTCCCCACTGTTAAAGCCAACAGAACTTGAAACAATTGACCCTCTTCCAGAAAAACCTGAAAAAGAGCCTGCATAGTTTTTGACATATATACGTTGATCTGTTGGTGAAAAGGCCCCTACAAAGTCTCCGGTTGAGTCGAATTCAAATTCTCCTTGTTGAGCATCTTCTATACCCCAAAAAGATGGGGCTTGAGTTTCAGAAACGTGTGGTTCACCAGAGAAAGAGTGTGTAACATCATACTCCCCACTATAATCTCCTCCCAGAAATTTTGTAAAAGTGTCTTTATAATCAGCTAATATAGAGGGATCTACAGAGTCTTCAGGATTTTGATAGAGCATGTCAAAAGCTTGTTGAGGAGAAATGTCTTTTGAGAGATCTTCTATCCCCCACTTTTTAAGTGCTGCGGCAAAACCTTCAGCAATAATAACGTTACCTGCAACAAGCTTTTCTGGACTTCCTTCATGATTTGGTAAGGTATCTTCACCATGAGTCGCAATATGCGGAGTACATCCTCCTTCAATATGACACTGTCTTTTATTAATACAGCCTTGGCTTATTAATGATTTCATTCCTAAAGAAAAACGAATTTTGATGTCGGGAACTAATTTGCTGATCAAATATAGTGACGCTAACTGCTCTCCTCTATATAGCATTCCATCAAGCGTTAGTTCAAAGTGTTTATATTTATTTGTGGGGTCATTGTAAGCTTGTTCCATAAAAGCTATAAGACCAGTAAAGGCACTGCTTGATGTTAATAACCGTGCATTTTCCTCTGTAGAGGCACTTCCTCCTCCAGCTCCAGCTAACGTTAGCTTTAGAGTAAACTTCCCCGTTTTTAATTCTTCAGCTCTTTTGGAAGTTGCAGTTCCTAAAGTGTATCCAATTCCCATTAAACTATTTATATCAATTGCCAGCTCTTTTCCAACTGCAACTTTTATTGCAAGTGTTCTTATATTTTTTTCAGAAACTTTTAAAGCTGCGGAAGCTTTAGCAGAAATTTCTTCAATAGAGTTGGCAAAAGCTTGCGGTGATGTATATCCTTCTTCTACATTATAGATAACCTTATAGTACTCGAAGCTTTGTTGTAGTAGTGAAAATTCTTGATCAGTTATATCTTTAGGAACGACTCCTCTTTTTATAGACGTTTCTTTTGTTGCTAATATTTTGCTCATTGGAACTTTCCCCCCTCGGTCTAGTTTGGCGGCTTGTTGAAGTTTTATACCCAAACCTTGAGCATCTTCTAAATCCTCTCTAGTAATGATGACTCCTGAAGCGAGTTGAATATGCTTTGCTTGAGTTAAGTATTGTACAGCCTCACTTGCTCCATCTATTCTGAACACTCCTCCTTCACCTGTTCTAGACACCGGTTTTTCCAGGCCTACTTCAACAACTTCATTTAAACTTTTACCTTCTAAAATGCCTGTTTGATAATTCCAACCAGTAGCAGTATTTGTGGTCGTTAGGTCGTTCACACCTCCGTATGAAATATCAGCTCCTTCTAGAAGCTCAAGACATTGCTTTGCTAGAGGAGAGGCGCTATTGATAATCTCTTCGGATGTTTTAAATGATTCTTCAAGGGTGTGAGGAGATTTTGTTTTATTGACTTTTTCTTGGTACTTAATTGGATATTCTATAGACTCTATACTGGATCTTGGGGCTGAACTTGCAACGAATGAAGAGTAACGGCGCGGATTTAGAGCAACGTCAGTACGAGCTACTGCTGAATGATGAGGTTTAAAGAATTTGTGATCAACTTTTGGAGTAGCTCTAACGGCTGATGCCGCTCTTAGAGCCTGTAGTACAGTTCTTTGTGGAACTCCTTCTAATATTCGACTAATAAAACTCATTATTCTCCTCCTTGATCACCATCTGTTAAAACTATATCTCCTGGTTCTGGGATAAATGCACATCCCAAGACATTTCCAAATAAAGCAAGGCTAGACTCTTCTAAATCTCTGTTACTTTGGACATGTAAAACGTGAACTCCACAAGACCCGCATGCTTGATCTTTTCCACAAAGAGTGGGTAATTGACCTAAAAAACTTGCTAAAGGTTTTCCATTTGCGGGATAGCTTCTTGGATTATAGGATCCATCTGGTTTCAATGCTGCCACTAAAAAATGACCTTCTGGAGGTATTTCTTTTACTTCAATGTTTTCAGGAGAAGCTTGTTTACTTTGAGTTAATGAATTTCCTCCATAAATAGCCGCTAGAATAGATTGGGTTGATCCAAGAGGGCTTTGAATACTATCAAAAAAAGATCGAACGTGTTGAACTGATCTTATTGGTTGCTTTTCTGCAAATTCTGAAGATGAGAATCTTGAATATTCTGCAGCTTGTAACAATGGGCTAACTTCTGAATCAAAAACCCTATCGGTTAACTCTCTTATTGTTGATAAGTTTCCAGCTACGCCAGTTCTTTGACCTGAATATACGATTCCCTTTTCCGGACTATCGTTTGGCCTTTGATTTCCAATTGCATAAACACAACAGCCAGTTTCTCTTTCTACCACTTTACCATCTGTTTCTGCTGTTACATTTAATCCACCACTTATTGGATCTTTTTCTAATTGTAAAATTTTAGACTCGAAATGAAATACTATGGTTGTTCCATCATGAATCAAAGTTGAATCAAAGACTGGCTGATCTGATACATGACGATCTAACCAATACTGTTGTTTCTCAATTATTTTTTTTAATGATTCTCTACTTTCTTCTTCTTTAGTACTTGCTAATTTCGAGGTGTTTTGTTCTATTTCTGTTAAAAGCTTCTCTTTATTTAAAACCGTAAGAACAGTGCCCCCTTTTTCTTCAAAAGTTACTAAGTCTTCAAGAGTACAGGATTCATGTCCTGGGGAATCAATGCAATGAATATTTGCTTTTTTAGGTCTTGGTCTAATATCAAGTATGTTTTCTGCAGTTCTTGATTTGCTTAGGTCTTTTGAAGTAAAAAACTTTGCAATATCATTTCCTACATTTCCTCCTGCGATGATATCTATTTCAGTTTCATTAAAAGACTTTTCTGTAAATATTTTTTGAAACTGAGCTGTTTCATATGGGGTTAATGCTCCACCGGAGGCCGCCTTGTATATTATACTTGCAGGTATAGCAAGTTCTATACCAGGGATATCTGGAACTCTTTCTCCTATTGAACCTGTACAATCTACTACTATTGCATTTTCCTCTAAAGCTTTCCTTTTGATATCACGTAACTCTTCTCTTGAAAAATTTTCTCCAATAGCGATTTTAAACATTTGAAGTTGATCAGCAGCTTCAATACTTCCGCAAAATTGCTTAATTGGACCCAGCATTCTTCCTGAATGAGACGGCAGTGGGAAAATTCCATATCTTCCTGCCCCACCAGGAATTCCTCCTAACATTGTTACGTTTAAAGAAGTTTGTTCTGATAGACCAAATTCTATAGCTCTTTCTACTGTTCTCATGGCTGCAGGGCCAGAACCTAGTATAAGTATATCTTTTCTTGCTTCACGAGAAATATGAGGTTTTAGAGAAATTGCAGAGGCCGCAGGAATATTTTTTTGATTTGCAAGTCTATTAACCCACTTTTCTTCTGCCCTTTCGATTTCTTTTCGAGTTTGAGGAGTTACTCCTCTTTGATCAAGGATTTTGTTAATAAACCCTCTTTGGTCAAAAATATTTTCCATGTCTAATGAGGCTGGCATTGATGATGGGGTTTGTGCTGCAAGATATCTTTGTTGATTTACTCTAAACATATCTCCCCAACTACTTCTCTCTGCAATACTAAATCCTGACTCACCAGGGTTAAGAAGGCCTAGGTCTGTTAAAAATGTTTCACTCCATTGGCTATTATTTGCTACTCTTTCGGTATTTCCAACCATATCTGTAAAGTTATTAGTTCCTGATGCTGCACACATTTTTTGTAATACATTTAATTGGGCTTTATTTATATTTTCTTGATCTCTTGGAGGTAAACTTTGTGTGCAATTCATGATGACAAAGGAAAGTCCTAGTAAAAAATGATCAATATTTTGTGCAGGGTTGAAGTTGCTATGATTTTCTAGGCCGAAACTTAAACGGTTCTCAGATTTTACATGTTGTACTTGTGAAAGATATAAAGTTGGATCTATTGGAATGACTCCTGTTTCTTCCGCATTTTTTTCACTAAATATTATGGTTGTTATTTTTTGATCTTGTCCGGCTGCCATCATTTGCTCATGTATTTCAATAACTTTTTCTTTAAACTTTTCTGCTGTTGTTGCAGATCCAATCGTGACATCAATTATTTTTACTTCTTCTCCTAATGTTCTCTTTAATTCATCTCCCGAACTGCTACTTAAAATAGGTGTTATTAGTATGCCCCCTCTATGTTCTTTTTGAAACTTCTCAAAAGGACTAGATGGGTAATTTCCTCCAACTAAATACTCTGTTCGCACTGAGCCATATTGAACCGCTGGAGACGTTCCTCTATTTACTAGAACTGCTGTAGTGATTTTGTCTGATTTTTGATCTGGATTTGGGTGCCCCATGGATACGGCTGCGGGCTTACCATTTTCTCGTTGACTTCTAGTTTCGTCTTTAAATAATCTATTATTTGGTAGACTTTCAAGCCAATGAGTAACCGTTTTGTTTTCTGTTTTTTGTGTGAATGTTGGCCTTAAATCCTTAAATGAGTCTAGAATACTTTGGTTTCTTTCTTCTTCAGAAGAAGATGCTTCTGATAAAGATAAGTCCTTTCCAATATTTAGAACTGTTCCAGCTGCGGGTAGAATTGGCGTTCCTTCATAACCTGTTGGCATTGTAGATGCAATGATGACTCGAGTCGAAGTGCGTAAGATATTAGCAGGACGACTACCATCTGTATTAGTTTGACAGATTGCACGAGATTTTTCTCCAGTAGGTGATTCGATTCTTGTAAATGAACGAGGTCCAGAATCTTGCTCACCATATAATATTCTATAAACTTCATCGGTGGATGTTGCTTCCCCATCCGGGTTTCTAAATCTATTTGCAGCTGTAATCGCTTCTGTTTCAGATTTATCATGCAATCTGTTCAGTAAATCATAAAGTCTAGATAATTTAGAGTCCGTTAGGCCTCTTATATTGGGTTCAAAACCCCATGACTGAACTTTACTTCTTATAGCATTGAGTTGTTTTCCAAAACTAGTATTTTCTCCATTGACACTATCTGGGCTTGCATGCGTAGCTTCTATAGAAGCCTCATATCGAGTAGCAGCTCTAGTATGGCCAAAAATACCAAAAATATCGTCTTGTAAAGCTCTAAAAATATTTGGAAAAAAACCTATTTGTTCCTCTTTGATGATTAATGAGTAAGAAAGAGTATCTTTTCCTATATGAAGAGGCTTTGCTCCATCAGTAAGATCTGCAAGTACTTCTAATAAATCTCTGACTTTATCAAAATCTCTATTAGATAGTGGTTCATCTATTGGAATGTTAAGTGAATTAAAAACGGCTATCATTCTTGGGCTTGTTGGTTTTAACAAGTCTGGTTTAGGGATTATTACTCTTTTAAGTGGGGATGGAGGCGTTTGATCTGGCTGTAAAACAGAATTTTGAGTAGGTTCTGTATATGTTGAACTAATATTATCTTCTGATTCAATTCCCATTTCTTTGCAAAGCTCTAGTACAGAAGAAAAAGGGAATTCTTTTTGTTCTGCATAACTGATTGTGAAATATTCCTCGGATTGAATTTTCTCTTTGTATTTTGGGAACATTTCTTGTATTAACTGTGTTGCGCCTACTATTTTTAGAGCTATTCCATCTGATGCTCCTCCAGGGTTTTGTGTTCCTCTTAATTTTTGGTCCCAAACAACTCTTAAAAGTTCTGTTTGTGAGATTTTTAAGGGGGAAGAACCTTGCGCTACATATGCAAAATGGCCACAACTACTTCTTATAATTTCATCTGTGTTTTTACCAGTGTTTGGATGTTTATTAAGTTCTGCCGATCTTTCAAGCTGCATTCCTGAAGCTGATACGGATAAATATCTTGGGAATGTGAATCTATCAAAACTTGCTTTGTAGTTAGAGACATTTCTATTGAGGGCAGCATGTGGTTGCGAGGCTTTCGCAGCGGTTCTTGTGACTCCTGTTAGTTGAGAAAGTGATTTTAA
>QFBQ01000034.1 GCA_003265885.1 Candidatus Marinamargulisbacteria bacterium SCGC AG-343-D04
GGGGCCTATTTAGAAGCAGATCTTAAGTATGCCAAACAAGAGTTAAACAGAGTTGTCGATTCAGTAGATGAAGATGATCAAAAAAAATCAGAGGCTTATTTACAGCTATATCGTATGTGTGAATCAGAGATGTTTGAAGAAGAGATGGGAAATGACGAATCGGGGTTTGAAAAATGGAGATTATGTAGAGAGTCAGCAGAAAAAGGACATAGAGAAGCCCAGTTTTTACTCTATAAAAATAGGTTTAAAAATGGCATTTGGAAAAATGAAAAAGAATGCGAAACATGGCTTTTCAAAGCAGCCAAACAAGGGCATGAAGGTGCGATGGCGGAGATACAAAGTAAGCCTAAACTTTTTGAAAAATTAGAAAAAGAAGGAGAAGAAGAGAGTGCTAATGCTGAATTGCTTTTTCAACTAGGAAGTATATGTTTTGAAAAAGGGAGCATCGACGATTTATTCAAAGCGTCAGAATTGTTAGATAAAGCTGGGTTCAAGAATCATCGATTGGCTCAGAGTAAATGTGTTGAGGCCTGGGGCAGACTGGAAGAAGAAATATCTAGTAAATCTGCAGGAGAACAGAGTAAATATGTTGATTTGTTGGGGAAATTGTATAAAAAACATAATGAGCAGTTTTGTGGCTATTCTGACAAACCTCAAGTAGTCAGAGCCGATCTTGTAGACGGAGAAAATCTTGTACGTGCTAAACGTGCGATATCGGAAGTCAAGAAGGTAGATCCTAAAAGAGCTGCAGAGATGTTCTTGGACATTATGCAGAGGTATGAAATAAGACAAAATAAAGAAGAGGCAGAGATACTTGCACTTGGTGCAGTGGATCTATTGTTAGACAGCGATCCAAAGATAACTCCTTTTCATTATAAATGTTTAAAAGGTGTTATAGAGTTATCACAAGATAAAGATTTAATAGAAAAATTTGGGAAGCTTTGTATTCAGTTAGACATGCTTGGGGATGCGAGTTTTAACTTATCCCGTGCATTGTTAGACGATATTGCTAAATGTACGGACTCAACAACACTTGATGACGTGAAAAAAGGGGAAGTTTATACGTTAATACAGAGTATCAAAAGAAAAGTTCCCGAAGTTCTAGCTAAGAAGCTTGTAGGAGAGATTCTGGATAAAGCAATGATCCGTATTGAAACTAAATCTGGAAAAAAGAATTTGTCAGAAAGAAAGAGAAAGAAATCATTACAAGGCCTAGATTCCAAAATTGATTATCCATTTAATATTACTTGTATTCAAACAGCTTTGCAGATAAAAAAAGAAGAGTTCAGTAGGGAAAAAATAATGAAAGTAAGAAAAAAATTAAGGAATTCAATTAGAATTTTAGCCAAATAAGTAAGAAAAAATATAATATAGCGGGAAATAAAAGTAAAAGAGAGGCGGTTTTTTCGAGTTGCCATTGCCAGCTTTTTCTATACACAGTCGTTGTCTGAGTGAGAAAATCCAGATAAATATAGTCATAATTCTTATGCTGAGTCATACATCTATGTTTAAAACAGAAAATCATTCGCATAACATTGTTATTCAGGCCGTAAATAATTCTCGATTAATGTTATGCAAAGATGATTTTTTTTATATCGTTTACGTATATATGTTTGTGTTTTTAATAAAATATTAATATTATTTTTTATTTTGTTGTTTTATATGTGTATATGTTTAGATATATGAAATTTTTTTTGAAAAAAATACGATAACTATTACAGGAGACATGTTTCGTTTCGGTAAAAAAATGTAATAGTTTAAAATAAACAAAATAAAAAATAGGGAGAAAAAAATGTCTAATAATTCAATAGGTGGACCTGCAAAATCTAGACCAAGCACAGCTCCAACACGGAAAGGACCAAGTCGTATGAGCACTGTGCGTAAACCCCCAGCTTACGTGGATACCAGAGTCTTTGATAGAGACTTAGAAGGGGTAAAAGAATTAAGAAGTACACTTAGTGCAAAATTAGAAGAATTAGAAGAATTAGTAAAAGATATTACAAAACGCGGAGGTTTACAATTGTCCACAGAGTATCCAGCAGTGGATTTCATAAAGAAGCGTTTTGTTGAATTTATTAGATTTAGTGACACCCACGAGGCTCCGGTACAAAAATGCTTAGCAATAAATAAAATGAAAGAGGTAGCTGCCAAGATATGGAGAAATCCACCTACTGATGATCTCAAAGGCATAGCTGTTGAATTTTTTGAATTATCTGCGAATGCAGGGGATAGTTACTCACAAATTTTTATGGGTGATGTACTTGTTGGGAACAAAGATTTCAATAAAGCTAGGAAATATTATGCCTTAGCTGCGGAGCAAGGAGATGCAAAGGCGCAAAATAAACTGGGGATATGTTATTACAATGGGGATGGTGTAGCATCAAATAAGGAGACAGCGGTGGATTGGTATAGAAAATCTTCTAATCAAGGCCATGTATACGCAAAATTTAATCTGGCACGGATGTATGAAAGAGGAGAAGGGCTAGATCAAGATTTAAATGAAGCAGTTAGATTATATGTAGAGTCTGCTAGTTGTGGCGATCGGTCAGTGGATGCTTTATGCTCTATGTCGAAAAGTGCAGTTACAGGTGAAAAGGTGCTAGAAATAATGTCAGGTTTTGTAGCAGCTAGAAATATAACCATGGTTGATACAATAGAAAGAATGCTGAAAAAAGAATTAAATAAAGATGTATTAGGTATATTAGAAAACGAATATGAAAAAGAAGCACTTTGTCCAGACTTTAAACGTACGTTGAAGACAAGTCTTAGAAACGTTTATAGATGTAATATAGACAGAGCTCGATCACCAGAAGAAAAAAACAGGTGGGAAGAAAAGTTTGCGAATGTAGCTGATAAATTGACTTTAGAACAATTGAGTCAAAAATATTTTAAAACAAAGAAATATGAAAAAGCATATAACTACTGTCTTAGAGCTCTTTTGAAGAGGTCTGCTGATCTAAATTCATATACAACTGAACTCTTACCAAAGGTTAAAGGAATCAAAGGGAGTCAAGAAAATTTAGAGCTCTATCTAAAGTTAAAACAACAAGAAAAGAAAGAAGTTGAAGAAAAAATAACACATGGAAAGAATAACGGTAATTTTAAAGACTATCCAGGAATGTATGTTCGAACAGATCTCTGTCCACAAGACGAAACAGGACGTCTTTATCCAACAAGTCCTGAAGTTAAACATATGACTGAAGTACAAAAACGTATTGTCAAACAAATTGACAAAGCAGAAAAAGCGTTGGAAAAATTAAAACCCTCGACAGAAGAAGTAAGGAGAAGAGAGGAAACGAGTCGCTATGAGGATAGATTGCCTTTAATGAGTACTCGCCTTACTTCAATAGGTGACACCATCGATGCTCCACCTTTAAGCGGTTTTCTCAATTTGCCAGCTATTAACCGTAACGGGACGAAGTCAGAACCGGATGCGGCAGAACCTCAAAATCCATCTTTCTGTACACTTTCCAGTTTACCAGGTATTGGAAAACCTAATACGAAAATCTGAATTAAAGAAACAAAAAGAGAAACAGTATAGCGGGAAAGAAAAACAAAAGAGAGGCGGTTTTTTCGAGTTGCCATTGCCAGTTTTTTCCCGCATACACGCCTCGTACGAGTACGAGCATCCAGAAAAAAAGAGCGATAATGCCTATGTTACACCATAGCATTCCCCAACAAAGCCAGAACAGTATTCCCCAAGATGTCAGTAAACAGATGCTATACTCCAATCGTCCAAAAGTCGTTCCCAAAAGTACTATCAACGTACGTTTGTTGGCTTTTTTATCTTCCTGATAATCTCTAAGATTATTCACGGCGAGTAAGGCCGTAGATAAGCATCCCATTCCGGCACCTAAGACAAGGACGTCTGCTGATAGGCTTAAGGTCTGAATATAGTAAGATCCTCCTACAGCGACAGGTCCAAAAAAAAGAAAGGCCATAATATCTCCTAAGCCCAAATAGGCTAGAGGTCGTTTCCCTGCGGTATAAAAATATCCCCCTAATATGCTTAATATCCCTACGAATAAAATCCATAAGTCTGATCTGTATACAAGATATAGCCCGATCAAGAAAGCGATGAAGAACGATAGAAATGTTGCTCGTTTCATAGCATTTACAGAAATGAATCCTTGCTGGACCATCCGAGGAGGTCCTTTTCTAGAAGTTTTATCGGCACCTTTTAAGAAGTCTAGATAATCATTTGCTAAGTTTGTACCAATTTGAAGAAGTACGGCACACAGACCGGTAATAATAGCGAGATCCCAGGAGAAAAGATTTGTCTGGGATGCCATGGCAACGCCAATAAAAACGGGGCCTATACTGGCACTTAAGGTTTTGGGGCGGGTAGCAAAAATCCAGTATTTAATCATGAAAGTGAGTGCGTATATCGGTTTTGATTTGATTGATAAGATCTCTGGGAGATTCGAAAGACATTTCTCCACGAATGAATGAATACAGATTCAGTTGAATATCCTGGCCATAGAGATTTCCATCCCACTCTAAAATATGGGCTTCAATAGTTTTAGTGGAAGGTGAAAAAGTGGGTTTAGTTCCAATGTAGACTATAGTTGGTAGGGCCGTATTATTGAGTAGAATATCTGCTTTATATACACCATGTTGAGGGATATACTTTCGGTCTGGAACATCAATGTTTATAGTAGGAAAGCCTAGCGATTTTCCTCTACCATCTCCTTTAACAACTCGGCCATGAATGAGATAAGGATGCCCTAACAGATCGATTGCATCGTCAAAATGGCCTTCATCTAATAGTTTTCGGATCGCACCACTACGCACTGTTTTTCCTCGATGAGTAATTTCAGGACTCGCAGAAACGTGAATACCATGTTGTGCTCCCCACCGGGTTAAGAGAGCGACATCTCCAGCTTGTTTCGCTCCAAAACGATAGTCATGGCCACAGTAGATATGTTTAGGAGAAAATCGATCTAAGATGATCTTGTTTAAAAAATCCAAAGGATCCATGCCTGCAATATCTGGGGTAAAGTTTAAGACAATAGTAGAGGGGAATAGCTGACGTAGTTCAGAAATAGTGCTGAGGTACTGTAGGTCAGAATGTTTTTTAAGGACAATTTCTGGGTGAGGGTGGCAGGTTAAGAGCGCATTCGCATTTTTTGTAATCAGCTGATGAGCACGATGAAACCCGTCATAAATACCTAGAGCTAGTGAATCGATTGTGTCTGGAAGAGAGGGTGGAATATCAAGCGTTACGGGATAAGTCATGATGAAATAACGTAGATATATTATCTCTAGACAACGATTTTAGGTCAACAGCATCATCCAATGTATAGGCTCCAATGGCAGAGCGACAAAGCTGAGAAGTAAAGGCAAGGGTATTGAGTTTTGTGGCGATATCTCTTCCTAATGCACGAACATATGTCCCTTTAGAGCAATGAGCCGAGATTCGTGCTTTTTTGGGAGTGGAATCCGAAAAATCTAGAAGTTTGATAGCGTGAATGGTGATGGTGGAGGGTTCAATAGTGACCGTTTCTCCAGACCTGGCGTAAGCATAAGCACGTTTTCCGTTAATTTTTTTAGCAGAAAACTGAGGAGGTATTTGGTCTTGTTGCCCTACAAATTCACTTAAAATAGAATGAAGACTAGATTCTGTTACATCTGTAGTAGGCAAGGAGTTAGTGACAGTCCCTTCGCAATCAAGCGTGTCTGTTTCATCTCCAAACGTAAGCTCAAAGTCATAGGTTTTGGACCAGGCCATTAAGCGAGACAGTTGCTTAGTGTATGGTTTTCCTATCGCAATAATAAGCAATCCTGTTGCAAAAGGATCTAGAGTCCCCGAGTGTCCGATTTTAATGGAATTTCCCAGCATTTTTTTGATATAGCGAATGGCATCATAAGAGGTGAAGTCTGCAGGTTTATTAACGAGTAAAAATCCTTCAGGCTTCATGATCAAGCTCATCTAGTGCGGCGAACAATTCTTTTTTAGCGGAATCAAGATCGGATTTAAATAAGATCCCGGCAGCTCTTTCATGACCACCACCGTCAAAACGGTGAGAAAGTTCGGAAACATTAACAATATGTTTCGATCGTAAATTAACTTTAACCAGCTTATTTTGAAGTTCTTGGAAGACGATAAAGCAATCGCAATCTTTGAGTTGTCGAATAAAGTCGATGACTTTTACTTTTCCTCGAGGGGCGTCTTTGGGGATGACGGTATAGGCATAATTTTTTTCTTCTACAACGACTAAGTTATCAATCGCTACTTTGATCAATTCAAAATCTACCGCTGTTTTATTTTCATCCATGGCCTGACATAGGGAATAGGTGTCGACACCTTTTTCCATGAGAGTCATGGCAGCTTTAAAGGTGTGTGCCTCAACATTAGAATAAGCAAAGCGCCCTGTATCAAAGCTTATAGCGGCATATAAACAAATTGCAATATCTTTGGTAATTTCCCATTGGAGCTGGGTAAAGATATAAAACAAGAGTTCCCCTACAGAAGAGACTTTTGTGGCGCAGTTAATATCTCCAAATGCGCAGTTATCAGGATGGTGATCTATGTTAACGAGCGTAAAAGGGTGTCGGGCATTTTTAATAAAGAGGTGTTTGTTGACACGGTCTAGAGCAGAGCAGTCGCATACGATACAAAGATCATAAAAGTAGTCGGGCTCTATAGTGGACGTTAAGAAATCGTTTGAGGGTAAGTAATGGAAGTCATTGATTTGTTCCCCGGGAATCCAAACTTGAACGATTTTTCCCTGAGCGTGTAAATGATGAGCTAGTGCAAGACAGGATCCTACAGAGTCTGTATCGGGGAAACGGTGCCCTGTAATAAGGACTTTTTTGCAGTTTTTTAGATGGGTATCAAGTTCTTGAATAATGGAGTTGTCTAACATGGTTATAGTTGATTAATTTTTTGAATAAGATCTGACCCTTTTTCGAGAGAGTCGTCAAAGCGGAAATGTAGTTTGGGTAAGGCCATATATCTAATGAGTTTTGAGAGTTCTGCGTGTAGAAACTTAGTTGCAGAAGACAGACCTTTTTTAGTTCGTTCTTTATCTTCATCAGAGCCAATTTGGCTATAATAAACCCAAGCATGAGCGTTATCTTTAGAAATTTTGACATCAACAATACTAATAAAACCAATACGTGAATCATTGATTTTCTGATGTAGTAGTCGAGATATTTCTGTTTTTAATAGCGATGAAATACGCTCTTGGCGGGACATATGTTTAGATAACTTTCTTTTCTTGAACTTTATAAGCGACGATAAGATCGCCTTCTTTGATATTGTTAGTTGGTAATACAACTCCGCATTCAAAACCCTGAGCCACTTCTTTAACATCTTCTTTAAAGCGTTTTAAGGAGGTCAGTTCTCCGTTATATTCCTCGTTCCCATTTCTAAGAACTCTAATAGAGCAGTTACGATCAATTTTTCCTGTTGAGACATGACACCCAGCGATAACCCCTACTTTAGAGAACTTAAAGAGTTGTCTAATTTCAAGTTGTCCAAATTCAATTTCTTCAAATTCAGGTTTATAAAGACCTTTGATAACACGTTCTATATTATCCAAAATTTCATAAATAATAGAATATGATTTCACAATAACTTTTTCTGCTTCAGCACATTTCTTAGCTTCAGTATTGGCTTCAGAATTAAAACCAAAAACGATTCCCTTGGATGCTTTTGCTAGCATGACATCATTTTCAGTGATATTTCCTGTAGAAGAATGAATGATTTTGATAGGGATATCTTGAGATTCAATTTTTTCGATGGAAGACTTAATGGCTTCTAAGGATCCATTCACATCTGCTTTAATAATAAGATTAAGTTCGCGAAGACTGCCTTCTTCGGCCTGGGAGGATAAGGCTTCTAGTGAAACAGCCATTTTTTTGTGAGGGTTTTTTCGCAGCTTCTTGAGCCTTAAACTCTTCAACGAGTACCTTACATTCTTTTTCTGTTAATTTGGATTCGAGGATCGATCCTGGTTCTGGCACTTCAGAAAACCCCAGAATTTCACCCGGGTCTCCAGGTTTTAGAGATTTTATTTTCTTCCCTAAATCATTAATGATGGCACGGACTTTTCCGTAACTGCCATTGATCACAAAAAAGTCTCCGATAGATAATGTCCCTGCTTTCACAATAATGGTAGCTATAGGCCCTTTTTGAGCCGATAGATTAGATTCAATCACCACTGCTTTAGCAATACCAGATACAGGGGCTTTTAATTCTTGCATATCAGATACAAGGTGGATCATTTCTAATAAGCTGTCGATCCCGTCCCCTGTTTTTGCAGAAACGGGAACCATTACTGTTTCTCCTCCCCAGTCTTCTGCCAATAAGTTATATTGACTTAATTGTTGCTTCACTTTCTCAGTATCTGCTTCAGGTTTATCCATTTTGTTGATGGCAACTATTATGGGGACATCTGCAACTTGAGCGTGATTAATGGCTTCAATCGTTTGAGGTTTAATCCCTTCATCTGCGGCAACGACTAGAATAGCAATATCTGTAACTTGAGCGCCTCTGGCTCGTAAACTAGTAAAGGCTTCGTGTCCAGGAGTGTCCAGAAATGTCATGACACTCTCATTAGAGGTCACTTGGTAGGCTCCTATATGCTGAGTAATACCACCGGCTTCACCTTCAACAACACGAGATTGACGAATCTTATCTAGCAGAAGTGTTTTACCATGATCAACGTGACCCATAATGGCGATGACAGGAGGACGAGACTCTACAGAGTCTTTATCTTCAGATAAGGCCGTTTCTTCTAGTTCCATAACCTTTGTTTTTAAGCCCAGTTCATTTTCAGATGTCATATCTTCTATTTCGACGGTAACATTGAGTTCTTTTCCTATTTCAATGAGTGTTTCTTGATCAATTTCAGAATTAACGTTTACAAGAAGCCCTTTCGATAGAAAAATTTTCATAATTCCCGACAGTGGGATGTCAAATAATGGGGGAATAGCACTCACTTTGATAGAGTCTTCTTTGAGAGACACCGTTTTTTCTGGAAGAGGAGCCGTCGTTTTTTCGCTTTGGTTTAATTTGTTTTGGTACAAATGTTTCACACGTGTCGTGGTGCCGGGATCTAGTTTAACCCCAACATTTTTTGACACGAACACCTTGTTGCTTAAGAAATTCTAAAAATTCCCTGGGGCTTACGTTAAATTCTTTGGCAATATCTTGTACTTTCAAATAAACACCTTTTCTTTTATTTCTTTCACTTGTTCGGGGCTAAGTTTGACACGATTACTTTTTATTGTGATACCTTTTTTTGAGGCTCTATCGATAAGTTCTTGTGTTTTCACATTTAAAAGTTTGGCTAAATCTGATACTTTCATGTCGGAATCATCGTTGTTGTTAGAAATACTTTTTACTTTTTGTTTTAATTTTTCTTGAGTATCAGACATGTCTTTTTCTATTTTTGCATCTCTAGAAATAGCTTTAGCAAGAAAACTAGATTCTAATGACAGAGAGCTGTCATCTGTTTGAGAGTCGTCAGAGTCTGTAAATTGTTTAATTTTATCTACAATAGACCCTTTAGATTGACTGAGCTCATCTTCGCTGATGACATTCAAGTTCCATCCTGTTAAATGTGACGACAGTCTAACATTGATCCCTCTTTTTCCAATAGCCAGTGATAGTTGATCATTTGGAACAACAACAGTAGCTGTTTTCTGATCAATGTCTGTAATAAAAACACTGGTTACTTTAGCGGGTTTTAAGGCATTTGCAATAAATGTTTTGATATCTTCATCCCATTCTAAAACATCAATTTTTTCGTTCCCTAATTCTTTAATGATAGCCTGAATTCGTCCTCCCATTTGTCCAACACAGGTTCCTACTGCTCCAATAGAAGGATTGTTTGTTCTAACCCCAACCTTAGCTCGAATACCGGGCTCTCTAGAGACGGACATGACATCTATAATCCCATCGTTAATTTCAGGGATTTCTATTTCAAATAATTTTTTCAATAAACCTGTATGTGTTCTAGAGATGGATACCATATTAGGACGATTTGCTCGATCCACATTGACAACATAGACACGAATAGATTCATTTACTTCAAAACGTTCTCCTAGAATTTGATCCGAAAAACGAAGAATGGCCTCTGTACGACCTAAATTAATTAAATAATTTCTATTTTCAACACGTTGAACAGTTCCTGTAACAATGGTTCCGACTTTATCTTGAAATTCTTCGAAAACAGAATCTTTCTCAGCTTCTCTTAAGCGCTGAATAATCACTTGCTTGGCTACTTGTGCAGCAATTCTTCCAAAATCAGGGGGAATAAAGGGGACTTTAACTTCGCCATCTAATTCTACAGTATTATCTATTTTTTTTGCTTCTTTTAATGTAATTTCAGTGCTTTCAGAGAACACATCTTCAACAATTTCTTTAACACGATAAAAGGAAACAGAGCCATCAACTCCATTTAATTCACATTCTAACTGACTTCCATCGCCTAGTTTTTTTCTACATGCTGATGAAAGAGCCTGTTCAACGGCCTTAAATAGTAATTCTTTAGCAACTCCACGTTCTGTTTCGATTTGGTTGGCTACTTGTTCTAAATTATCAATTATGATCATAACTTAACCTCATTTATTTTAAAAGTTTATCAAAAGTATATTTACTAAAAATAAAAAAAGTGGGGAATACCCACTTCAACACTTCCACTTCTTATTCTTGCAAAAATAACAAAAAAAATCAAGTCGTTGAGATTTAGGATTGAGAGATATCTGCATCAAGGTCTATTAATTCAATAACAAGTAAGAAATCTTTGTCTGCTTGCTTGAAGTTAGCGTCGATGAGGATATGCTCCGGCGTGACTTCTTTTATAGTACAAAATAGGGGAAATGCTTGTTCGTGTAATTGGATAGAAATACCTTGCCCAGCCTTTTTGTTGATATGAGGGGGGACATCGTCTATCGGAATCTTTTTTTTGAGCTCATCAAGGGCGGGGCCAAAGGCATCTTTGCAGGGGATGGTAATTGTTTTAGTTTCGCCGACTTCCATAGATTTTATAGCGGATTCAAAGCCCGGTATAAACTCTTTACTTCCAAGTGTGAACGTTAAAGGATCTTTTCCATGAGAGCTATCGTAGATAGTCCCATTGGTATAAGAGAGGGTGTAGTGTACGGTAACAATATCGCCATCTTCAGCAAAAAAGGTCATACTGATACTAGTATAAAGAATATATAGAATTTGGAATAGATCTATTAAAATAGAGGTGATTTGATTAGTAAAGAAAATAAAAAATTTCAATAAATAATAGTTGATTTTTTTAGTATTTTTCCCTATGGTTTTACCTCGTTTCTGTATGAGATCTAGAATTTAGAAATTAAGGAGAGTTTAATGAGTATGAGAACCCACTCGCCACCCCCAACGAGAACCTCTCCCCCACCAGGCAGAAAGTTATTAAGACGTACTGAAAGTGTGGAAAAGTTAAGATGTGAAATTAGAAAAGATCTAGATAAAAAAGTGGTAGAAGAAGGATTGGAGAATTGTTTATCTGAAATAAAACCTACGCTAGACGCTAAAATGAGAGGGAGGGTTAGAACTGCTTATGGAAAAGAGTTTTTGAATAATTTAAAGTGTCAAATTAGAGAACTAAAAGAATCTGAAGATGACATTGAGGAGTTTAAAGAGTTACAGTATGGTTATTTAAACGAGGAAGACCTTTTTGGTGATGACCTGAAAAATGAATTAGAGTTAGACCCTGAATTGAATTTGGCTATAGTTAAAGATATTGCAAATGAACAATGCTCATGGCCACTTATTGGGGTAGATTTTGAGCCAATTACATATGTTAGTTTTGCTATACTTGGAAAAGAAAAGAAATCATGTTTAATAGACTTGTTCTTTTTAAGAAGAGCTTACGAGATGATGGAGGAATAGCGTCGCCCCGGAAAAAAATATTTTTGAGTTTTGGAAAAACAAAGCTCTATTCGAGTGCTGCTATCAGTTAATTTAAATAATTCAGCTGCTTTTGCAAGAGATTTAAGGCTTTTATTCTTCTTTGGCCTCAAGTATAGGATCTAAACCGTATGCCCCTTCTGGTACCTCAGGTATAGTATCCAAGTTGATTATACTACTGAATACACTCTTAGTGACTTTGGATAGGTGTACTTTTGCCTCATTTAGAGGTTCTTGGGCGTCTAAATGTCCTAGTTCAAAAGATTTTTGATAACATTCTATCGCTGCTTCAGTACTTTTAATGACCCCTTGTCCTTCCTCTGAGATTAATCATCAAAAATGAACAAAAAAAATAAAAAAACAAAAGATTTACATGTTTAAAAATAGACACAAAGTGTTATAATGAAACTCATACTATAATAAATAAGGATATAACTATGGGATTCTTTAGAAATTTTTTGTCACGTTTTCAGTCTGATTTAGGTATTGATTTAGGAACAGCTAACACACTTGTCTTTTCTCAGAACGAAGGTGTTGTCATACAAGAGCCGTCAGTAGTGGCATTAGATAGACAAAAAAATCTTGTACTTGCAGTAGGGGATGAAGCCAAGCGCATGATTGGACGAACCCCGGGTAACGTAGTGGCTGTAAGGCCATTACGAGATGGTGTGATTGCAGATTTTGATATTACAGAAACGATGTTGAAGTATTTCATCCAAAAGGCGTTGCCATCAAACAGGTGGATTAAGCCTAGGATTATAGTGGGAGTTCCATCTGGAATTACGGGCGTTGAAAAGCGTGCCGTTTTGGATGCGACATACCATGCTGGAGCAAAGGAAGCCTATTTGATTGAAGAGCCTATGGCGGCGGCTATTGGGGCCTCGTTGCCGGTATCTGATCCTGCGGGATCTATGATTGTGGATATTGGTGGAGGAACGACAGAGGTTGCGGTTATTTCTTTAGGTGGGATTGTAGTGTCTAAGTCTATTCGAGTTGCGGGAGATGAGATGGACGAAGCGATTATTTCGCATTGTAGAGATAATTATCGTTTGTTAATTGGAGAGAGAACGGCAGAAGATATTAAAATGAGTTTAGGATCTGCTTATGATGATAAAGAAGAAACAACGCTAGAGGTTCGTGGAAGAGATTTAGTATCTGGATTACCAAAGACATTTAATTTAACTAATACAGAGATACGGGAAGCTCTAAGAGACCCTGTTCGTGTGATTTTAGATGGAATTCGTACAACCTTAGAAAAAACCCCTCCCGAATTATCTTCAGATATTATGGATAGAGGGATTACCTTAGCTGGCGGAGGGGCCTTGTTGAAAGGTCTAGACAGACATATTGAAGCTGAAACTCAAATTAGTGTATCTATTGCCGAAAATCCTTTGGAGTGTGTGGCAATTGGAACGGGAAGAGCGTTAGAAGAGATTGAAGTTCTCAAAAAAGTATTAATTTCTGAATAAATTTCTTGCAAATATCAGCACTTAAGCACATCTTGTGTGCCCAAAATGTGGTGTCCAAAACCTTTTTAGAGTCGATTGCCGAGCGTTCTTGTGCAGAGCTTTACGAGTATTTGTCTCGTCATCATATTATATCTGAGCCTGTATTACATAAGGCTATTTCCGATCATACAGGGATGAAAAGAGTATCGTTGGGGGAGATGGTGTGGGATATGTCGTTGATGACACAAACTCGATTTCAAGGGTGTATACAAAAAGGGTATCTTCCTTTATTCGAGAACAGTACCTCACTTATGGTGGGGGTCTATAATCCGTATAAGGGCGGTTTAGATAGTCAGGCATCTGTAGAGATGTCGTTGATGCTGCGTCATGAAATGGAGGGACTGTTATGCAGAGGTAACAACGATATAGTTGATCAGATTATAGAAAAGGCGATTCGGTCTGGAAGTTCAGATATTCATGGGTATGGTCTGAAGGAAGGAGGGATGGATATTTGTATGAGAATTAATGGGCGAGTGGTGCATGAAAAGACATTATCGTATGAAGAGGCGCAATTTTTTATTCAGAAAATAAAGTTGGAGGCAAAGATAGATAGTGGGGTTAGTGTTTTACCTCAAGATGGTCAGATGAGGTGGTGTAGACAGGGAGATGCTTGCGAGCTGAGAGTGTCAACATTACCTACCATCTCTGGAGAAGATATCGTGTTGAGAGTCTTAGACCATGAAGACCCTTATGTTTCTTTTCGTGATTTAGGTATGAAAAAAGAGGCGATTGATGCGTGTAAAAAGATGCTTAATCATAAATCTGGTTTAGTGCTGATAACAGGGGCCACAGGGTCCGGGAAGACCACCACTATTTATGCCTTATTAAGGTATTTGCAAGTACAAAAGAGTGGGGTCATTGTGAGTATAGAAGATCCAGTAGAGAAGTCCTTATACGGGGTACGACAATCTCGCGTTAATCAAGAGTCTGGATATACCTATGCTGCTGGATTAAAGGCGGTATTAAGGCAAGATCCGGATGTGATTATGCTAGGAGAGATTCGAGATGAAGAGACAGCGCGTATTGCAATACAAGCCGCATATACGGGTCATTTAGTAATATCGACGTTGCATACACATGATGTAGAGTCTAGTTTAATGAGGTTAAAATCTTTAGGTTGTGATGAATTTTTAACTCGATATGTATTAAAAGGTATATTATCACAGAGATTAGAGCCTATTGTTTGTAGTTGTGTGGAAAAAAATATTACGAATAAGTGTTTAAACTGTCATCAAACGGGGGTTTATAAACGTGAGCTTCGGCAAGAGTTTAAAGTGTTTAAATAAAACCAGAACATGCCGCCTATAAATGGCGAGCATGTTCTAAATCTTATAGTTATGTTTATCCTCCAGAAGACATAGATGATTGATAAGTAGTATCGAGATCGTAATCGTGTAATTCAGAAGGTAGAATATGAAGTTCTAGTTCTCCTGAATAATAATTTCTAGAAATCCCTACTACGGTTCCAGCTGAAGAACTAGAACCTTTTTGAATAGCCGTTTGTTCAAAAGGGTCGATGTTTGGCATATCATATCCAAGGTTTTTATCAAATGACCTATCTGTTCCATATGCTTGAACTCCAGCATTATCATAGTTCGACACCATAATCTTATCATCTTCCCCGATGATTATGTCAGAAATATATCCTAACTTGTCTTTGCCTTCACCTTTTTCTCCAAAAGAACCAACGGTTGTTCCATCATATTGTGTCACATGTATTTGTTGATCTCCTGACCAGTAATCTATTTCTCCTATAAAAATTTGGTTATTGCTATCAACGGCGAGATGTCTGACATCATGACTGTGACCATGAGCAAAATCGTCTTTTTTAGTTAAGGCTCCGGAATCAACTTCAAAAATGGATACGTTTGTATTATCTAAAAAGAGATAGTCTCCGTCTTTGTTGACATCAAATCCACTTTTATACGAGATAGCATTAGGGTCATTAGTGACTTCATAGGCAGCGTCGAGAACCCCATTTGTGTCTAGTTTATAAATTTTTCCAATAGCGTCATATACATGCAGATTATTATCATGAATGACCATTGTCTCTGCGTATTGCCACTCTCCGGTTTCAGGGCTGGGAAGCGTTAGTGTGGAGACGAATGTTCCAGAAGGGTCTAGTTTCAAGATAGTCTGGTTGGATAATAAGACAAAAATGTATCCATTATCATCTACTTTAAGATCTACAACATATTCATTTCCAAGAAGATCATGAAGAGAGGTATGGTGTGTATCAGGCGCGTCACTATCTACTTTGACTTGAAAGGGAATAGAGGCATAGCCGATGTCATGCTCAAAGGATTCTGAAAACATAGATGCTGAGATTATAAGCTGATACTCTTTAGAGCTTGTTAAATCCTTTAATTCAGAAACATTAGGGCAATCTTCACGGAGATCTTCATAACTAACATAGGGAGTGTCTGTATGAAAACTGCTATAGTTACATAGACTGTTTCCGGTGTTATCCACAATATGAACCCAGTACTCTACAGAAAAATTATCATCAGAGGTTAAACCGGTATCAGTTAATACAGGAGTGACTGCTGGCCAAGATAATTCCATATATTCAACATGGTCTTTTAAAATAACGTCGGAGGTATGAAGATCTCCTGTATCTTCAATGGATCCTACAATGGAATCTCCGAAATTTTCGTAAGTCATCGCATTCCAGTTGTATAAATAGAAAGAGTGAGTCTTGACTATAGCGTTATTTGAATCATAAATGTTTATTGTAACAGGGCCACCTGCTGAAAGATTAATAGAGGATTCACCATCAGAGTCTTTAATTTCAAATTCAGAGACATAATCATGCGAAGAGTCTAAAGTGAAAGGAATGGTAGAAGAGCCAGAAGAAGATACATATACTAACTCGGCTTTTGAAATAGAGGTATCTTTATGGATGACTTCAAATTCTATATTAATAGAGTTATTGTCATTATATGATTCTTGATGAACAAAAGGGATTGTTAACTCCCCTGCAGTTATCTCTAATAAATCTAGCGTTTCCATAAACAGATATTGATCAAAATTATTCATATCTATATTTCGAGGATTTTCTTCAAATGTATCCATTATGATACTCAGGCCTTCTATTACATTAAAATCATGAACTAGAAGCTGTTCCTCTGTTTTAGCTTGAAGCGTTTCAATTTCAGAACTATCAAAAATAGCGAATTCTAATAAATTAGGGTCCAGGCCTCCATCATAAGAACTATTGTTGATATCGTGAAACATGCCGTCCTCATCTGTAATAGGATATAAAATAGTTTCTTTGATATTATTTCTTATTGCTGATTTTGCTGTTTTTTTCTGCGTCTGTATCCGTGGTTTTTTCGTCAGCTCCTATTGCTGCTGACAGCGCATCAATTAAACCCTGTGTGGAAATCTTAGTTCCTTCGGAATGACTTTTTGCGAAACTATCAAGAAAAACTTTGGGAATTTGAGCGTCTTTAAAAACTTCATAGATAAGATCTTTAGATTCTGCCTCAGTTGGTAAATCCGAAGTGGATGATGTTTCAGTGTTTACAATGCTTTGCGCCTGTTTTGTTGTTTTGGTGATTTTTTCAAGATCTTTTATTCTGTCTGCTTCTACTTGAATAGTTGTTGATGTAGAAATGTCAGCTTTGTTTTTTTTGGGAGAAACGGCTGTTTTTGTTTTGAGTTTAAACTCTTTTTTGAGATCATCATACACTTGTATAGCAACTTTATAGAGTAGTTTCTTAGTAGAGGAGCTTAGTTCTTCACTAGAGTCGGATAGAGCGGTAGAAATACTATTTCCAATTAAACTATAGAGTTCGTAAGTAGTTTCATCTATATTTGCAGAAACGGTACTGTTATCAGTCTCTACATGTATAACTCCTTTAAATTCTAGAATCTCTTCTTTGTCAGTCGTACTGGCGTTATCGACATTACACTCAAGCCGAGCTAGTAAAATATCTGTGGGTGCATTTTCAAAGGTCATGGATTCAGCTGCATTATCAATCGTTGGAGAAATAGCTAAGGTTTTTAAAGTTCCAGAACTATCCAGATAGCCTAACTCACCTTCACATTTTCCATTAAAATCTATCGGAGCTGATGATGAAAAAGAAAGGCCAGAGGAGCTTGAAGAACTAGAAGAAGAGGAGCTGCTATTGGTTCCAATGAGACTTTCAAGTTCGCTCGCAATATTAAAATTAATAACAGCGGTACTAGATCCAGATGGGGTAGAGTCAGAGGTAGTGGATGTGGTGTCACTATCTCCTGAGCTTCCACAGGATGCAAGAATCCCAATTAACATAAAACTAATAAGACCTGATACTATTTTCTTGAGAATAACTTTACTTGTCATTGATTTACCCCTTTTAAACTTTTATATATCGAACTATATTTACTATATACTAATAAAAAAATAAGACAAGCTAATAGTGTACAGATGTCACGCT
>QFBQ01000035.1 GCA_003265885.1 Candidatus Marinamargulisbacteria bacterium SCGC AG-343-D04
TTGGTTATGAAGTGCTTTTTAAAAAGAGAAGTGGGGGATAAGCTTATACATAATTCTACGCTTATGGGGCTATCGAGGAGAGCTAAGCGTGGATTTGTGAAAAACTACAAAGGTATTAGATGAATACCCCCCTTTTCTGTGAATGCTTTTAAATTAAATTTAATCATTTATGTGGTTTATCTTGATCAAAATCACCTATTTATATTCTGCAAGGCAAACAGTGTGTTCGTTACAATTAGGATCTTCTTTATTAAAGAGTAGCATTTTAAACCCATTTTTTAATAGTAAGTCTGCATATTCGGATTCATCTAAACTAGCATGATAGAAGCTTTCACCATCCATTTTACTGACGACCTCTCCATTTCTCGGGCCTGCTGTAAATAATAACCTTGTGTTTTTTTTGGCATGTTTAGCAAATATTCTAAACATATTCCTTTGATCTTGTTTAGGTAAATGGAAGAAGCTATTCCAAGCTATTATTGCATTAAACCTTGTATTTAATTCACAGTCTCTCATGTCTTTTAGTAGCCATGTATGATTGGGATAACGATGTTGAGCATATCGTAATATTTTTCTAGAAGCATCGATGCCGGTGATTTGGTAACCGTGATCAATAAAATATTTCGCAATTGGTTCTCCTGTTCCACATCCTAAATCCAATATAGAATCGTTTGGGTTGAGTTTTTCTGAAACTAGTTCAAGGTAGTTTTTTTCAAACAAAGTTTTTGTCCTAGCTTGATCATACCATTTATGGATTTTGTCGTATTCTTCGTACACATTTTGCTTATTAAGCTTAGTATTCATTGTGTTTTTTAATTTTTTTTTGTAATCAATTATTTCTATGATAAATTTCAATATATTTTAACATGTTGGTTTTATTTTCCTAGCCACAGATAAAATGCGTAATGATTTATCTTGATCAAAATGAGATGTTTCAAAATCAGATTGCTTAATAATTTCAAAATGATGCTTTTTTAATAAGTCTGATAATTCGTTTGCTGTATATAATTGCAATGTAAATTGAGAGGCATATGATTTCGTTACATAATAATGTGCTTGGAGAGAATCTTAAGTAAGTTGCTAATGCATAGGTACATAGTGGAGATCGATCAAAAAACTGAACATGATTTAGTAATGTATTGGCTTTACGTTCACGTCTCTTTTGTAAAGAAATGATCTTATCTATAAAATCACTATTTTTCCAAGGTTCTTGAGTGCCTAATTTCTGTTCTTTTTTTATAATAAACGTTGAAGCTTCTTGAATAACATCGTATCCCTTTTCCCTAAGTAAATTAATAATGGATGTTTTTCCTGAGCCAGGGGTTCCAGTTAAAATTATTTTTTTATTATTATGATCTATCATTAGTTTTTTCTAAAGTGTATCAAAACGGCTCAAGAAAAAAACATTACTCTTCTCAAGGATTCAGTCGAGAGAGGGGAGGCTAAGAAAACCAAAAGCAAGATCCGAAGTGATATCGAAGACAAGCAATAGTTGTCATGATCATGAGCAGTTGCAAGACGAATGGTGGTCATTTCTTTTCCGATTTTCTTTTCATTTTAAAAGCATCTATTATAAGACATTAATACATTCTTCTCTAATTGCCCACATGTCTTCAACGCTATAGTTGATATGTTTGGATTGTATCCATTTTTCGATATAGTTTTTATGAAACAGATCTTTTTTAGGATAAATAGATTTAATATTTAATTGATGCATGTCTACAATATCTAAGGCAGCAGCAACATTATTCATAGTAATGTCAAAATGACAATCTTTATTCTGAATAAAGCAATGCGCCTCTGGGATCTCTCTTAGTTTATAAAAATTTAAAATCGAATTAATTTCAGGCGTATTTTATAACCCAAATCCTTGAATAAAAAGGAAAATACCCAAAGCTGACCAAGCAATTCCACTTAATCTATAAATAATGTCACCAGAGTTTATCATTACTTTATATAATGAGATAAATTTGCTAGATATAAGAGAACCTGCTCCAGCAAAAACTCCCCAATAACCAATTAATGTGATTATGATTCTCCAGTCGGATGTCCATATATTATGAGTTGCAATAATAAAACTTCCAATGAGTAATGCTATTGTTCCACCGAATATTACACGTCTCTCTTCAACTAAAATATCATTGTACCAACTTCTAAATCGATTTGGGCATGTTAATAGTCCAAGACCCACTATAGTAAAGTAAATACCATAAGCTTTTGCAAATATTATTGTTGAGATTATTTCTTCCATAATTATCACTCCCTTTATATTAAATAATGTCATACTTTTTTATTAAATCAAGTTTTATTAGTAACTATTTCATTATTTGATGACTATGTATGAGATATTAATATTAATTAAGAAAATTTTCTAAATCAAATAAAGTGTAGTTTTTTGATTTAAATTTTATGCTTTCAGCTAAGCAAGACCAAATATCATTATTTATCAATTAAAAAAACTAAATTTGTTCACTGAATAGTTACGGAGTTAAGATGGTGCGCCCGGAGGGAGTCGAACCCCCGACCTACGGATTAGAAGT
This sequence comes from Candidatus Marinamargulisbacteria bacterium SCGC AG-343-D04, assembly GCA_003265885.1. Lineage (GTDB taxonomy): Bacteria > Margulisbacteria > Marinamargulisbacteria > AG-343-D04. The sequence continues at coordinate 2,541 of QFBQ01000035.1, forward strand.
CCGTTGCTCTATCCAGCTGAGCTACAGGCGCCTGGGAGATTGATTATATCAAAGCATCTGATTATTTTCGATACTAAGCTTAATGTTTGTCGATATATTTCTGAAAATCTTCGGGGTTAATATCGTCGATGAAATCTTTGAAGTTTTTTGTTTCTTCTTCATCTTTTTCTGCATTCACCATTTTTGCTTTCATCATAACGGACTCATTCACAAAAATAGGGGCTTTTACTCTAACAGATACAGCAACAGCGTCTGAAGGTCTGGAATCTATTTTTATGATCTTTTTAGCAGGAGTTTCAATTTCTATTACTGCATAAAATGTATTTTCGACAATTTCGTTAATAATGATCTTTTTGATTTTTCCATTTAGAGTTTCAATAGTTTTTACTAATAAATCGTGAGTCATGGGTCTGGGGGGTTTGAAATCTTGTAATTCCATAGCGATAGCAGCTGCTTCAAACATTCCTATCCAAATAGGTAAGAAATTTCTTTCTTCTTCGTCTTTTAATAAAATGATAGGTGACATATTCTTTGGATCAAATCCTAATCCACCTAGATTCATTTCTATCATTTAAAACCCCTTTATTGTGTTATTTCTTTTACAATTAAGTTAAATACGTCAGGCTGATTTGCAGCTAATTCTGCAAGAACTTTTCTATTTAACTGAACATTCTTTTTTTTGCACATCCCCATAAATGTAGAATAGCTTAATTGACTTTCGTTTAATGCAGCATTAATACGTAAGATCCACAACTTTCTAAACTCTCTTTTTTTGAGCTTTCTATCTTTATATGCATAAATACCTGCATGAAGTACAGCCTGTTGAGCGGGCCGATATAGCTTTGATAAACTTCCACTAAATCCTTTTGCAAGTTTTAAAACCTTTTTCCGTCTTTTTCTTGCTACATTTCCTCGTTTTACTCTAGACATTGATTACTCCTTTATCGTTACCCCAGGTAACATTGCTCTGACTTTGGTAATGTCAGATTTTGAAATACCTGCTTTATTTCTTCCAGCTCTTATTGTATCTGGAGATTTATGTTCTAATAAGTGTCGTTTTCCCGCTTTTTTTCGTCTGACTTTTCCAGATCCAGTAATTGTAAATCTTTTACTGGCAGCTTTCTTTGTTTTTATTTTATACTTTTTTGTTTTTTTCATTTTATTCCTCATTTCGGGTTAATCATAATAGACAAATTTCGTGTAGGTCTGATTTCTTGATTATCCTTTGTTCCATATTCTTTTATATCCTCTAAAAATCGTTCAACAATTTTTATTCCATGGTCATTTTTATATATAATATGTCTACCTCTAAATACTACTGTCAATTTAACTTTATATTTTTTTGTTAAGAACTTTTTGGCATGATTTAATCTTACATTATAATCGCCAATAGAGATGTTGTGACTTAGTTTTAACTCTTTTATGGTCTGCGTTGTTTTCTTAGTTTGTTTTTCTCTTTTCTTTTCTTGATATAAAAACTGCCCATAATCTGCTATTTTACATACTGGAGGGTTTGCATCTTTTGAAATTAAAAGGAGATCAAGATTTAAGTCATTACTCATTTCTTTTGCTTTTTCTATTGGGACTACACCAACTTGGTTTCCTTTGTTGTCTATTAGTCTTACTTCTTTAGCTTTTATCTGTTCATTTATAGAATAGCGTTTTTTAGATTTTCCTCCTCTATCTCTATTGTTGACCTTTTTTTTCATTACCATTGGCTGAGGAGTATAGCTTTACTTTATAAACTTGTCAATCTTGGATGTCTGAGTTTTTTCGTTAAACTCATCGGTTGTTTTTGCAATGAAGTCTTCAATAGTCATCGATCCTAATTGTTCTTGTCTGTTTCTTAATGTGATTGTGTTTTCTTCAACTTCTTTGTTTCCAATAATGATTAAATATGGAACTTTTTCCTTTATTGCTTGTCGGATTTTATACCCAATTTTTTCAGATGAGAAATCGTGTTCTACTCTTATGTCATGATCTTTTAAGGTGTCGGCTATAGTGTTTGCATAGTTTTCTGTTGTTTGGTTTACAGTGAGTACTTTAACTTGCACGGGGGCTAACCATGCAGGAAACCAACCTGCGTAATGCTCTATTAGAATACCAAAGAATCGTTCTATCGACCCTAATAATGCTCTGTGAATCATGTAAGGTTCTTCTTTATTTCCTTCAGAATTAATAAAGGACATGTTGAACTGTTTGGGTAGATTAAAGTCGAACTGTATGGTTGAGCATTGCCACTCTCTTCCAATTGCATCCTCAATTTTGATGTCAATTTTTGGACCATAAAAGGCCCCGCCACCTTCATCTATTTCAAAGGGTAATCCAACATTTTTTACAGCATTTTTTAATGATGTTTCTGCTAGTTTCCATTTGCTGGACTCTCCTACCGATTTCTCTGAGGGTTTTGTTGAGATGAAAAGTTTAAACGTTTTGAAATCAAATAACTTGAGTATGTCTAGAGAAAATCTTAATGCTTTTTCTATTTCATCTTCGACTTGTTCTTTTGTGCAAATAATATGTGCATCGTCTTGGGTGAAACCTCTTACTCTAAACAAACCGTGTAATACTCCTGAACGCTCAAATCTGTAAACAGTTCCTAGCTCTGCATAACGAATGGGGAGTTGTCGGTATGAAAACAGTTGATGTTTATATATCATGATATGAAAGGGACAATTCATAGGTCTTAGATAATAGTCTTGATTTTCAACTTCCATTTTGTCATACATGTTTTCTTCATAAAAATCTAAATGTCCGGATGTTTTCCATAATTCTGATTTCCCAACATGCGGTGTATGAATGAGTTTGTAGTTGTTCTTGTTGTGAAGTTTTTTCCATGTTGATTCAATAATGTTTCGAATTGTAGACCCTTTAGGATGCCATAAGACTAAGCCTCCTCCGATTTGTTCATTAATACTAAAGAGATTTAATTGTTTTCCAAGAGCTCTGTGATCTCTCTTTTTGGCTTCCTCTAATTTTAATAGATGTTTTTTTAGTTCTTTAGGGCTGAAAAATGCTGTTCCATAAATACGTTGGAGCATTTTGTTTTTTTCAGATCCTTTCCAATAGGCACCAGATACGTTTAATAATTTAAAAGCTTTAATCTCTTTGGTATGTGTTATGTGAGGCCCTTTACATAAGTCAACAAAGGGGCCATTTTCATAAAATGAATAGGTATCTAGATCTAGATCTTCAATAAGCTCGCATTTATAATCTTGCTTGCTTTCTTTACATTTTTTTATCGCATCTTCTTTGTTGAGTGAATATTGTTTGAAATGTTGCTTTTCTTCTATGATGTCTTTCATATGTTTTTCTATTATCTCTAAATCAGACTCTGTAATGGGGGTGCTGATGTCGAAATCATAGTAGAAGCCATCATTAATTGCAGGACCAATTCCCAGTTTCGCGTCAGGGTATACTTTTAAAACAGCTTGTGCAAGTATGTGAGCGGAACTGTGTCTTAGCGTATTAATGTCATTTAGTTGAGACATAGATTAATGCCAAACATTAAATTGTCAGGTTCTTTGCTACTAGGCTGCGTTTGATTAAATAATGATTCAATGGAGTCTAATGCACTTTCTGTTGGATTCTCGGAATGACTTGTTCCAGAGATATACGAGTCAAAGAGTGATTCAATTGATTTTAAGAATACTTGCTTGTGGTTTGTTTGGGTGCTTGAATTCATAAGAGGAATGACTCTGTGTTGAAAGTCTTCTTTTTTTTCTGGGTTTACTACAATTTCAGAATAATCCTTGCTTAGTAGCTTTGTTTTTAAAAAATGTTTTGTTGTTTTAGATATAAAATATGTAATCGAATTGCACAGCTTATTGATAGCGTCATCTTTTGTTTCTCCGATTCCTTTGCAAATGGGAAAAGAAGGGGTAGTCGCTTTAAATGTGTTCCCACTTTGTTTTTCGATGATTAATTCTATAGAGTCTTTATTTATCATAATGTATATATTGTACCATTTTATTGAGAATCTTTTCTATAGGACATTTGTATAACAAAATCCTATATTTAAAAAAGAGTCCTCATCTTGATTTCTTAAAATGTTTGTTATAGAGGTTTTAAGATATAAATTATCTATAGTTGTTATTTTGAATATTTTAAATAATATTCCAGTGTTGATGTAGTACTTGTTGTTTTGTCTACTTGTGATATCTCCAAGTATAATAAGTTGATCATTGTAGGAGTAATCTATACCTGTCATGAGAGAAATATCAATGTCATTGCTGAAGAGTGCTTTAAAACCTCCATGAACGCCAAGATCGGCTCTTATTTTTTTTGAGGTTACGATGTAAAAATCAGATTGTTCTTCTGAGGTTAATTTTTCAAATCCTACCGCCATTAGTAAGGGGAATCGACCAGAGTTTGAGGACAAACTCCATTTGAAATTTAAAAAAACGCCTTCATCAGGTTCTGATCCACCAACAAAGCCAAATTCTGTGTTTTCTAATGCCCCTACGTTCATTTTGTAATAGTTTTTTGAATTTTTTGAATCATCAAGATTGAATGAATAGTCAAATCCTAAATTGTATTCTTTATATTTTAGAATTTCTGCAGAAGGCATGGTAACGAGTCCTGTAGGTCCACTTATCGTAGGATTAGCGATGATTCTTTGAGATACTAGAATTAGTAGTAATAGTATATATTTTTTCATGGTGCCTTCCTTTCTATTAATTTTCTTACTATTGCTTCTTTTTTTAATTCTTTATAATGGTCCCAAGCAGGAAACCCTGATACAAAAGACTTATTTTTTATGGTTTTGGTTACGCCAGCCTTTCCGGCTATTATACTATATGCTCCGATATTTGAGGAGTTTATTCCTGCCTGCCCGCCAATGGATACATTGTTTTCTACACAACAGCTACCGGTAAATCCTACTTGAGCAGCGATTAAACAGTTGCTTTGAATATGAGTGTTGTGGGCAATTTGGACTAGATTATCAATTTTACTGCCACTTCCTATAATTGTTTTTCCTAAACAACCTCTGTCTATTGATGCATTAGCCCCTATTTCAACGTTATCTTCAATGATGACGGAGCCAATATGCTTTATTTTGTAAGAACGTCCCTCTTTTTGGTAATATCCAAATCCATCGGATCCTATTGTGCTTCCGGCATGAATAATAACGTTATTTCCAATATGGCAATTATCGTAAAGGGTTACATTTGGATGAATAATGCAATGATCTCCTATTTTACAGTTTTTTCCTATGGATATGTTGTTGTGAATGATTGTGTGATGACCTATGGATGTATGGTCTTTGATAACAGTAAAGGGGCCAATTGAGGCGGTTTTTTCGATGCTAGTGGAAGATGATATTGCGTCTGTTATGTTGGGTTCGGATAGGTCTGGATAGAATAGTAATATGACGGCTGCTAATGTTTCGCGTGGTTTCTCTACAATGAGTTGAGGTTTTTTAAGCTTTTCGATGTCTTTAAATGTGATGAAAGCGCTGGCTTTGGAGTCCAACGCTTTTTGAATGTTTTTTTTATCTAAAATAAAGGTGATATCGCCAGGTTTTGCGTCTTCTAATGTATTTATTGAGTGTATAGTTAATGATTCTTCATTGACTATCTTAGCATTAATCTTTAATGCTAATTCAGATAAGTTCACTATTTATTTAGACGCTCGATTACTAAATCTGTGAGATCAAAGCCTCCGAAATATACGATTTGTTTATCTATGACCATATCAATTCCTAGTTCTTCAGCTACTTTTTTTGCAGTTGATGTAATGTTTAATAGGAAATTTTGTCTAAATGACATTTCATATTGCATGAGCTCTTGTTTTTTGGGTTCAAGTTCTTCATCTCTCTTAGAAACCATTTTTCGGATGTCTTCTTCCGGCTTCTTTTTCGCGATAGCTTCTTCAATTTTTTTTGATTTTTTTTCAATCAGTTTATTAAACTCTTTTTCTTTTTCAGAAAAGTTTTCTCTGAATTTTTGAACGAATTTAGCTTTTTGAAAGACTAGTTCAGTATCAATGAAGCCTATTTCATTGGCTGAAAGTGTGCTGCAAATTAATAGTGAGATCATGAAATATAATAGTTTTTTCATAGTATTATTCCTTCGTTTTTTTTAATTATTTTAGCAGAAAATGGGAAGGTGTAAATGCTTAGAATGAATAGCCAAGGTTTACTTGTAGTCTACCAATGCCTGTTTCTGTGATACCAAAATCTAATTTGATAGGGCCGAGTGGCGCTACGACAAATTTTAAGCCAACTCCTTTACTAATTTTATATTCTTTAAAATCAGTGATATCGTGCTTGACTATGCTGTTATCATCTAACGTTTCTTGGTTGGCAAAACCAATATCTACAAAGCTATATACGGTTATTGTGGGGGATATAATGTAGCGGTATTCAAGAGTGCTTAATACTTGAGAATTTCCATATGCAAACGGGTCGTTGTCAGCATAGCCTCTTACAGTTCGAGAGCCTCCAACATAGTAATATTGAGCAACAAATAAATCTTCATTATTTATTTCAGGGCTTCTGATGTAGCCAAAGGATGATTTAAGTGCAAGAGTTTGTTTTTTTCCAATGGGGAAAAATTTTCTTAGGGTTAGATCTGCCTGCGTAAAGTCTATGGCTTTCATTCTAAATTTAAACGCTTGTTCAATGGATATATTATGATAGTAGCCTTCTCTTGGGTTTTGGTTTTGATCTCGTTTATCTATACTTAAGTTGAATTTGTAGCTGTAAATATTGTAGGATAAATTGGTGGTATCTAGAGATACAGACTCATATTTGATGTTATGGTGAGATCGAATATCGTAGGTATGAGGAATCCCAATCCCTACTTCAACTCCCCTTCTTTTTTGTGACTGGAAACTAAAGTCTTGTGACCCAAAGTCGAAGGCGCTGAATGACCCAGATGTTGTCCACGTTTTAAACGTGAAAGACCTTCTTTCTCCAAAGGCCCATGGGTTATGGTATTTAAATTGATAGGTCGAATTTGAATTGTCAAAACCTCCAACTCCTAGACCAAAGTTCCCTTTTAACATGATGAGTTGTCCACTTCCCATGATATTGTCCCAATAAAGGTCAGAAAAGAAATTAAAACCACTATTTGGCGCGTATCCACCTCCTAGAGTGAAGGCTCCACTTGTTTCTTTTTCAACAATGTTTAACTTGAGTAAATATTTGTTAGGAGTTTCTGATGGAATGATACTAGGTTGGATGTCATTAAAATAACTTAGATTAAATACTTTTCTAATGTTCGATCTTAGATGTTTTCTAGTTAATTTGTCTCCAGGTCGTAAATCTAGTTCCCTTAAAATAACATAATCCTGTGTTTTGATATTGCCAGTGATAGAGATGTCGTCTATAACCCCTTCGCCTACATAAAATATGAGAGGAGAGTTGCTTGTTTTAGGTCGTTCAATATTATAGACTTTTGCCTCTAAAAATCCTAATTCTTCATATGCTTTTTCTAGAAATTTTATATCATTTCTAATATGAGAGAGATTGTACGGGCTGTTAGGGGTGCTTTTTAAATGGTGGGTGAGATACTCTTGTGTAAGTGTTGTATTTCCATCAATGATAACTTCTGAAACGATAGGATTTTCTACCAATGTAATGGAAATATCTATCTTGTCTTTTTTTTCTTTTGTATTAAGGGTAACTTTTTTAAAAATTCCTAAATTAGTAATGTTTCTTTTTGCTCTGCTTAAGCTTAGTTTTGTTGATGTGCTTCCTTTTTTTAATTTTGAAATTTCAATAATTTTGTTTGTTTCAAAAGTTTTTGACCCTGTTATAGAAATTGTTCCGATAGGTTTGCTTGTTTTTTTTGGGGCTGTTTGTGTAGATGTTGAGGTGCTTGTTTTTTGACGGAGATCGGGAAGATATTCTTTGATAAAGGATTGTGTTTCTGCAACAGTAATGGTTGAGAAAAGGACTGTAAATATAAGACTATAGAATAGGGATGTGTTAAAAGAAAACACCAAAAATACCTGCGGTTAATAGAAAGATGAAGGCCAGCGCATATGTAATTTTATCCAGTCCACTTTCAAGCCCTTTTTGAGAATTAAATATGCGTGCTTGTCCTCCTATACCTCCAAGGCCTTCTCCTTTTGCAGAATGCAGGAGGACGGCAATGATTAACAAGACTGCGGATATGAACTCTATGGATAGTAAAATATTTTTTATCATAATAGAATTGTATTCTAGCTATTTTTGGTATTCAGTGCAACATAGGACTTTTTTTTGATTGAGGGCGATGGTAGTCTTAGGGGTATGGAGTTTTCTCTATCTTTAGGAATTATTTGTTTTTTTACTTTTATGATTCATACAACGGAATCTTTAGCATATAGTATGAGATTGGCAGGTGTTAGAACCAAGCAAATCGCGATTGCTATGGCATTTGTTACGTCAACTTTGTTGGTGTCGAGATTATCAAATATGTTTCAAGCTCCTTTGTTAGGAGCTATGGTGGATACGGCTATTTTAGAGGGATCTAGCGCTTCTATACATCTCTTAGAAATGAATTTTAGGGTTATTATATTTTTTGCATTTTGTGGTGCTCTTTTTGGAGCGTTTATGACTCCTACTGTTGTGCAGTTGTTTCAAAAGGCTATACGTGAGTTTCAAGTAAAAGGGTCTATTCCTAAACTTATGTTTAACATGTTGAAATTTCGTAATATAGTCAAAATGCTTAAATTGTTTAAATTGCCACGTTTTTGTATGTTTAAAGAAATTTCACTTCAACGATTACCTAAAGGGTTTTTGTTGTTTAATGTAGCGGTTACATCTATTTATGTGATAGGGGTGTTGTGTTCGATGTTGGCTGGAGCTTATTTGCCGGAGTTTAGGTCTACAGCTATTCAATTATCGGGTATTGTGAATGGGATGGCTACTATTATGTTTACTATTTTTGTAGATCCTTCAGGAGCACGGATTACAGACCAAGCGGTTAATGGTCAACGGCCGGATACGGATGTAAGGAGTGTTGTTTTCTTCTTGCAATGTGGAAAAATGTTGGGGATCTTGGTGATCGCTCAATTAATGTTGAGACCCTTTTCTTCTTATATTTTGTGGGTGACTGAAATGATTCGTTTTTACTTTTCTTAAAGATGCGTGATCATTCTGCTTATCTGGATCTTGTTGAGCGATTAAACGCTTATTCGCATGCTTATTATGTTAAGGATAAACCACTCATTTCAGATCATGAGTATGATCAACTCTATAAAGAAGTGCTAGGTTTTGAATCTGCAAATCCTTTATTGATTGCGGTAGATTCTCCCACTCAGAGGATAGGGGATAGGCCTTTAGAATCATTTGTTCCCTTTGTTCATTCTACAAAACTGCCTTCTTTAGGGAATATGTTTTCTAAGCAAGATTTTTTGGATTTTTCTAAACGTATGTATAAAGAGTGTGTAGAAGAGTCTATTTTATTTTCTATAGAACCTAAAATTGATGGGTTGGCAGTTGCATTGCGCTATGAAGATGGGGTATTTGTTTCGGGGGGGACTCGGGGGGATGGTGTGAAAGGGGAGACTGTGACGGAAAATTTGAAAACGATTCGATCGTTGCCAATGAAACTGTCGAAACCCGTTACGATTGAAGTTAGAGGAGAAGTCTATATTAAAAAATCACAGTTTGAGATGATTAAAGAAGATTTTGCTAATCCTAGAAATGCTGCAGCTGGTTCGATGAGACAATTAGATTCTCGAGTTGCGGCTAAGCGACATCTGGATATTTTTGTTTATCAAGGGATGGATACAGAATTTGAGTCTCATTGTAAAACCTTAGATTATTTGAAATCATTGGGCTTTCCTGTTATCCCAGATGTGTTTCAAAGTTCGAATTTGGATGATCTTTATTCATATATTAAGGATTATGAAGCAAAACGATTTTCTTTTGATTGGGAAGTAGATGGTGTGGTGTGTAAGGTGGATGATTATGCTCTGCAAGAGACATTAGGGTTTACAGCAAAGGCTCCACGATGGGCAATGGCCTATAAGTTTGCTTCTGAAGAAGTGATTACTAAAGTCTTAGATATAGATATTCAAGTAGGTAGAACGGGAGTATTGACCCCTGTTGCTCATTTAGTTCCCGTAAAAGTGTCGGGAGCCGTTGTTAAAAGAGCAACCTTGCATAATATTGAAGAAATAGAACGTAAAGGAGTGTATATCGGGGATGATGTTGTGCTTCAACGGTCTGGAGATGTTATTCCAAAAATTGTGCGTTTACATCAGCGCAATAAATCAAGTCGGCCCTTTATTATGCCGTCACAGTGTCCAGATTGTCAGAGTGATATTACTCAAATAGAAGGAGAAGTCGCATATAAATGTCTAAATATCATGTGCCCTTCTCAAATTAAGGGAAGAATAAAGCATTTTGTATCCCGTGATGCTATGGATATTGAAGGATTGGGGGAATCGATCATTGACCAATTTGTAGAAAAAAAGCTAGTCACTCGTGTATCTGACTTATATGAATTAACGGAAGAGGATTTGCTCAGCTGTGATAGGATGGGGGAGACGTCTATTTCGAATGTCTTGCAGGCTATTAACGTTTCTAAGACAAGAGAGCTTTCTCGTGTTATTTTTGGTTTAGGCTTGTCTTTTGTTGGAAAGACAGCGGCTCATGTTCTTGCTCAGTATTGTGGATCTTTAGATCGATTTATATCTCTTGGCTATGAAGAATTAGTGGATATTGACTCTATTGGAAATAAAACAGCCGAGTCATTAGAGGCTTATTTTAAAAGTGAGACATTTTTAGATCTGATTGAACATCTTAAACGTTTGGGGATTGATCCTCACGAATCAGAGCAGAGTGAGGGAGAACTATCTGGTGAAGTAGTGTTAATCACAGGAACATTTTCTTTTGCTAAACGTCATGAAATAGAAGCTGTTCTCAAAGAAAGAGGGGCTCGAATTGCCACTAGTGTTTCTAAAAAATTAACGATATTAATTGTAGGGGATTCTCCGGGGTCTAAAGTAGAGAAGGTAGAGAAGTTTAATGCTAAAGGTGCAAACATAAATATTTGGAATGAAAAAAACGTCAAAGATACTTTGGCAGATCAGTAACTGATATGAGTAAAAAAAACGCCCTCAAAAGAGGGCGTTTTTGTGGTGAAAATGATGCAAATAAAGCTTACATCATACCTCCCATTCCACCCATTCCTGGCATTCCGCCGCCCATGCCTCCACCGGCAGGAACTTCAGCTTTATCTTCTGGATTGTCAGCAATCAAAACATCTGTTGTTAATAATAAACTTACAATAGATGCTGCATTTTGAAGTGCAGATTTTGTTACTTTAGAAGGGTCTACAACTCCAGCTTTGATCATATCTGTGAATTCATCTGTTCGTGCGTTGTATCCAAAGTCTCCTTCAGCAGATCTTACTTTATCAACAATTACGGATGCTTCTAAATCAGAGTTAGATGCAATTTGTCTTAATGGAAGCTCTAGAGCTTTTGCAACTATTTTAACACCAACTTTGATATCACCTTCTTCTTTTTGGAAGGCTTCTTCTAGAGCTGGGATTTGTCTGATTAAGGCTGTTCCTCCACCAGATACAATACCATCTTCAACAGCTGCTCGTGTAGCAGAAAGAGCGTCTTCTACTCTGTACTTCTTTTCTTTTAATTCTGTTTCTGTAGCAGCTCCAACTTTAATAACGGCAACTCCACCAGATAGCTTAGCTAACCTTTCTTGAAGTTTCTCTTTATCGTAAGAAGAATCACTTAATTCGATTTCTTTTTTGATTTGCTCAACTCTAGCATCTATGTTTGCTTGCTCGCCTTTTCCTTGAACGATTGTTGTGTTGTCTTTGTCAGCCTTGATTTTTGAAGCTGTCCCTAATTGAGTTAGCTCAACTGTTTCTAATGTTAAACCTTTTTCCTCAGAAATTACTTCACCACCAGTTAAAACAGCAATATCTTCAAGCATAGCTTTTCGTCTATCTCCAAACCCAGGAGCTTTAATTGCTAAACAATTTACAGTTCCTCTAAGTTTGTTAACAACGATAGTTGCAAGAGCTTCACCTTCAATATCTTCTGAAATAACAACAAGAGCTTTTCCAGCTTGAACAACTTTTTCAAGTATTGGTAAAAGATCTTTGATAGCTGTGATTTTTTTGTCTGTGATTAAAATGAATGGATCGTCGTAGGCTGCTTCCATTCTATCTTTATCGGTAATCATATATGGAGAAGAGAATCCTTTATCAAATTGCATTCCTTCTACTACATCTAATTCTGTATCAATTCCTTTTGATTCTTCTACAGTAATTACGCCATCTTTTCCTACTTTATCCATTGCGTCTGCAATTAAGTTTCCAATTTCATCATCATTATTTGCTGAAATTGTAGCTACTTGAGCAATAGCTTCTTTAGTTTCAACTGGCTTGCTGCTGTTGTTTAATCCATCAATTACGATTTTTACAGCTTTTTCAATTCCTTTTTTAAGTCTGTTTGGATTTGCTCCAGCTGCAACATTTTTTAAACCTTCTTTGAAAATTGCGTAACCTAATATAGTAGCGGTTGTTGTTCCGTCTCCTGCGATGTCATTGGTTTTAGATGCAACTTCTTTTAAAAGCTGAGCACCCATGTTTTCAAATGGATCTTCTAATTCGATTTCTTTTGCAATAGTCACTCCATCATTTGTAATAGTAGGTGATCCCCATTTCTTTTCTAAAACAACGTTGTTTCCATTAGGACCTAATGTGCTTCCTACAGCGTCTGTTACTTTTTTGATTCCTTCTGCAAGGGCTTTCCATGCATCATCGGAATATTTTAATTGTTTTGAACTCATAATATATTAAACCTCCGTTAAGATTAATTTTCTTTGATTGCTAAAATATCGTTTTCTCTAATAATTAAATATTCAGAACCTTCAATTTTTAATTCTGTACCGCCATATTTTGCATAAATAACGATATCTCCTTCTTGAACGTTTAATGGAATTGTTTTTCCATCTTCAGTAACTCTTCCTGTTCCTACTTTTAACACTTTTCCTGTTTGTGGTTTTTCTTGTGCTGAATCTGGAATAACGATTCCGGATTGAGTTGTGTGTTCTGCAGATTCTTGTTCTACAATGACTCTATCGCCAAGTGGTTTATATTTAGGTTTACTCATAGCTAAATGCCTCCTTAAGATTTTTTACTATTTTAAATAGTAGCAAGAAATTATACTTAAATTTGAATATTTGAGCAAGTTTTTTTTGCTTTGCTTTTCATTCATTTTATACTCTATTGAAAATCTGTGATTTTTGATTAACAATATAGGTCTTTCAGAATAATCCAATTTGCCGGGGTGGTGGAATTGGTAGACACGACGGACTTAAAATCCGTTGAGCATTTAAACGCTCGTGCCGGTTCAATTCCGGCTCCCGGTACCAACTTTATTAGTTTTAATTTAGTCTTTTTTGGATAGTATTGTAGTGAGCGTCTAGCTTTTCGACCTGTGTTAGTCTTTCAATATGTGGTGCTATTTTTTCTAACCCTTCTTTGGTATATGTTAAATGAGACGAGAACTTTACAAAGTCCATAACGGAAAGAGGTGATGAAAATCGTGCAGATCGTCCGGTAGGTAAAACGTGATTAGGACCTGAAATGTAATCACCACAAGCTACGGGTGTATAGGCTCCACAAAAAATGGCTCCTGCATGTTTGATTTCCCTTTTGACAGATTCAGCGTCATCAATCATGAGTACTAAATGTTCAGTGGCGATTGTATCTATGGCTTCAATGGCTTTTTTTCTGTTTTCGACTGTAAATAATGCACTGTTTTTTAGAGCTTCTGTAATAATATCTTTTCGTTTTAAAGAAGATAGTTGTGTTGTTATTTCATCATTGATAGATGTTAAAATATTTTTCTGAGGGGATAAAATGATTCCGGATGCATCAGGGTCATGTTCGCATTGTGCCAATAGCTCAGCCGCAGCAAAAGGTATGTAGGTGCTATCTTCGATATAAATTAATACTTCAGAAGGTCCAGCGGGTTTATCGATGTCGACCACTCCGTACACCATCTGTTTGGCTTTATCGACGTATTTGTTTCCAGGTCCTACAATTTTATCTACTTTTGGAATAGATTCCGTTCCAAATGCCAATCCAAAGATAGCTTGAGCGCCACCAGCTTTAATGATGATCTCTATATCGCATTCTTTTGCTGTAACTAATACTTCTGGGGCAATAGAGCCGTCTTGTAACGGAGGTGTTGTCATAACACAAGTTTTCACTCCAGCTGTTTTTGCAGGAATAGCATTCATGATGACACTAGAAGGATAAAGCGCCTTTCCTCCAGGAACATATAAGCCTGCAGACTCTATGGCCGTATATTGCATTCCGTATGAATAACCCTCTTCTAGAGACTCTTCCCAATCTATGGGGAGTTGATTTTCATGGAATTGGCGTACATTTTTGATGGCTAATTGAATACTTTCTATGAATTCAGGAGAGACCTGTTTATATGCGTTTTGTATTTCTTCTTCACTCACTCTGAGTGAGAAATTTTCTGAATGAATACTATCAAACTTTTGAGTATACTCTATTACGGCCTCGTCTTTTCTTTCTTGGATGGCTGTTTTTATGGTGTCTAATAGCGGGATTAACTCTGTGTGAGTGTCGATGTTTTGTGATGATGAATAATGTGTTTTATCGAATTCGTTTATTGTAAGCATGATGCTATTTTAGCATATTTTTTTATTATTGATGTAGATCTGAAAGAGTTTTTAATTGCAGAGGGTATCAACTATAGAGAAGAAGTTTGGAAATGAGGTTTTGATACAGTCGATGTTATCGCATTCAATGGGGTGTTGCATGGCTAGGCTTCCAATGATAGCAGACATGGCAATTCTATGATCAAAATGGGTTTCTATTTTGGGTAAATGTGGAGAGAAGCCTCCTTCAAGTGTAAATCCATCAGGGGCTTCATGAATAGTTCCTCCAAATTGCTGAATCATCTTAACAATGGTGTGGATTCTGTCTGATTCTTTATGA
>QFBQ01000036.1 GCA_003265885.1 Candidatus Marinamargulisbacteria bacterium SCGC AG-343-D04
GGGGAAGTAGGGTAAATTTTTATGAGTATTCATTCACATACAGCTACAGCTGGGCATCCTCCTATACGAGCAAAGTCAGCGCCTCCCTTTAGATCAGCTCCTCCAACCACTCTACCCCCTCGCCCTCAAACGGCACCTCCACGTCTTTCAGATGAAAAAGTAAATATAAAAGCATCATTAGAGATTTTACTAGAAGATTTGAATTCCTTAACATTTATTACAAGAAACCAAAGAAAATATATAGCAGACGTTTTAGCTCATCTTGATCATCGTGATCTTGGATTATTCAAAGATCTATACCAAAAGATTGATTCAAAGATAGAGTCATTAACACAAAAACAAACACCTGAAAAAGCGAGTCAATTACAAAAAAGTGCAAAGAATGTTCAGAGAACAAATAGAATATCTCCTGATGACTTTAAAAAATGCGAAGCAATCGCAAGAGATATTGCTGGAAAAAGAAGCTCTATTCCACCTGATAGTTATCAAAAATGTTGCTATGTAGATAAGGCTATTAAAAGAAAGTTGAAAGAAAGTACTCTAGAAATCCCAGCTGATGATGGATATGAGTCTAGCAATCCGGATGAAGCAAGACAAAAAACTATGGATAAATATTTTGAAGATCTAATTAAAATTTTAGTTCATCAATATAGCTGTGATACAGCTGCCCCCGGCCCTACGGTAGAAGTAGAAATTCAAAGTCCTGAAAGAAAAGGATTAAATAATAATGTCTACACAATCAATACTGATGACCCTCTTAAAGAACCTGTTTATGATCAAATAAAGACATTAGATCCACAAAAAATTGTAGATGCATATGATAGAGCAACTTCACAAAACTCCTCTCCACTATCAGATTCGTTAAAAAAGCATCTTCAAAATTGTGCTAAAAACCCATCAACACTAGCAGACACTATAACAGAAGCAAGTGCTCCTGAATTAAGAGAAGGTCACAGAGTCTTCGTTTATGATCACGAAAATAAATTAAGAGAATTATCAACTAATTCTACGTATGAACAACCTTGGGATATAGACACCGCAATAGCAGGGTCTAATCAAGGTAAAATTAAAATCTTAGGAAAAATTAATAGATCTTACTTCGAAATACCCATAGACGACGTTTTCTCAACCCCCTGATCAACTTAAATCTAAATCACGTTTCTTGACAAAGCTCCCCCATCTCTCTAGCATGTATCCATGCCACAAACTCAACATTCACTAATCAAAAAATGGACTGAATTACAGAATAAAACCGGGCATTGCTTGTGTATTGGTCTTGATCCAGACATCTCTAAACTGCCTTCAGGCTACCCCCAATCTGTAGACGGGCTAACTCACTTCTTATGTGACATCATCGATATCTCACACGAGCACTGTATTGCCTATAAACCCAATATATCGTTTTTTGAAGCCTACGGCATCCCTGGATTAAAAAGCCTAGAGACAGTTATACAACATATCAAAAAGTCTGTTCCTGTCATTTTAGATGCCAAACGAGGAGATATTGGCAATACCTCAGCTATGCAGGCACGCTTTATATTTGATTATTTAAATGCTGATGCCACAACCTTACATCCCTATATGGGCTTTGATAGTCTGGAACCCTTTTTTAAATATACAGAAAAATATCATTTTGTATTAGGTTTAACCTCTAATCCCGGAGCCAAGGATTTTGAAACACAGGTTTTAGACTCTGGACTCCCTTTATATCGTCACATCATCACGCAACTTGAAACATGGAACAGAAAATTTCACAATATTGGAGCTGTAGTAGGCGCAACTCAAGAAGAACTATCTATCATTAGAAAAAGCCACCCTTCCTTACTCTTTTTAATTCCTGGAGTAGGAACACAAGGTGGGTCTTATAAAGAAGCCTATCTAAATGGAAAAAACGACCATAATCTAGCACTAATCAATGCATCTAGATCCATACTCTACGCCGCTAAAGAAAAAAGCAGCTTAAAAAAAGACTGCCTCCACGCCATCCAAACTCTCATAGGAGATGCTTCATGACCTTTGACAAAAACGCTTTTGAAAAATTCACCATCGAAAACCAGGTTATTGGGATCCAAGACAGTCCAATAACACTCAAATCTGGAAAAAAATCATACTTTTACGTAAATTGGAGAAACATTACGTCTGATGTTTTTCTACTTGATCAATGCTCTAACTTTATTATCGATTTTTGCAAAGAAAATAATGTAATCCCCGATTGCTTTTATGGTGTTCCTGAAGGAGCCAGCAAACTAGGTATTATCACTCAATATAAATGGGCCTTCCAAGATAATTGCAAAAAAAACAGTCATATACTTCCAATGGGAAGAAGTAAAGAAAAGTTACATGGAGCGCCACAAGACAGATATTTTATTGGACAACCACAAGGAAAAGTCATTTTACTAGAAGATGTCACAACAACAGGGCAATCCATGTTAGACACATTAGACAAACTTCTAGAATTAAAAACAAACGTTATCGCCTGCATCGCTCTAACAAATAGAGAATCAATGGATGATGATAGCGTGAAAGAAAAAGTAGAAAAACGAAATATCAATTATCTTTCTCTATCAACAGCTAAACCATTACTTAAACAACTCATAGAAAAAGAGCCTCTCACTCATCCTGAACTAAAAAAAGAAATCGAAAGTTTACGCTAAAGAATATCTACGGAGATTTTCGAAAAACGGACCATTCGTCACCTGTTTTTTCATAACAGATTCGATCATGTAAACGTGAAGGCCTTCCCTGCCAAAACTCAAAAAAATCAGGTTTAACAATATAACCACCCCAATGCTTAGGACAATCAAGGACATCTCCATCTATAGATTCTTCTAATTCATGATATTTTTGTTCTAATTCATGTCGTCCAGACAATCGTTCAGACTGACAAGAAATAGAAGCAGCAATCTGACTACCTAGTGGCCGTGACTGAAAATATGCGTTAGAGTCTTGATACGATACCCGATGAGCTTTACCTCTTATATGAATTTGTCTCTCCAATTCCATAGAAAAGAAAAGTAAACAAACAACATTATTATTCTCTATATCTTGCCCTTTATCCGAATTAAAATTACTAAAAAACTCAAAGCCATGTTCATCTACATGCTTCAACAAAACAACTCTAGATGAAGGAATATTATCCGAAGATACTGTAGACAGTGTCATCGCATTGGGCTGAGATGTTCCTGAATTTACAATATCAGAAAACCAACTTTCAAATTGCTTAAACGGGTCAGACGATACCGTGCTTTCAGACAGCTTCCCTTTAACATAATCCAGCCGAAACTTGCTCTCTAAATGATCAAAAACATTCGTCATAAGTTTATTATGACACAGGTCTTCAATAAAAGATAAGTGATAAACCTAAGCATTTACTGTATGCAAAACAGAAAGACGTTTATTTTTCCGCATCTTCTGCAAGGCTTTCTCTTCTATCTGACGAATTCTCTCTCGAGTTACCCCATAAACTTTCCCAACTTCTTCAAGAGTTCGCTGTCTCCCATCATCAATTCCAAAACGTAATTTCAAAATCATTTGTTCACGCTCATTTAAGTTTTCCATAGAGGATAAAATACTTTCTCTCAACATATTTTTCTCTGTTCTGTTGTCTGGGGTTATAGAGTTTTTATCTTCCACAAAATTTCCCAATTCAGATCCTTCTTCTTGCCCAATAGGGGTCTCTAAAGAAATAGGTAGCTGAGCATATTTTCTAATCGTCACAATATTTTCTAGAGGAATACCTGTTTCTTCTGACACTTCCTCTTCAGTAGGTTGTCTCCCCAACTTTTGCGTAAGAAGGCGAGACGTTTTCTTAAATTTATAAATCGTCTCAACCATATGAACTGGAACTCTAATCGTACGAGACTGATCCGCAATTGCTCTGGTAACACCTTGCTTAATCCACCATGTCGCATACGTAGAAAATTTAAACCCTTTTCTATAATCAAACTTTTCCGCTGCTCGAATTAACCCCGCATTTCCTTCTTGGATTAAATCTAAAAACAGTAAACCCTGTCCAATATACTTTTTTGCAATAGAAACAACTAAACGCAAATTAGCATTAATCATGCTCTGTTTAGCCTCATCATCACCATTTTCCATCCGTTTAGCCAATTCTATTTCTTGATCTGCAGATAACAGCTTAACCGTTCCTATTTCACGTAAATACATTTTTACAGAATCATCAATATAAACAAATTTTTCCGTATCAACAGAACCAGATTTTGGAATAACATAAGAAGCTTCAGAGTTAGAAGATTTTTGATTTTCAGAAAATCCTTGCTTTAAAGACTCATCCCTATCGCAATATTCAGCAAACTTATTTGCATCTATATTCGTTAAATCCTCTGAATTTCCCTGATCAATTTTTTCTACTTCATATGTCATTATTAGCTCCTTATCTACAGTCTACTAAGTTATCGGAAACTTTTGAAAATAAATTTCATTTTTTTTTAAATTAAAAATCTCTTGTAATCTATGCTTCATATTACCATAAATTTTTCTGATCAAAAACGTTTTAAATCCATCCAATCTTCTCCAAACTCCACATCAACTGTTAACGGAACCCTATAATCAACAATGCTTTCCATACAATTTTTTATAGTATTTATTGTTCTATTTAAGTCCTTTTGATGAACATCCAAAACAAGTTCATCATGAACCTGAATAATAATCATCGCGTCTAAAGACAGCTCATGAAGACAGCGAAAAGAGTGAATCATAGCCTTTTTCATAATATCCGCAGCCGTACCTTGCAGAAAAGTATTAACAGCAGCTCTTTCATCAAAATGACGCAAAGATCTATTAGAAGAATGAATATTTGGCAAAGGTCGTATCCGGCCAAAATCTGTCTTAACATAACCATTATCTCTGGCTTTTTGAATCACAGAGTCAATAAATAATCGAATATTGGGAAACTCTTTAAAATAATCATCAATCATATCTTGCGCTTCTTTTCTAGAAATAGAAATATTTTTAGAAAGTCCATAAGCAGAGATTCCATAAATAATACCAAAATTAACCGCCTTCGCTTGATAACGTTGATGTTTAGTAACCTCTTCTATAGAACAGTCAAACATAATAGATGCTGTTGATGCATGAATATCATTCCCCTCACAAAATGCCTTAATCATGGCCACATCTTCAGAAAAATGAGCCATTAATCGTAGTTCTATCTGAGAATAGTCTATAGATACAATATAACGATCAGAATCCGACGGAACAAAAACAGATCTTAACAACAGTCCCTTTTCTGTACGAATGGGTATATTCTGTAAATTTGGACGTGATGACGTTAATCGCCCTGTAATCGCAACTGTTTGGTTGAATGAAGTATGAACTCTCCCTGTATTGGGATGAATCAAATAAGGCAAAGAATTAATATAAGTGGATAACAATTTCTCGTTACTTCGATAATTTAAAATACAGGAAATAATCTCATGATGCTCTTTTAATGATTCTAAAACACTATTATTTGTAGAACGCCCTGTTTTTGTTTTTTTGATAACGGGAAGTTCCAAAGTATCAAATAAAACAGACGCTAATTGCTTAGGAGAATTCAGATTAAATGTTTCTCCAGATAAAGAAAAAATTTGTTCAGACATAATCTTTTGAACACTCTCAAATTCTTTTCTCAAACTATTAATTTTATCAACATCCAACGAGACACCAGCATACTCCATTTCAGCTAACACTCTACTTAATGGAGACTCAATAAGAGAAAATAAATCAAATAAGTTTTTCTCTTTTAATAAAGGTAAAAACCTCTGCCATAATGCAAAGGTATAATACGCATCTGCAGCAGAATATGATGCTGCTTCCTCAATAGGAACATCCTGAAACCCGCCTCCAGAAGGAACAACATCTGTAAAGGACTTCATAGAAACCGAAAAGTGTCGAAGAACAAGATCCTTAAGCCCAACTTTTTCCAATGGATGCAATAAAAACGATGCTATCATCGTATCCCACAAGTTTCCCTGCAAATGAATACCATATCGTTTTAAAACCTGATATTCAAACTTAACATTATGAGCAATTTTATAAATAGAAGAATCCTCAAAAATTCCCTTAAGTAAATCCAAATACGGGTTAGACTCTAAACTCTCCACGTCCTCATGAATAGAGTCTGCAAATAAAGACCCTACCTGATCATTTTTCTGAATCTTTATATATGTATTCAAAGGCAAGTAATACGATTGATCATCCGAACAAGAAAATGAAATCCCAACCAATTGAAGATCCTGAATACATAGAGACGTCGTTTCAACATCAAAAGCAAAACCATTTTTCAACAACGGCAACAAAGATTTTAATGCAGAAAGAGTGTCCACTACTTTAACATTAAAATCCTGCACTGAAAGCACTGTAGTAGCCCCTTCCTGAGACGGCAGCGAAAATTCATGTTCATAACGCTTTATTAAAGAGCTAAATGAATAAGCTTGAAAAAAACGTCCAATATTGGACCAGTTTAAGTCTAAAGAGAGTTCAGAAATACGAAAAGGCAAGTCTACTGAAACATCAATTCTAGCTAAGTCATAAGATAAAAATGCATTCTCTTTTCCAGAAACTAATTTCTTTTTCAAACTTTCAGACGAAATCTTGTCAATATTTTTATAAATAAGATCTAGAGTCTTAAACTCTGTAAGCAATTTAACTGCTGATTTCTCACCTACCCCCAAAACACCAGGAATATTATCAGAACTATCTCCCTTTAATGCCTTATAATCGATAATTTGCTCTGGATAAACCCCACATTTTTCAAAAACATCATCCCGTTTAAATTCTCTTAACCCGGCCTTCCCTCTTTGAGGCATAACACAACAGACCTTATCCGTTACACATTGAAAAGAATCCTGATCTCCCGTAAACATTAGGGTAAAAAGCCCTTCTTTCTCTGCTAAAACAGCAAGGGATCCCATCAGATCATCCGCTTCATAACCAGGTTTTTCAAAAGAAAAAATAGAACTATCTTCCAAAAAAGACTTAATTAAAGGGACCTGAGATTTAAATTCATCCGGAGCTTCTGATCTATTAGCCTTATATTGAGAATACTGTATATGTCTAAACGTAGGTTCAGGAGTATCAAAAAAAACACATACATGGGTAGGTTTTAAAGACTCAATAGCTGCTAATATTAAGGTAACAAATCCATACAAGGCATTAATGGGAGCGCCATCTGAAGAGGTCAATGTCATAGGATAAGCATAGAAAGACCTAAAAGCCAACGAAAAACCATCTACAATCAATACTGAACGCATGCTAAAAGTATAGCATTGAAAAAGAAAAAAAATATAGACATACCCTGCAATTAAAGTATAATTTATACGATATCTAGTAAAAAGAATTCAACAAACAACAAGGAGATAGATATGAATCCTGAATCATGTAAGTATACTGAAGATCACGAATGGATATATACAGAAAATAACGTAAGTACCATAGGAATATCCAAATTTGCAGCAGATGAACTTGGGGAAATTGTATTTGTTGAATTACCAGAAAAAGATTCAACACTAACGAACAAAGACGAATTTGGAACATTAGAATCTGTAAAAACAGTATCATCACTTTATTCACCAGCTTCTGGAAAAATTATTGATACCAATACATCACTAGAAGATGATCCTGGTATTGTTAACCAATCTCCACAAGAAAAAGGATGGTTAATCAAACTAGAATTATCAGATAAAAGCGAACTTGATTCTTTAATGTCTTACGACGAATATAAAACTTTTTTAGATACATTATAAAATATATTAAAATAATTACTCAAAAAAAAAGCCCCTAAATAGTAGGGGCTTTTTTAGAAATAAAAAAAGAATACTTTACGATACTAAGACTTTCTTAACAGTCTTTCCAATTTCAGCAGGCGAATCAACCACATGAATTCCGCAACTTGCCATAATTTTCTTCTTAGCTTCAGCACTTTCATCAGCTCCGGATACAATTGCACCGGCATGTCCCATACGTCTTCCAGGAGGCGCTGTTTGCCCTGCTATAAAACCAATAATAGGCTTTTTAATATTCTCTTTAGCATACTCTGCCGCTTCAATTTCCATTGAACCACCAATTTCTCCAATCATCACTATGGCCTCTGTCTCTGAGTCATCTTCAAACAACTGTAACAACTCAGCCATTTTAGTTCCAATAACAGGATCTCCTCCAATACCAACACAAGTTGACTGTCCTAAACCTTCGTTACAAAGTTGATGAACAGCTTCATATGTTAAAGTTCCAGATTTTGAAATTACCCCAACACTACCTTTCTTGGCAATAAAACCAGGCATAATTCCAACCTTAGCTTGGTCTGGTGTTAATAAACCAGGACAATTAGGGCCAATTAAACGTGTGTTTGTAGATTTCAAATAGGTATAAGCTCTAGCCATATCAATAACTGGAATTCCCTCTGTTATACATACAACTAGTTCTATCCCGGCATCCGCTGCTTCAATAATTGCATCCGCAGCAAACGGAGGAGGAACAAAAATAAGCGAAACATTAGCCGAAGTTGCTTCTCTAGCTTCAATACATGTATTGAAAACAGGAACAGTGTCATTAATAACTTTCTGTCCACCTTTTCCAGGAGTAACACCTCCAACAACATTCCCACCATACTCTAAACACTGCTCTGCATGAAAGGATCCTTCAGAGCCTGTAATTCCCTGAACAATAATTTTTGAATCTTTATCTACTAAAATAGCCATCTATTAGTCCTCCTATAATCTACGTTGCAGCGCCAACAACTTTAACAGCTGCTTCTTCAAGCGTTTCAGCTGAAAGAATAGAAACTCCAGAATTTTCCAGCAATTTCTTTGCTTCAACAGCATTGGTTCCAGCTAAACGAACAACAACAGGAACATTTAAATCTAATTCACTAACCGCTTGAATAATTCCATTTGCTACACGATCACAACGAACAATTCCACCAAAAATATTGATAAGAACCGCTTTAACACTTGGATCTGACAAAATAATTTTAAAACCATTCTTTACAGTTTCAACATTAGCTCCTCCACCAACATCCAGAAAATTAGCAGGCTCTCCACCTTTTAATTTAATGATATCCATAGTAGCCATCGCTAATCCAGCTCCATTCACCATACATCCTACATTTCCATCTAATTTAATATAATTCAAATTAAATTTACTAGCTTCTACTTCTGTAGGATCTTCCTCATGAACGTCACGAAGAGCCAGTACATCTTTCTGTCTTCCTAATGCATTAGAATCAAAATTAAACTTTGCATCCAATGCAATCAAATTGTCTTGATCGGTCAACACTAAAGGATTAATTTCTGCAATTGAAGCATCTGTCCCTTCATACGCTTTATATAACGCAGAAAACAACTTCACTGCCTGCTTAAGTTGATTACCCGTAAACCCTAAACTAAATGCTAGGTAACGTGCCTGACTTTGCTGAAACCCTAAATTTGGATCAACCCAGACTTTAATAATCTTTTCTGGATTAGTTTCCGCAACTTCCTCAATTTCAACGCCACCTTCAGTAGATACCATAAAAACATTTTTAGATTTTGCTCTATCCAATGTAATGGCTACATAATATTCTTTGGCAATATCAATAGCCTCTGTAATGTAAATTTTTCTCACCAACTGACCTTCTTTAGCCGTTTGATGTGTTACTAAAGTCATACCCAAAATAGATTTAGCATTAGCTATTGCTTTTGCTTTATCAGAAGAAAATTTGACGCCTCCTCCTTTGCCTCTTCCTCCTGCATGGATCTGAGCTTTAACAACAAATTGAGAACAATTAAATTCTTGGGATACTTTATCAATGGCAGATTCAATATCTGATTCTTGATCAACTACGAATCCGTCTTGGATTGGAACCCCATACTCCTTTAATATATCTTTTGCTTCATGCTCGTGTATTTTCATAGTGACCTACGGTATCATATTTACTATCCATTGAAAAGAAAAGAGTTATCAATCAGTTTGAAATTCGTGAAAAAACAAAATCTGCAAGACTAGCTAATGCCTCATTATATTTATTTTGAGGCAAACGACTCAATGCCGTTTTTGATGCATCAATTTTAGAAGATATGATTCCATAAACCTCATCTTTAATATGAGAATCATGAAGTTTTTCCTTTAAAATAGATAAACATGAAATATCTTTTTGACGAATACCTTCTAAAACCCTAGCCTGATCCTTTTTATCTAAAGACTCTAAAACTTTAATCATAGGTAATGTAAGCTGCCCCTGAACAATATCTTGCCCAACATCTTTATTTAAATCTTTTTCACTCCCAAAACAATCTAAATAATCATCCGTTAATTGATAGGCTTCTCCCAAAGAAAGTGCAAACTGTGTCAACTGTTCACAATCTGAATCTTTCCCATTAAACAATCGAATCCCCGAAATACACGCTGATTTAAATAACACCGCTGTTTTAGAATAAATAATAGAAAAGTAATCATCCATCGAATACGTCAACGATTGACGTCCCACATACTGCAAAAACTCACCTTCACACATTTCTTTCACCGTATCACTCAATTCAGATAAACAGGGTACAGATTCAGTCCTAGCAATTAATTTTAAAGAAATCGAATATAGATAGACCCCCATGGTCACCGCCACATCATTTCCATATTTTTCATTTAACGAAATCTTTCCTCGTCGAAACTTAGCCTCATCAATAACATCATCATGAACCAATGACGCCATATGAATAATTTCAACAGCTGACACAACATCTAAAAGCTTCGAATACTCGTCATCGCGTAAGTCTGGAAATAGCAAACGTGTAGATAAAAACACCAAAATAGGTCGAAGCATTTTACCTTTCATAGATATCACATACTCTAACACCGACTTCGAAAAAGAAGTCGACGACATCGTACTCAAAATGGATGTGATATGCGTTTCTGTGGCATCCAAATCTTTTTTTAGTAACAAATAAATAGCTTCAAGACGCATTACAACCGTTCACAAATACCGTCCACATCTACATATTCTTCAACTAAATCTTGTATTTTATGTATCTTCTCAGATTCATTTACGCCCACCTTCACCAACATATTAGTGATCTTGGTCGCAATATTAAAAGAATCTTCTTGAACAAGCATCAATGGAATATGGGTACGTTTTATCAAGTCCAACACTCTATCATGAGGTTCTTTACCTCCCGTAAAAATAATTCCTGACACATAAAATACAACATCTGAATCTAATAAATTCCCACATAAAGCAGCCATAATAAGCCCCTCTCTATTTGCGGGAACAATAAACAAGGAATTAGGTTCTAAGCTTGTTAATGCATCATGAGGAACCATATCTCCCACAACACATTTCTCAACTTTATTACTATATCCTACTTTAGAAGATAGTAATTTTCCTCCAATTTTCTCAAAAACAGTTTCAATAGTAGGATTATTCAACATCTGAACAAAAGGAATGCATCCAAACACAGGGATTCCCTTATCTTCCAAACTCTTTTTAATATAATAACTAACTTTATCATACTTCTCTTGTTGAATTTTATTGATAATAACCCCCATTAACTCTACCCCTTGCAAATCAAAAACCGCTTTATTTAATAAAATCTCATCAATAGACCGTCCAATCCCTCCTAAAGACACCAAAATAACCTTTGTCTTAAATAGCTTCGACACATCAGCATTAGACAAATCAAAAACAGATCCTACCCCTGCATGCCCCGTCCCTTCTACAAGCAAGAAATCCTTATTTTCTACCAAAGAATCATAAGCATGATTCAACACTCTCTGATACTTTTCTTTACTAGGTTTATCAATATATTCTTGGGTAAACCCCTTTGACACAGCAATAGGACTCATGTAATCAAAATCATCTTTAAGATCATAGACTCTCTGAAACAAAAAAGCATCTTTATCTACTTTTTTATCTTCAACATGAACATATTGCTGCCCCACGGGCTTCATGTAAGCTACTGAAGAAAAGCGTTTACATATAGCATTAAACAACCCTAAAGACGTCATCGTCTTCCCATCATTTTGACGAGTAGCGGCTATAAATAGTTTCTTTAAGTTCTGAGACATGAATTCAAGTTTAACATAGCCAAAAAAAACTCACAAATATATGAGAACACAATACTATAAAAATATAAATAAACAGGTTTGAAAGTCTAAAAAAAAGTATATACTATAGTAATAGCTCAGGAAAAAACATGAAACATAAACATATAATAGCATGTATATCTATTTGTATATTTGTCTTGTTATATGGATGCAAAACAAACGAATTCATTGTCGGAGACCTCGTCGAACTCACCCAAAACCACCAATCTTATTTAGAAAAAACCAACCCCAAAAAAAACTTCATCCCTTACAAGCACCATAAAATCCTAACAAAAGAATATAAAAAAAAGTTTTTTTCACCATGGAACGCGGTTAAACATTCTGTAAGCAAAAAAAGAATTGCAAAAGACATTAAACGATTCAAATCAAAAACCGGTTACGGAGAAAACAAACAAAAACTCAACAAAAAATGGATCACTAAAATAGAAAAAAATATTAATCTTTCTCAATACCCAAACTACAAACGAAAAGCCATTACCATCTCCAATACTAACATCCGCCTGTTACCTACCCATAAACCTCATTTTTCTAAATTCAGTGACAATTCAAACGGTTTTCCCTTTGATAATCTTCAAAATTCCACCATTGGAGCGAACACCCCTATTTATATTACCCATATAAGCAAAGATAACGCCTGGGTTTTAGTAGAAACAGCCTTTGTATATGGCTGGATACCTATAAGAGATATCGCTTATGCTGGACCAAAATTTGTAAAAGAATTTAAACGCCATTCTTCACTTGTTGCAGCTACCTCTGATGATTTCCCCGTTAAAACCGTAGAAGGAACCTATCTTTACCAAGGAAACATCGGCATGGTATTTCCTCTAGTAAAGGAATTTAAACATTCCTACAGAATACTCACCTGTATGGCCAACAACAAACGCTATGCCTATGCTAAAACAGGATCTATATCCAAAAAAAACAGTGCAAAAATGCCTTTACGTCTCAACACCAAAAACATTGCGTTTCTCTGCAACAAGTTAATTGACCAACCCTATGGATGGGGAGGGCTATATAACAATAGAGACTGCTCTGCCATGATCCGAGATTTATTTACCCCTTTCAGCATATGGCTTCCACGAAATTCCAAATCACAAGCAAAATTAGGAGGTTTATTTTTCGATCTAGCGTCTATGACAGATAAAGAAAAAGAAGATTTCATTAATAAAAATGGAATCCCATACCTAACACTACTCTGGTTCCCAGGACATATCATGCTCTACATTGGAGAAGAAGAAAATGATTCTATTATTTTCCACAATATTTGGGGAATTAGAACAAAAGATAAACAAAAGCGTCACATTATTGGAAAATCTGTGATCACCTCTCTTAAGCTTGGAAGCGAATTAAAACATGCAGATAAAAACTATAATCTATTAAATCGTGTTTCTGGAATGACCTTGCTTGTACCTAGATATAAGTAAGATTAGAATTTCTATTCTACGTCTTCAATTACTATTTTCACACCTGATTTTTGAAAGGCGTCAGCGCCATACTGAGGGTCTGCTATATAAGGCATTGAGCTCTACTTGTAATTCTTCAGGAAGATTAAAAGTTGTACGATCGGCTAAAATAGTTTTCATAGATGTTAAAATTTCTGCTAGCTCCCAATTGAGATGAGGATTATTTGAACCTTTAACTTACTTATAAAATTTAATGTTTTTTTAAGTATATTCCCACTCCTTTATTAGAATAAATATCAAGCAAAAAAACAACTCCCTCCACTCTTCAAAAAAAGAACAAAAAAAAGGAATTAAAAAAAATTAAATAAAAAATATTGATTTTTTTTCACAAAAAAAATAAAATACAAACGACTTTCAAAAACACAAAAAAAAAAGGAATAAAACAACAATGAACAGGACAATTTTGCATGTTCCAACACCTCCAAAATCCCCCAAAAGGCCCTCCAGCCGACCCTTTAGAGCTAAAAGTTCTAGAGCTCGTAGACCTACGTCTGCTAGATCTATAACTTCTGAAGCAAACAGAATGCTTTCTAGCATAGCAGCAACTGAATTAGCTGACGTTAAACAAAAAATTGCAGAACAATTTGCCAATAAATTTCTAGAAACCCCTTCAATACTTTCTTTACGCAAATTAAAAGACAGTCAAATTCAGATAGACCCAGAGGATTTATATATAATTAGAAAAGAAATTGTTGGGTTACATGCAGTAAAGTGCAAGCTAGTTATAGATTTAAATTTTCCTCAAGAAGAAATAAACAAATTTGCAATCAAGGTTCTTGAAAATCTACAAATTAAAGATGAAAAATGGAAAGAGCATTTCTTAATGTTTATGGGAAAAGAACAAAAACATACAGTTAGAACACCATTAAAAAGAGAATCTAGGTCCCCATTGAAAGCAAATGCTGGGTCCCCATTGAAAGCAAAAGCTAATACTCCGAGACACTCATTAGAAACATCAATTATGAACCTCTTTGATCAAACATTTGATTCCCCCGAAGTTGTACTAAGTACAACCTATACAGTTGAAAGACATTCAATAAACACATCATTTAGATATAGCCATTCTGCGGAAAGAGACCGTAAAGAAACTCTTTCACCACCTACTACACCAGATTCAAAACATAGAAAACTATCATCACTTCTTGCAACATCATCACCATTTCCAACTCCTTCTGGATCACCTAATAGATCTCCTAATAGCTCTCCTATTGGATCACCTAATAGACACCCTATTCGATCACTTAATATATCTCCCAAGACAAACGGTTATAGTTCAAAGAAATCTCTATTTAACATATCGATACCTAATACTCCACAGCCCCCAAACAAAGCAACTACACCTGTAAAAGCTTTCGAATATACCCCCTCAACATTTCCATACAAATCTCCTGTAAGTCCTCCCGGTTTACGTTTCGATCCAGAATTATTTGAAAAAAAGCCCCCTACAGCTTGGAATAAACCAAGACGTATAAGAAGCACAGACACGGATTCATCAGCCTTCAACGCATCCATGCATATTATAAAAGCCCCGGCAACGGATAATTCACGATTTACTTTAAGAGATCTTAGGCCTAGTCAAGGCAATACACCCGTTGGCAATTATCTCTATAGTCGTCCTGAAATATGGAATAGCCAAAAGCTCCCTAAAGATGAAGAAGCCGTTTTAAAACAATTATATCCACCCCAAGATAGAAAAAAACATAAAAAGGCTTCTAGCAGAAAAAGGCCTAACAAATCTAGTATTAGATCAGAAGTGGGTATCTCAAATAGAGAACCCAGATACCAAAAAGCCCCCCATCAACCGAAGCCTGTATTCGTTGAAGTGAGAGAGCTTAACAATTCGAAAAAGCCGACAAAGAAGAGAAATGGAACTACTCTAAAAGGAGACTCACTATGTCTGCCAGCACTTTAGCAGCAACAACCGTTTCAAGAAACTCAATAAGTCCACGTCCTAAAAGCGCTAGAGGAAATGCCGCTCTAGCCGTGACATTTATCACAAATATTTGCCAGGCACCTTCAAGTAACAAGACAACTATTGCAAAACAATTTGCTATAAAATTCAAAGAAAATCCTAAAATGCTTCCCATATGCCATCTTAAAAACTATGTTGAGGAACTTGGACAAGTAGATTTGTCCATAATTAGAAAAGCTATAGTAGAAGAAACCTTAGAAAGAGAAATTAGCAGAATAGAAGATGATCTCTTAGATTTGTTAAATACCCAGATAGCAGAAAAAGTCAACAAAAAAAATGTTAGATGGTGGACATCATTCAATAACTTTATGGGAAAAAAAGCTAATATTTCACAGAATACACCTTGCAAAAAACAATCAACAAAACCACAAAAAATAGCCGCTGCCCGTATAGTCACTCCTCTACCAGCTCTACGAGGAAATCCTCTCAAAAAAATCCCTACCGCTCCTTCTGTTGCCATCCAGAAAACAGATATAGATAAGAAAGACGCTTCTTCTCAGACAGATCCAGCAAATGATCCATCAGAATTAACTCAATTAAATGATCAAATAAGAAAACTAACTATGGCTAATAGTGAATTACCACAGAAACATAATCAAGAGCTTTCAAAAAGAGAACAACAACTCCTTGAAGAGCAAAGAATTAGACAACAACAGGAAAAGAAGATTAAAAAACAAGAACAACAACTCCTTGAAGAGCAAAGAATTAGACAAGAACAGGAAAAGAAGATCAAAGAACAAAAACAACAACTCCTTAAAGAGCAAAGAATTAGACAAAAACAGGAAAAGAAGATTAAAGAACAAGAACAACAACTCCTTGAAGAGCAAAGAATTAGACAACAACAGGTTCAACAGCTCAAAAAAGAGAGCCAACAACTCATTAAATCAAAAAGTACTAAAGTCGCTCCTCAAAGATTTGAAGGCATCACCAAAAGAGAGAGAATGAACCCCAATGAAATAAATAGTTTTCAAAATGAACAAAATACTACAGTTGAAGTAAAAAGAATATCTCCTCAAAGAAAAAATCGTACTAACAAAGGAAGACGAGATTGGAAACAAAGAAATAAATATTACACACCTGCAAGTCCTAATATGCTTAAAACTATAGAACTTGGAAATGCGCAAAATACTCCTCCATCAACCCCACCCCCACATAATCCAAAAAGTTTATGGAGCTCTCCTGGAGCTTCATCATCTGGTAAAGCGAATTATCGTTCGAAACATCATAAGAAACCAGGAAGGTCTATAAGCCCAAAGAAACAAAAAAATGACGATGCACGCAGAATGCAAGGGCTTCCTGCTACTACACGCATATTTTCTTCC
>QFBQ01000037.1 GCA_003265885.1 Candidatus Marinamargulisbacteria bacterium SCGC AG-343-D04
CTCAACTATTTTTTCGTATCGTTATAGCGACATCTATAGAAAAATGAAATTTATCCGGAGCTTGTACCGATAACTATATGGTAGGGGGGAATATAAATTCTTATTTGGAGAAAATAAATGGTTGTTTTTTTACATAGTAATGCAAGGGCTGCAATTCGTAGGAATGCAGCAACAGGCGTTGCTAAGAAAGCACTTAACAAGAGGAGTTGGGTTTCGCCAAGCTCAAATAGACATCAGCAAGATGTAACAGAAATGACCCAAGATGCCTATAGCGGGAACCCGACAGCTGAGTTAAAGCTGTCTGATTACTTCAGTTCTTGTAATAGAAAAAAATCGTCATTTAAATATTGCAGACGATCAGCAGAAAAAGGCAACGTAGACGCTCAATATCAATTGGGAATGAAGTATTATAAAGGGGATGGGGTTGGGTCAAATTCTAAAGAGGCTTTCAGATGGTTATTATTGGCTTTCAATAGGGATCATAAAGGGGCGTTAGCTCAATTAATAGAATTAGATGTAACTCCAAGTGACATAAAAGATGTATTGCTCAAAAATGAAGTGAGAGAATCTTTCTACGAAAAGGCATGTAGCTCTGCCATATCTTTGGGAGCTAAACAAAAAGCGTTTCTTTTGGCGTTAGATGTTCTGCATGGACATTCTACAGCGTTACCTGAATTAATAGGTTTAGCAAAAGACGGAAGCCAAGATGCTTTAGAAAAATTAGACCAAATAGCCAATGACGTGGAAGGTAAAATGGTACCTCTAGGAAATGGTGATCAAAAATCCGTAACTGACATATTGAATGAAATTTCATTTAGATGTCCAATATCTTTTACAAGATATTTTAAAAAAGGTGGTCAGGACTGGAAAGAACTTAAGCTTAGGAACAGGCATACATTGTTTTTTAGAGAGGGGGCAGATAAAACTATGCAAGATGCATATGTTCAAGTAGGTGAAGTGGGGGAATGTACGCCCCTAAAAAACTTGGTTAAATGGTTGGAAAATAAACACACATGTCCAATAACCAGAGATGATCTAAGTCTGTGCAGTCCTTTTTTAAAATCTGTGCACAAGACACCTGAACATTTAAGTAATGAGCGTTATAGCCCAGGGCTTATGTATTATCATGGAGTAGAGGGAGAGCAAAGTTATGAAAAAGCGCTTAAATGGTATACATTTGCTGTAAATCAGGGCAATGCAGACGATCAATTTTATTTGGGGACTATGTATTATCAAGGAAAAGGGACAGGTCCAGATATGAGTGAAGAGGAACGAATGCAAGAAGCTGTTAAATGGTTTCAAAAAGCTGCGGATCAAGGACATGCAGCCGCCAAAAATAACCTGGAATTTATCGAAATAAATGCATTACAAAAGACAATTCATAGATAATAATTAAGCACGAATCAAAGAAGGAAACTTGGAAAAAACGTAGGCGGGTTTTAGCTTTCCTGATTTAATATTCACGTCAAATTCTGCTAGTTGAATCATAATGGAAGAGACATCATCGACACTATAGTGTTTTTTGATAGAGTAGAGCAGTTGTTTGACGAAGAAAGGGTGTTTGCCAGTTTCTTTGGCAATTTGTGCATCGGAATGACGATGGGAGTGTAGGTATAGAATTTGCAGATAGAGTCTAAACGTGGCAGATAGCAGACCTATGAATTTGATGGGGTCTTCTCCGCTATTTTTGAGAATTTGAATGGAGGAAAAAACGGTTTTATAGTCTCGTTTTTTGAGGCCCTCAAGACAATCAAATATACTGCTTTGGGCTTCAGATCCAAATTGTTTAACATGGTTGAGAGTAATGTGAGATTCCTCTCCTAAAAAAACGCAAAGTGTTTCGATTTCGTTGGCACATGTGCGCAGAGACATGCCGCATATGGATTGGAGTAAAATAAGCGCGTCGTCATCGATACGTTTGTTGGCGGCTTGCAGGCGTTGTTTGATCCAGTGAGATACCTTTTCTTGCTCCCAGTCTTTGAAAGGTTCAAAGAGTTGAAAGGAGGCGTGTTTTTTTAAGGTGCTGGCTATTTTTTTACGTTGATCTACGCTGCCATGATTGATGATGATGATGCCAGTATCTGGATTGACAGGTTTTTTGAAGAGATCGCACCAAAGATCTATATCTGTTTTTGATGGGTTTTTGCTGAAAAAAGAGGGGTTTTTGATGACGATGAGTTGTTGGGAGGAGAAGAGGCCTGTGCTCATGCTGGTATTGAGAATCGATTTTATATCGATATCTCCTTCAAAGAAAACAGGGTCGATGGAGGGGTGAGGACTTAGGCATTTTTGCAGAGCTTCATCTACAAGAAATGTTTCGTTGCCGAAAAAAAAATGAATCTTTCCTAAAGTCATCTAGAAAGGATAAAGAAATAAACAGAGAAATTCAATGTTTTTAGATATGGTTTTAGTGGGACATTATTACATCTCGAATAGGGCGAGGGGGGAACGAAAAAGATGGTGATAGACCATCTTTTTTTATTTTCATCTTTATTTGATTCCCTGTAAAACTATGCTAGAATTATCGACTACTTGTTTAACAGGAGGTGAGTATTGGGAAGTCTAATTAAGAAGCGGCGTAAGAAAATGCGAAAGCATAAGTACAAGAAGTACGGAAAAAGAATGAAAGCGAATAAACGATAAAGCGAGCAGTTTTATGAAACAAGCTATTTTTGCAGGATCTTTTTATCCTAGTTCAAAAAAAGACTGTTTACAGTTCATTCACGACTTTAGTGCCCCTATCACGATACCAACATGTTCAAAAAAGCCGCTAGCTATAGTAGCGCCTCATGCTGGCTATGTATATTCAGGTAAAGTGGCGGCGCATGCCTTTAAATCTATTCAAGACTTTTCATATAAACGAGCCCTGATATTAGGGCCTTCTCACCGATATCATTTTAATGGAGTTTCGTTCTTGTCTGAAGACAGTTATGAGACGCCTTTGGGCGCTGTTGAGATCGATCAAGACTGTGTGTTGGCGTTGACGCGAGAGAGCGAGATGTTTTCAAATGATAGCCAGGCTTACAGTAACGAACATTCTATAGAGGTAGAGCTTCCTTTTTTAAAATCATGTTTCCCTTCATTGCCGATAGTGCCTATAGTGATAGGTCGGTATTCTCCGTCTATTTTACATGATTTAGCCACTGCTATTATTCGTCATTGCAAGAGAGAAGAGACTCTTTTAGTTGTGTCTACGGATCTGTCACATTTTTATCCGTCAGATATTGCAGAAAAGATGGATAAAAAGGCCATCGATATTATGTTGCGACAAGATAGTGATGAGTTAGAGCGAGAAAGCAGAAAGGAGAGCATTCAGCTGTGTGGGTTAGGTGCGATGTTGGCTGTTTTAGAAGTTCTTAAAACATGGCGTTGTGAGACAGTGGATTATTTATCATATTGTCACTCTGGAGATCAGAGCGGTGATAATTCGAGAGTTGTAGGGTATAGTGCTTTACGATATTCATAAGTAACAAGGAGAAAAGAATGCATCCACTGATTACCTTAGCAAAAGACAGTATTATGGAAGAATTGGGAACTGTTGTTCAGGCGGATATTGAATCCGTGAAGCGAGTGTATGGCCAAGAAGGCGGCGTGTTTGTAACCCTAAAAAAGGGAGGAGAGTTAAGGGGCTGTATAGGTCGGATTATTTCTGATATTCCAGTTTATGAGTGTGTTTATAAGATGGCAAAAGCCGCGGCTTTTCAGGATTTTAGATTTTCTCCATTAACGAAGGATGAAGTAGAAGATGTTTCGATTTCCATATCACTATTAACCGTTCCACGTACGATTTCATCGTATCAAGAGATACGACTAGGAAAGCATGGGGTTATATTGCGTTATGGGACGGCATCTAGTGTATTTTTGCCGGAAGTGGCGGTAGAACAAGGCTGGGATTTAGAGACCATGCTGCGACACTTGGCACAAAAAGCAGGCCTTTCTGGAGAGATATTTAGAAAGGCGGAGTATGATGTGTTTGAATCGGAAAAAATAGAGTAGTTTTATATTCATATCTTTATGTTTCTTTCCCCTTTTCTTTTATAAAACAGGGTCCCAAGATTTATATTGAGCTCCTGAATGAACTAGTATCGAAGCTCTGCTAAATAGGTTAGCGGCTTTTTTATCATGTTGTTCTGCCTCTACCCCTCTTCCATGTTGACTTATCCACTCCAGATTAAACTGCGTTTTACAATGTCCTTCCTTTGCTGCGAATACATACCGTTTCAACGATTCTTCATCACTTTTCTTTACCCCATTTCCATATTCGTGAATATGCCCCAGTCTATATGGGGCCTCAACAGTACACTCTGTTTCTACTTTTTCATTTATTTGATGATAGTCAATATAGAAATTTTTTTATTAATTATGAGCAGTAGATTTGGCTTTTTATAAAAGGGATTCCTTTATAGGTGGAGAGGCTAATAGAGGGAAGGACATTACGTGCTCTTATTTATTCAAAGACTCAAGATATAGCTTGGGTCTTCTTGGTGTTTCTCTGCTTTAGCACTCCACTCAGCGGCTTTCTGCTCGTTGTTGTTAGACTTATAATAATCACTTAGCCTAAGCATCGAGTCTATGCAGTTTTTTTCCGCATAAAGTGAATACCACCTAATCACCGGATCATCATCACCAAGATCATGCTCTAGGTGTTCGAAGATCTCTCCTATTGCTATAGCCTGCTTCTCTATCTCCAAATCATTGCCGCCAAATGTTTCAAAAGTAGCTAAAAATGGATTATAGAGATCTGTGACATCTCTATTTAAAGGGCAAGTATTGCGGAATTTAGAGTGAGTATTCCAGGACGTTAGTCCGACACAGCCCCCTTCTTGCCCTACTTGAACATATGCATGTTGCCTAGATTTATCTGCCCCCTTTCTAAAAAATAATGTATGACTATCTCCAAGTTTAACTTCTTCCCATTCCTGACCTGCACCTTTTTTAAAATATCGGTCCTTAGATATTGCGCATTCAAATGAAAATTCATCCAATATTTCTGATACAGATTTACTGTCGCCGCTTTGTAGAATTATAGTTTTAGTTGCAAAGTCAGTATCTAATTTTTGCAAAGCAACGAGGTCCCCTTTTTTGGCTTGTTCTATAATAGATTTAAATTTATTGATGAACGCTGAGGGGGTCGTTCAGATGAAACGGTATATCGTTCAGATGAAACGGGATAAGGCCGAGTTCTACAACAACAAAAAATACTAGTCAACATACTCATTTTTTTACTTACGTCCTTTTTTATCTTTTTTATTTTTCAAATTGATCATAATAAGATCTATATAGCATTGTCGTACAATTCATCTAAAAAGTTTCATAAATTTTTTATTCGTTATATATACCAAGAAAATTATATATTAATAGCTTAGTTAAAAATTAAAAACTAAAATCTATTACATATGTATTCAGCATATTTTAATTAAAGGGTGAATCGAAAGTAGTTTTATATTCATATTTTTATGGTATGCCTTTTGAGAATTTAATATAACATAGTTTTAAAAGAATAAAAATAAAAGTAGAAATAAAGATGAAGATTTAAATTTTTATTTAATAAAGTAAGGTTTAGATATAGTGTGTTAAAAAGTTTTTTGGTGATTATTTTTTGATTTAGATGAAGTCAGTTAGCACACACATGTACTTCAGTGTTGAGAATCTCTATTGGGCAGCGGGTTTTAGAGGTTATTGCAGATATGTTGTCCTTCTCTCTTTACCTCACCCCCTATTCCTCACTACAATAGATCCGTTGTTCATGTATACAGAAGAATTTAATTTTGATTTACCAGAGACATTAATTGCTCATTCTCCTGCAAAAAATAGGGAGGATAGTAAACTTATGGTTTTGGACAGGAAGTCTCAGTCTATTGAGCACTGTCGATTTTCTGATATCTCTCATTTTTTACCTAAAAATTCTGCGTTAGTACTTAATAACACGAAAGTATTTAATGCTAGATTACGTGCAAAAAAAGAAAGTGGGGCGTCTATTGAACTTTTTCTTCTTGAAGAAGTGAGCCCCTCTGTCTGGAAGTGTCTTGCCAAGCCTGCTAAACGTTTGCAAAGCGGTACTCTTCTGCATATTGCCGACAATTTTTCTGCAAAAGTGATAGAAAAAGGAGAGTTCATTATACTAGAGTTCTCGTTTTCTGGGTCCTTTTATGATCTTTTGGAACTTCATGGAGAGCCGCCTTTACCGCCTTATATCGATGCGTCAGACCCTAAGCAGTTTGCGGATCGATACCAAACGGTTTTTGCTAAACATGTGGGATCTGTTGCAGCCCCTACCGCTGGGTTGCATTTCACTCCTGAAATTTTAAGTTCCTTGTCTAGTCAGGGAATGGATATCAACTATATCACACTTCATGTGGGCTACGGCACCTTTAATCCTGTTAAGGCAGACTTGGTTAAAGATCATCGAATGCACTCAGAGCAATTTAATATTTCTATGGAAACATCAGATCACCTTTCTTCACATAAAAAAAGAGGGGGGCTTATAGGTGCTGTCGGGACTACTTCTGCACGTACTCTCGAGAGTGCTTGGGACGGCAATGGTTTTATTTCCGGACAGCACTCTTCTGATATCTTTATTTACCCAGGATATAGGTTTAAAACTCTCGATTTTATGGTAACTAATCTACATCTACCAAAATCATCTTTATTAATGCTTGTTTCAGCATTTGCCGGAACATCATTTATAAAGAAAGCATATGCAGAAGCGATTGAGCATAAATACCGCTTCTATAGTTTTGGAGATGCTATGTTGATACTATGAAATTAAAACACATTTTTTGCTTCATGATGC
This sequence comes from Candidatus Marinamargulisbacteria bacterium SCGC AG-343-D04, assembly GCA_003265885.1. Taxonomy (GTDB): domain Bacteria; phylum Margulisbacteria; class Marinamargulisbacteria; genus AG-343-D04. The sequence continues at coordinate 6,794 of QFBQ01000037.1, forward strand.
TGCTAAGTTCCCTGACTTTTGCAGAGGTGGAGCCTGTTTATGTTGAAGTTATTGCAACTCACTCTATTATTCGAGCTAACGCGTTTTCGGAATCAAAAGCTCTCTATAAAACAAAACAAGGCAATACGTTTCTCCTAATGGGGGAACTTAATGATTTTTTACAGATTCGAGTTATAGGAAGTAAAAGTGGATGGGTTTCTAAGCAAGATTTTGCAGTAGTTCCCTCTGTTAATTCTCTTCAACAGCCTGTACTAGAGAAAATCAGTACTTTCACTAGAGAAAAAGATCTCTATACTTTTTCAGGGCAAGAAAATTATCGGTTTCCACGCAGAGAATCCAGTACTAACTTTGACGTCGATATAGGGGGCTTTTATGAAGTGAAAATGAGTGGAAGAGACTATTCTCCAGATGATATAGACAATCCTCTTTTTCAAACTATTATCAATGATGAGGCGTATAAAAAAATTCCAAGAGATGTCTTGAAAGGGCCATTTCAAATTGATTATCGATCGAAAGTAAATATAGAAGGTCGGCTTTCCGAAGATCTTTACATCTTTTACGATATCGATCAGCAACCTGATATGCCCAATAAATATGATGTTCGGATTAAATATAAAAAAAAGGAAAATGGGTTTTACCATGATTTGCAATTTTTTCACTTTGACTCGTCTTTTTCTCAAGGAAGTCTGCTTAATGTGAGCAAGTCCCTGAGGGGGGCTCAATATAAATACATGGGCGATTCCCGGTTTTTTCAATTATCTATGGGGAAACAACGCTCTGACTCTAGAAGTCTCGAAAATTTTGGAACAGGTTCAAAACTGATAAAGTTGTCGCATAAATTTATTTATCCAGGGTCAGTGCATGTGTATGTAAACCATAATAAAAAGAAAGAAAACAGCGACTATTTTGTAGACTATTATAAAGGAGAAGTGACCTTTGCATCTCCACCACAAAAAACTGATTTTTATAAAATTATTTACGAATACTCAAACCCGATCGCAGACTACTTACCTATGCTTGCTAGAAAAAACTTTTTTGGGACTCAATTTTCACTTACATCTCAAACCACGCACTCTAAAGAACTTCAATCTTCCAAGGCTTTTGATCATTTTGATAAATCTCCCCTAAAAACGTCTGACTTCAGCATTATTACCTACAATTATTCTTATACATCTCAGATCCCATCTTTTACCCCATCTCTATACGATGATCTCGTCATTCTTCTAATTGAGGATGATATCTTAAATAAAGATAGAACGTTATCTGATCAATATTCTCCATCCGACAATCTAGTTCCTTTATTACAAACCCCCTCCTTTATCGATTTTTCTGATGAAATCATCCAAAGTATTGCATTGTTTAACGTAGATACTGTATTGCAACGTACTCTTTTTACTGAATCTGAATCTTCAGACTATTCCGCTATTCAGCTTTTCCCTGATTCATTTTCGACATTTGAGCAGTTTTCTCCTCAAGATTCTGATGCCCTTTTTTATGAATTGCTTTCATTGGGTATTATTAATTCCCAAGGATTTATTCGTAACAACATTCTGCACTCGAATTCTGTATTGCCACAAGAATCTACATTTTATCTCTACGATGCGTCTCTAAGCCAATTCTTAAAAGAATTTATGATTGAAAAAAAACCAAATCTTCAAGAAAAGTTCTTTTTATCTCACCATCCTATTGTTTTAGGATCTGAAACTCTTACATTAAATGATCTTGCTTTGCAGCCTAATATCGATTATTCAATCGATCATAAACATGGAATAATCACCTTTTTACTCCCACTATCCAGAGAAGACTCTATAGATATTCACTATACTTACTTTCATAGTGCCTCTCATGAAGAAGATATTGTGGGTAAAAATAGTATCGGGCCCTATCAGCTTAGCCACGCTCCTGTCCTAGACGATTCTGTAACCTTATTGTTGAATAACGAACCTTTAGCTGAAATAAGAGATTATATTGTCGACTATGACACAGGAGAGCTTTATGTCAATTTTGAGGTACCTTATCCAGATCTTTTATCACTTAGATACCAATATATCAACTCTGTTGAAACAGAGCATAAGAGCAAAAAGCAACCCTTTGATATCAGCGCGGCCTACGTCAGAGAGTTTGTGCCGGCTGATGATGAAGCTCAAATTCTCCAGATATCTTCCGAAAACTTAACCATTGATCCAACTGCTCCATTTTTTTTATCACAAAACCCTCTCACGAATACCGAAAATATTTCGATTATTGTAAACAACACGAAACTTCTTCCTTCTGACTATACTATTATTAGCGAATATAGATCAGAAATTCAGCTTTCTGATTCTTTAAATCTCACAACATCTCAAAATGTTTCCGTCTCGTATAAGTATTTAAAAAGTCACAAGACCAAGGTGATCTTTACTGTGGATCATGACTTTGTAAACATTGCGACTTATAACCAAACAGGAGAAGATATCATTTTTACAGAGACCCCTATCAAGTTTGATGGAGTCGATTATATTACCTTGTGGAATGGTTCTTCAGAAATAAGGTTGGAGGAAGGGAAAGGGTTTGAGGTAGAGTATGATGAATCGGGGGCATTTTTAAGCCTAAAGTTTTTTGATGAAACGGCTCCGGGGCATGAAGATTCTAAACTGGACTCAAATGAGAGTATATTAAATAAACGTATAACGATTCATTACGATTTTACACCAGGAACAGCTTCTCAGGTGGGAGACGTCTTTCATCATATGATTGGGACAACAATAAAAGCTCATTTATCTGATTCGTGGGAAGTGGATGCTGAACTTGCGGTTGCCGGAAATAATTTTTCTGCACATGTTCTAAATGGAGAGGTTACGATGAGTGGAACGGGGGAAGATAATCATTTTTATTCGTTTGGCGAAACAAATATAGTAGAAGACAGTGAACAGATATTTATTAACTCTGAATCTCAAACAAAGGATTCGGACTACTTTATCAACTATAAGAATGGAACATTTAGATTTAAAAATTCTCCCCAAAGTGCTGACGAAATTTTTGCTTCTTTTCAGTATTATGAGCGTAATAAAAATATCACAACGGGGGAAGCTCAGTATAGTTATGCGACAAAAATTAGCAGTACTTACACGACTCCTACATTAAACTTTTCATCGTCTTTCACCTATATAGATAAAGAGTTTGAACCAGTGGGATCTATTCAAGACTCGAAAGGAAACGCGATCTTTAATTCATCTATCGGGTGGACCCCGTCTTCAAAGACAACCATGACGTCATCTTATGCTCGGCATAAAGAGTTTAAAAAAAATAATGCCTTAAACAAACCTATATATTTACATAAAGATCTGTTTAATTTATCTCTGAATAACTCTATCTTTGATCTTGTTGATGCGAATCATAGCTTCTCGTATAACTTTAATCTTCAAGACGCCGATGAAACCTTCAATGACGACTTCACGCATGATGTAGACACCTTAATGTATTCCTATTCTGGAGGGTATAGTTTTGGGCCGTCCTATATGCCCACCACGATAGCGCAAACATTCTCTAGATCTCTAGATGACTATAGAGACAATCTCTTACCCAAAGATACGCGCACAAAATCCATCGACTACAAATCTTCTCTCACCTTTAACGATGTGTTTTTGTTGGGGAATACCTCATTAACTCCTACGTATTACACGTCTTTTTCTGAAACCCTTTCCTCTCAGGCACCTACGAGAAATTTTAAGCGTACCCAAACCGCAAGTTTAAGCTCCTCGTTTAAACCTTTACCTTCGCTTTCTTTTAAGACAGGAACAAATTTTTCAGAAACAAAGCAGCAAAGTTCTAGCACGGCTCCTATAAGTATAAATCAAGCCAAAAAATACTCAGCTTCTTCTACGTATACTCCCTTTTCTTGGTTCAGTAACCAGGCCTCTTTTAGTCATGACGAAACACTTTCGCCATTATTATCTCAATCTAGTGATGAAACTGAAAATATAAGTTATTCTGTTAGAAAACTTCAGCCTTATCATGCTTTTCGATTGATGGGATTATCAAAAGATAATTATTTGTCTACTGTTGTGAGTAACACCAATATAACGTATTACTATAAACAATCTAATTCAAAAACCAATAATTCAAGGAAATTTTCAGATTCCTCTTCTAATAAATGGAATGCAAATGCTTTAGCGTTACTGCCCTCTTTAAGTATTAATAATCTGACATTTAGCCAATATTCTTCGTCTAACGACAATCTTGTTCCGCAAGCGACGTCATCGCGGAATTACTCGACGTCACTTTCTCATTCTTATTCTGGAAATCTTTCGTTTAAACCTACATTTTCTATTCTGTCCTATACTACATATGCCTATTCATTATCTGAATCGGATCAGCAATCAAGTCATCAGTTATTTTCTAGAGTCACTACAGGGAATAAAGCAGAGCAGCTTGTATTCACAAGAGACATTTCTCATTCCTTCAATATTCAGTCTCCTCAATTTTATATTATTAATCCTTTTAACAAAAAATATAGAATCAGACTAGGAAAAGGGTCTTTAAAGTATGTCTACTCTGTTGCAAAGTCCACGAATGAGTCCTCGAGGCGTAATATGCGCTATAATACTCTTACAGATACACATGATCTCAAAGATTTGACGACGTCTAGTATAGATAATAGTTATAGAGACTCCATTAGCATTTCTCCTTATTTCTCTGCATTTAATCGTGTTGATTTAAGTGGGGGCTATTCTGCGACAGGTGTGTATTTAAATAGAAATAAATTTGGGGGGGAGGGGTCTACTTATCAGGACAAAAAGAATTATACGTTTAGCACATCTTATTCCCCATTTAGTTTTATCTCTTTTTCGGCAAGTTTTGCACAGAACAGATCTTCTCAATTTAAATCCCCCAGTGTTAATGTTTCTCGAGATGAACTCAAATATCATTTTATTCAAAAGACACCTTTGTTTGGAGGGTTTATCAACTCTTTCTCACGTTCATATACCGGGTCTATCACCCTTTCCCCCTTTAGATTTCTTTCTATCACAGGATCGGGATCGTTAAGAGAGATCAACGAGGTCACAACTACCTTAACTACAGATACAGATTCGGACTATGAGGTGAAAACTATAGGGGGAAAATTAGGGCTTACTCCAATAGATAATCTTTCGATTTCATTTAGCTATGATCTTAACGATACGAATGGAGAAAAAGGGGTTACGAATGTTCTGACAGCGTCTTATGCTCCTCCGAAAAGCACCTATTCACAAATTACCTTTAATTATTCGAGACATCAGTCTACAGGAACAGGGTTTAATACGATTCAGCAAGAAAGTTCAGAGCAGGGTTCCGGAGATATCATCAAAACAGAGGTACTTAAACGAAGTGATGTTGTTCAAAAAGGGTCGGTGAATATTTCGTCTACATATCCCCTAGAGAACCCCTATGTACAAAAATTTGTGATTGAAGCGGAGGGATATTTGAAAAGTGTTGTCGATAACAAGAATGAGGATTCAAACTATGAAATTTCCGGATTGGTGTTTAAGGGGACCTTGCATTTTTAGACTGGATTTAAACGTGAAGAAGATAACCTCTTCCGTCCACCGAAATGAGAGGAGACGTGGAAAGCCCTGGATCTGTAGTTAATTTTAATCATTAAAGTCGCTCTTAAGTTATGCCATCTTGATTGACAGTTTTAAAGCCTCTGAGCTCAACTATTTAGCGGATTTTCTTTCCCCTTTATTCCTCTCTTTCATTTTTCAATATAAGCCGTAGATTATTTTGTGCATCTGCATTTCCTAGCTGCTCTTCTGTTTTCGTATTATTTGAGCAAGACCGTTATTTATCCCTGGGGTTGTTTTTTTCATTGATCGCAAAGCGTTTTCGGCCTCCTTATTGCCTTGGCCTGCAGCTTTTTCATACCATTCAACTGCTTTTTTCATTCTATTCTCTTTACTCATTTTAGGATTTTCAGGATCTATCCATATTCCATCATAATACATCTTTCCCAGTTTGCATTGTGCCGCTGCATATCCTTGCTTTGCTGATACTTTATATAATCTAGAGGCCTCCTTTTTTCTATTGCCTTCGTCCCAATTCGGCCGCCGCAACTGATCTAAACCAAGATCTCCCCCACGATCATACATCAACGCTAGCTTAAATACAGCCTCTGCAAGTCCTTGATCCGCAGCAGATTGATATAGTATAAAAGCTTCGGAATATTCTTGAGCTACCCCTATTCCGTAAAAATACATATTACCCAGAGCCAACTGAGCAGTAGCGTTTTTGTTATCAGCTGCTTGAGTATAGAAATTAAAAGCTTTTTTAACGTCCTGCGTTACCCCTTGTCCATGATAATACATATGCCCCAGACGACATTGTGCCTCTGAATGTTCTTGCTCCGCAGCTTTTCTATACCATTTAATGGATGCTTGCATGCTTACTTGATCTTGATACATACTCCCCAGAAAAAATTGTGCATTTGCATGTTTTTGCTCCGCAGCTTTTCTATACCATTTAAAAGCGGCTTGATTTCTCTGTTCTTTTGACATTTCAGGGGGCACTCCATTTCCCAATCTATACATAGTCCCCAGCTGATATTGAGCCTTTACCAACTTGTTATCCGCAGCAAGTGTATACCATTTAACGGATTCTGCATCACTTTGAGTTCCCCCTGTTCCCTCTAGATACATAGTCCCTAGATTAAATTGTGCCTCAGCATTTCCTTGATCCGCAGCAAGTGTATACCATTTAACGACTTCTTTCATTCTATCCTTTTCGCTCATTTGAGGATCTACCCCTTCTGCCTTTTCAAACAACATTCCTAGCATAAATTGCGACATTGCATGGTTTTTACTTGCCGCTTGTTGATAAAGCGTAAAGGCTTTTTTATACTCTTTATGAATATAATGGTGCTGTCCTGCATGAAAATCGTCTTCTGCAGTGTTAACTTGATCTTCTTTTTTCGATGCCCAGAGACTATGTTTGTTTTGTGGAGCAAGGCTCTTGTTCGAAGGTGTATATCTTTTCTCTTTGGATTTATCATACCATTCAGAAGCTTTACTTACATCTTGAGCTACTCCACGTCCATGGAAATACATAATCCCCAGCTTATATTGAGCCTCTGGAAGCCCTTGTTCTGCAGCTAATGTAATCCATTTCACAGCTTCTTTCATTCTGCCTTCTTCATTGTCATACATCATGCCCAAACTATATTGAGCCACTGCACATCCTTGATCCGCAGCTTTTCTATACCATTCAAGCGCTTTTCCATAATTTTGATCCACCCCTTTTCCAGTTACATACATCTCCCCTAGATTATTTTGAGCGTTGGCATTTCCTTGATCTGCAGCTTTTGTATAACATTCAAACGCTTTTGTATAACTTTTCTCTACCCCTTTTCCATTTATATACATCCACCCCAGATTGTTTTGAGCTCGTGAATTTCCTTGATTCGCAGCTTTTTGAAACCACTTAACAGCTTCTTTCATTCTATCCTCTTCACTCATTTCTGGATCTATCCATTTTCCCCACAGATATATATTCGCTAGCTTATATTGCGCAATTCCAAGTCCTTTCTTGGCAGCTTTTTTATACCGTTTAACGACTTCTTTCATTCTATTCTCTTGAGTCATCTGAGGGACTTCCTCTTTTATCATTCGAATCATTTCAGCTAGTGCAAACTGGGCTTCTTTAACTCTTTGATTTGCAGAAACTTTAGATCCTAAACTAGCTGACGTTGTTTTTTGAGACCAATAACGTTCTTGTTTGTTATATTTTGTTCCTGGTTTAGCTAAACTATTCTGTTTTTTATGAGTAGTGGATATAGCTCGATCCATTCCTTTAATTTCTTTAGGGAATTCTTTTAACTCCTCTATGACGCCCGATGTAAATAGAAATCTTGGAGTATATATATCTCTCCCATCATCAGATTTAGGAAAGATATCTTGTGATGAACAGGGTCTACCAAACATAGGGTCAGCGTAAACCATTTCTCTTGTAGGCAATTTAAACCATATAGTGACATGATAATCAGACGATGCCACTCCCTCCACACCTTCTATGGATCTAAGTAAATAGCCTGTTTGAATTGTATCTGTATCAGGAATAGACTGTTCAAATGCTTCGATACTCTTTTGATTTCTTAACTCTACCCCTTGTTTTTTTTCTGCATCTAACGAATCTAGAGGCTTATCTATTCTATAGCAGCCTTCTATGGCGTTTAACCTATCTTCTCTACCTTCTTCAGAACCAGTATCTATATAAATTTTTGTTGGCTTTTTACTATCATTTACTATCGTTTGCTGATCTATTTCTGTAAGTTCCGCTACTTCAAATTGGCCAGACTTAAGAACTCTCATAAAGGATTGGCAGCACCTCACACAATTATTCTCCCCTCCATTTTTGTTAATCGCTTGAAACCACCCCCCATCTTTAGCTCCTCGAGTTTTGGTGATCATCATCATCGCTCGATACCATTCTTTATCTTTAATGTAGCCAGACTGTGCAAATATTTCTAAACGTTGCTGGAAGTCTTTTAGCGACATATTTGATGGGTTTGCTGCCATCGTACTCTTTAATTGTTTTAGTAATGTTTGTAGTCTTACAAAATCATAGTTGCTTTGTAAAAGAATATCGCAACATTTTTGAATATCAGAGTTACGTGTATCACTATGCTTTCCTACTGCATCCATTATTGCGGATTTTTCTTTTAAATAAGTTCCTGTTGATAACTTTTTCTCTATATCGGCAAATCTGTCCATAAGATAAGAGGCTTGTTGATAGACTTGTTTTTTTTGAATATGCCCTATACCTGGAAAGGAGACGGATATATGTTGTTGGGAACTTCTTACATATCTCATAAATTGACGTTTAAAAATGGGGTTTTCTCCACACACTTCAAATAACACTTCTGCTAATGTTTTAGATTCTTCCTCTACTCGATTTTTCCGCACCCCTTCATTGACGACATCGTCTTCAATATTAATTGTCGATTCACCTTCTGCAAAGACTGCGTGTTTAGAGTTAGTCGAAATTCTTTTTCTTTTCTTAGTTCTTTTGTGTTGGAATCTCAATTTTTCAGATAGGGACTTTGCCTCTATATCAGCATCTTTTTTTTCTGAAACCGGGAGCTTGTCGACAGATTTACCTTTAGCGTCTTTATCTTTGACGTCTATAAAAAGCCAATCTCTAACAG
>QFBQ01000038.1 GCA_003265885.1 Candidatus Marinamargulisbacteria bacterium SCGC AG-343-D04
ATTTTTGCGCATGGATATTTTTTTTTCAGTGAGAGAAAAAAATCTGTGTTTTCTTGTTTAAAATGGGTGATGTTGGATACATCTAAATAAATAGATATTTTTTTTTGTAGTTGAGATTCAATTTTTTTATGGTTGATCATGTATGTGATAGTCTCCGGATGTCTTTTGTGTGAAGGATCAACTATCAGCTAGGTATTCTAGAAAATTTTATATACGATAGTTGTTTTTTTGATTTTTAAATATTATAAATAATTGATATCTATATGTAAATATTTTTTATTATTATGTTTTCACGGTCTTGAATTTTTGGTTTATCTTTTATATAAGAGATGGTTCAAGGGGCTTTTGTGTCTGTATGAGTCTAGTGGGGTTACAGCCTATTTTTTTTGTTTTTGATTCCTATTTTGTGAATGTAATTTCTTTTAATTTCTGTTATAATAATTTTTTCTAATATAATAATTTTTTTATTTATTTTTTAAAGAAGTGTTTTTGTTGAAAAATGTAAGGGGATAAAATAATGCCAGATAGATCTAGTTTTCTTACTTCAGGAGTGAAATCTCGAGTAGTATTCAAAAACAAGAGTGAGCTTCCGGGTTCGAAAGACGAAGGATGTCCAGCATGGTTTCGTCTGGTAGTAGCCGCGAATCTAGCTTATGAAAATCCTGGGATAGCTTTTTTATGTTCTCTGGGATCATTACTGAGTAATTTCGAAAAGGTTAAAGGATTAATGTCAGGAAGTCCTGTACCTGATCCATTTTTAGAACAATTCCAAAAAAAAGGGTTTAAATCTTTTTCTGAAGAAAACTATTCCTTGTTTAAGAAAAATTCTAAAACTTCAGGAAGTCCTGTAGCTGATCCATCTTTAAAACAATTTCAAAACAAAGCGTCTAAATCATAGTCTGAAGAAAACTATTTTTCTGTTTCTTTTTTATTATGAAAGTCATTCATTCTCTTTTACAATAGAGATATATGGCATCTCAAAAAACGATTTATTCATGGGCTTTTTATGATTGGGCAAATTCTGCTTTTGCAACAACGGCGATGGCGGGTTTTTTTCCTATTTTCTTTAAACAATACTGGAATGTTGGGGTGACAGTTAATGTCAGTACGGGGAGACTTGCGTTGGGGACGGCTTGTATTGGACTTGTTCTTGCAATTGGGTCGCCCATTGTAGGGTATTTTGGTGATAAGGTGAATAAACGTAAGCTGTTTTTAGCGGGTTTTGCTTGTTTAGGGATTTTCTCTACGATGGCGTTGGCTTTAATTGGGAAGGGCTTATGGCATTATGCGTTGGGGGTGTATGGCTTTGCTGTGCTTGGTTTTTCCTTTTCGAATGTGTTTTATGATTCGTTATTGCTTCATGTTTGTGACACGAATAAAAGAGAATGGGTATCGTCATTGGGATATGCGTTTGGATATTTGGGTGGAGGCCTTCTTTTTTTGTTTAATGTTTTTCTTTTGTTGAATCCAAGTTTATTTGGGTTATCTTCTATGGAAGAGGCGGTTCAATGGTCCTTTGTGTCTGTAGGAGTCTGGTGGGGCGTTTTTTTACTGCCGCTTTTGTTTTTCGTGAGGGAGAAAAAAGTGGAGATGTCTTCTTTATCTCTGTTTCAGTCTTTAAGAGAGACCTTTTTTGAAGGAGTTGGGTCGTCTAGACTTATGTGGTTTTTGCTGAGTTATTGGCTTTATATTGATGGTGTTCATACTATTATCAGAATGGCCGTGGATTATGGATTAAGTATTGGGTTTACGATGAACCATCTTTTAGGAGCTTTGCTCTTTATTCAGTTTATTGGGTTTCCAGCAGCATTGATTTTTGGAAAAATAGGAGAGAGATGGGGGAGTAAGTGTGGCTTATATATAGGAATATCTGTGTATATGCTTATTACCGTGTGGGGAACACAACTTACATCGATTTTTGGCTTTTATGGGATTGCGGCTCTTATTGGATGTACTCAAGGAGGAGTTCAAGCCTTAAGTCGTGCATACTTTTCTCGGTTTATTCCTGAAGGAAAAGAGGGCGTGTATTTTGGGCTTTATAATATGGTGGGTAAATATGCTGTGATTATGGGGCCTTTGCTTATAGGTATGATAAATCTGGCTTTGGCTTATTTTTCTCTAGACCCTCAACTCATTTCGCGAATAGGGATGGGGTCATTACTTCTTTTTTTTGTAGGGGGGATTTGCTGTTTAAGAAAAGCCTGAATACTACCAATATCAACAAGCCTAACCCTAATATTAGTAGTGCTCCAAATGTGCCTAATAACAAGATCAGAAGGCTTAGAAAGTTCAAGATCTACTTAAAACGGCTTATAGACTACTAAAAATACAGCTAATATTACTAAAGATAGGCTCATGTTAAACCATTTACCTTTTAAATGAGGAAATCGTTTTGAAATCATTGGGATTGAGGCTGCCAAAATTAACCAAATTAAAATTTTTCCTGCTAACCAGCCGCTGTGCATATTAATTCCCAATTTTGCAATTTGGCCAAATCCACTGATTAACATTAATAATGCAGATGATCCAAAAATCATTTGACATTTTTTGTTGTTTTTTTCAGTTAATAGTAAATAGCTTAACGAGGAAACCATTCCTACTAATGCGGTTATATGAATGAATAAATAAAACGAAACGGACATTAAGTTTCTCCTTTAATTGTCGAGTTAAATACATAGTGATTGTGTCATAGGAAGCTATTTGTGTAAAGTATTTTGAAACAACAATTTAAGGGTTTTTGTGATAACTATTTGGGGATTTAAACGTTGAAATTGAAGAACATAAGATTTGTATTCTTATTAATAAATTTTTTAATTTAATCTTTTTGTTTTTAGGTTTTTGTTAGCTCATTTCTGTGTCATCATTATAATGATCTGTTTTTTGACTTTTAAATTACATTAGTAACTATGTTTTGTTTGTTTGAAAAGGTGGAATAATTATTTAGGGGGAGATATAGTGGCTTATGTTATAACAAACAAGTGTTTAGAAGAGCAATATGCACAATGTGTAGATGTGTGTCCTGTAGATTGTATTTATCCTGGCTATCATGAGAAAAAGCCTTTTATGGTGATTGATCCGAAACGTTGCATTGATTGTGATGCATGTTTATTGGTTTGTCCTGTTGGCGCGATTGTGGCTACAGAAAAGGAAGATCCCGAGTATGCTGAAATTAATAAGAGATTATCTGATTCATTTCGAGGTAATCCTGCTGTGGCTCCTCGACGTCACAATTCACCCCCCAAACGAGAGGATAATGCGCTTATTTATCCATAGATAGGTCGTTTATTTAGATTTTTTTTTGCAATAGTGTTGTTGCATGCTTTTTATTTTTTTTGCAAAGGCTTCATGGAATTTATGATGCATCCCAGATCCAAATTCATATTCATCACTTAATTTGAACTCTGCAGTAATTTTTTCTTGTTTTTCTTCTGATATTTCTTGATTACATAAGGGTAAAACAAATAATTGTTCTTTCTGAATATGGTTTTTTTCCAGGTTTAGATATTTGCTTATCATGGTTTTTAATTTTTTTTCCGCTACTTTATCTCCTTTTTTTACATCTTTTAGAATCTTTTTTAAAGCAAAGATGTAAAATTCGGCAAGTTGATTCTCTGATTGCATATCTTTAATAATCCCCATATTCATGGAGATCCCACTTTTTTGTAGTTCGGGGAATACGATATGTTGTTCCTTTTTATTGTGGCAAATATGTACGAAAACTCTAAAATAATGAATGATTCTGCTTAAATCATCTAGATTTACGGGTTGATCGTTTTGGAGTTGTTCATGCATGACTTCTAAAATATCAAGCATTGAATAGATTTGCTCTATCTCTTCAGCCAATAGATGTGATGGCTTCATTATTAGGTGTCCCCCCTTTGCTCTTAATAATATAATTACCATTTTTCTGTGGTATTAAAACATTGAAAGTATTTGATTTGTTTAGTTACGGGGTTTCTATATTATAATATATTATACAATTTCGATGTTTTTATTTTTCGAGAAAGGTATATATCTGTTTATCAAAAAATAAAAGGGTGACGGATATGAATAAAATAAAAACAAAAGGTAATTGCAAAAAATTAAAAAATGAACAAAAAGAACAGACATTGTATGTTCTTTTAAATTCTTCAGATTTTCCTAAAGATCTTTCTTTCCCAAAGTGTTCGAAGTGTACTAATGCGTGTGCTAACTGTAGACTCAAATATGTGTTCAAAAGTATGAATGACACTCAATACGAAAAGGTTAGTGATTCTATGATTTCTTTAATATCTCAATCTTAATACTTAACATGATGGGGGGGGGAACATTGCGAGTCTTTGGTTTGTTTGAGACCTGGAATTCTGTTTTTTTAAATAACGGTTATATTAAGCACAAACTTTTGAGAATTGCTGCGTTATCTTCGATTGTTTATGAGGAGGGATATCCTCTTATTTCAACCTCTGGTTAACTCTTTAATAGCATCGTTCATTTTTAACTGAGTACAAACTTTTATAGCGGTGTGTTTAATAACCGTTTTGGGGTGGGGGGTTGTTTGTTGCCATATAACGTCTTTAATAGTTGCCCCATTACTTCTAAATTTTTTAATAAGCGCTATCTTTTTTGAACGAACAGCACGTCCTAAGCCTGTTTCTTCCATAATGCCTCCATCAGAGGATGTTTTCTTGTATACAAATTCATTATGAGCGGCCTCTTTAGCTAATAACTCGTCAACTTCATCAGTAAATCCTTCTTCAATAGCACGTCCAAAAGCCGTCACTTCAATAGTTCCATCAGAGTCAGTTTGTGTGCTTACAACCTCTTTATGAGAGGCTCCATTATTAAATAACTCCTTAACAATCTCTCTATTTCCTAAACGAAAAGCAAGCCCTAAAGCTGTTTCTTTAATCACTTTTCCATCAGTGTCTGTTCTCGTGCTTACAATGTTTGTAAGAGAGGCCCCTCTTTCTATTAATTCTTGAATTAACTCCTCAAAAAGTTCTACATTTCCTTCTTCAATAGCACGTCCTAAAGCTGTTTCTTCAATAACTGTTCCATCAGCGTCTGTTCTCCTGCTTAGACCACTGTTAGTACGAGAGGCTTTTTGCGAAGCTGCTTCATCAGGGCTTGGTGGAGTTCTTTCAACGTCAGGAAGAGTGGCTCCTTTAGCTTTTAATGCCTCAATTACCTCATCATTTTTTAAACGAAGAGCAAGTTGCAAAGCTGTTTCTTTAATAACTGTTCCATCAGAGAATGTTCGCGTGCTTACAATATCTGTAAGAAGAGAGGCCCCGCTTTCTATTAATTCTTTAAATAATGCTTTAAAAGTGTCTACATCTTCTTGTTCAATAGCAAGTCCTAAAGCTGTTTTTTTATCAAATGTTTCATCAGAGAATGTTACTGTGCTCACAATATCTCTAAGAGAGGCTCCGTTGGCTAATAACTCATGCATAACCCCTACCTTTCCTTCTTGAATAGAAAGCCCTAAAGCCGTTTCTTTAGTAGCTGTACCATCAGATAATGCTACTGTGTTTACAATATCTTTAGGAGAGGCTCCGTTGGCTAAGAACGTTTTTATATCCCTTACGCCTACGCCTAAACCTCCAAAGGTAACATTTTTAATAGCATGTCCTAAAGCAGTTTCTTTAATAACTGCGTCATCAGAGGTTGGTTGAGTTCTTAGATCGTGTGGATGAGAGGATCCATGGGCTATTAATGCTTCAATAACCGCATCATTTCTTGTTTGAAGAGCTTGTTGCCAAGCTGTTGTATTTAAAACAGTTCCATCAAGGAGTGTTACTGTTCTTACAACATCAGCAGGAGAGGCTCCGTTTTCTAATATCACATTAATAACATTTAACTCTTCTTTTGAAATAGCAAGTCCTAAAGCTGTACTTTTAATATTCCTTCCATCAGAGGTTGAGTGATCTGATATAATGTCTGAGTAAGAGGTTCCTTCCTGGGTCATTAATGTCTTAACCCGATCTGCTTCTCCACCTAAAACAGCACGTCCTAAATTCGTCAACTCATCAACAATAGAAGGTGCGGCTAGGAGATTCTCTAATTTAGCTATTAAATCGATTCCATTGTTCGCACATTTATAAAATCTCGTCCAGTAATCAGCTAATTCATTTTGTGCTTCAAGCCTTTCAGAATGAGTGGCGGGAGGGGCCTCATTTAACACTTCAATTTCAAGGGTACCCCTTTCTAGAAGGGTCAGTACTTCTGGCTGACTCTCTCTCAATTCTGTTATTTCCCTCTGTAGTTCTTCAGCATCTTTTCTAAAAGGGATGGTCGTATTAAGAGATTTTTTATCTTGAACTTTGTGTTGAGTAGTAGGAACCCTAGTGGGTTGTATTGAGCCAGGCATTATTTATTTCCTTTTATTTTTTGTATGATGATCTAACTTTAATAGTACTTTTTTTTGTTGATATGTCAAAGGAGCTTTTATTTTTTTGTATATTTAACAACTTCTTCGATTTTAGGGGTTTATACAAAACGATGTTGGAACCATTTCCACGATGTAGAGAGAATCTGGTCTATATCAGAATGGTCTGGGGACCAATGAAGTATTTTTTTGACCATTTGGTTATCGGCAATTAATTGAGAGGCGTCTCCTTCGCGTCTTTTTTTGATGGCGAAGGGAATTTTTTTCTGAGTGATCTGTTCTGCTTTTTGTAGTATTTCCAATACAGAAAACCCTGTTGAATGACCTAGGTTTAGAATGGTAGAGTCTCCTTTATCAAATAGATAGTGGCAGGCGCTGACGTGTGCTTTTGCTAGATCTGTGACATGGATATAGTCTCGTATGCAGGATCCATCTGGGGTAGGGTAGTCATTTCCATATATCGATAATTCTTTTTTTCCTGCTGCAGCAAAGAAAATATTGGGAATTAAGTGAGTTTCAGGGCTGTGATCTTCCCCTATTTCGGTGTCAGGGTCGGCTCCGGCAGCATTAAAATATCGAAATATTACACTTTTTAATCCATAGGCCTTCTCAAAGTCTTGGATTATCTGTTCTACTGCATATTTTGATTTCCCATAGGGGTTTAGAGGATGGCAGGGGTGTGTCTCAGATAAACGGCTTTCTAAAGGATTTCCATAGACAGCTGCTGTAGATGAGAAAATAAGAGTGTGTATATGAGAATCTATCATTGCTTTTAACAAGGTTAAGGTCCCTGAAACATTGTTATAGTAATATTTATGAGGGTTTTGTGTGGATTCTGAAACGTCAATTTTGGCTGCAAAATGCATGACTGCGCTGGGTTTGTGAGTCTTAAAAACCTGGCAGAGTGTGTCATAGTCATGAAGTGAGCAGTGAATAGAGGGGCCCCATTTTACAAAATCTGCGTGACCCGTTGAAAAATCATCAATAACTATAGGCGTGAAACCTTGTTTATGTAGTTCTTTGCATGCGTGCGAACCAATGTATCCGGCCCCTCCAATGACGGCAATGGAGGGTGAGCTCATTTAGATGTTTTTGTTGTTTTATTAAAGGCGTTCACTAGGGACGAGTTTCCAATAAATAAGGGGGTTTTTGCGTGGATTGATTGAGGTTGAATTTCGAGGATGTTTTGAGATCCATTGGAGGCGCTTCCTCCCGCTTGTTCGCAGATAAATGCTAGAGGATTGGCTTCGTACATAAGGCGAAGTTTTCCTTCTGTGCTTTTTGCAGTTGATGGGTAGGCGAATACCCCTCCCTTTAAGAGGTTTCTGTGAAAATCGGCAACTAGAGAACCTACATATCGAGATGATAAAGGCCCTTGTTCAGAAGTTTTAAAGGAATCTAATGTTTGTTGTTCATGAGCACTTAAAGAAGGATAAAGGCTTTCATTGATAGAGTAATATTTAGGGGTATCAGGGATGGTGATGTTTTCATGAGAAAGTAGAAACTCTCCTATGCTGGGGTCATAGGTGAAGCCAAATACCCCATTTCCTGTTGTATATACGAGCATCACAGATGATCCGTAAATGACGTAACCAGCAAGAAGTTGTTCAGATCCTGGATGTAAGTCATTTGTTTTCCATTTTTCGGGTGTTTTATAGACAGAAAAAATAGTGCCTACACTGACGTTTACATCAATATTGGAGGACCCATCAAGTGGGTCAAAAAAAATGACGTAAGGCTCTTTTGTTTCAGATTCAATCGTCACGATTTCGTCTTCCTCTTCAGAGCCGATGTAAGAAAATTGCCCATGAGCACTTAAAATATCGATTAAGCACTTATTTGCTGTAAGATCGAGTGTTTTGACGTGTTCTCCATGCACATTTGTTGTGCCTGATTCATGTTGTGATTGAAGTCCGGCTACAATGATTTCTTTTCGGATCATTTTAGAGGCTAGGCTGATGTTGTATAAAATGTTGGTAATATTTCCAGGGATTTGTGGGTATTGGCTTGAGAGTTCTATGAGGTGTTGTTCGATAGTTTTGAATGATGTCATACGTTTATTATATGAAATAATCTATATTTTGCACAATGGCTCACTTTTTTGTACACTAGCACTATGTTTAAAGTGGAGAGTACTCTTTGGTTTTCTATAGGACTTATTGGTCAAATTGTGTTTGGATTGCGTTTTGTGATTCAGTGGTTGTATTCTGAATATAAGAAAGAGAGTCTTATTCCTATATCGTTTTGGTATTTAAGTATCGTCGGATCGTTGTTGTTGTTGGCTTATGCAATTTATTTAAAAGATATTATTTTTACTGCTGGGTTTTCATTAAATATTTTGATTTATATTCGTAATTTGATGTTGAGGCATTCGGCCAAAAAGTAAGGCTTTAGAATTACTTTCAAATGTATTGATAGAGGGTGAAAATAAACCAAGATTGAACCAGAATAGTTAGAAATTTGGTGATTTCTTTGGTTCATTAGGAAATAAGAATTTTCGTCGTTCAGCGTTGCTTGTAGTGTATAAAGTGTTACAAGCTCTATATAAAATTTAAGATATTTTTAAGATAATAGCACCAATACAGATGCACAAAATGGCAATTCCTTTTTTAAATGATATTTTTTCTTTAAGAATCCACACCGAAAATAGTGCAGATATTACAATAGAGCATTCTCTAAGACTAAGAACGTAGCTTACGGGATTTGATCGAAGTACAATTAAAATAAGTGCATAAGAAAAGAGTGCGCACGCTCCAATTGCGATGGCGTTTTTTTTATGTTGATAGAAACCCTCTATCATTTCTTTTTTGTGTTTAAATATGAAATAAGGGAGTAAGCAAATATTCATTGTTAGAAATAATAAAATGACATGTGACGATGCGTTTACATAACGAATGGCGAGAATATCTGTGATTAAATAAAGGGCTATGCTTAACCCGACAATACAGCCCCATAAGACACTTTTTTGAGATTTTTGATTTGTTTTGGAATCGTAAAAATATAGGGCGATTCCACTTAAAACAACTACGATAGCGAGGGCACCTAAAAAGGAAAGAGTGTCTTTTAAGGCAATGATTCCAAATACGCTAGCCCCTACTATGCCCAACCCTCTGCTGATGGGATAAATATGAGAAAGAGGGTAATGGTAGTATGCATGTGTTAGGGCTAGATAATAAAAGATATGAACAACTCCAGAAAGTATTCCCCATAATAAAGATGTTTTTAATAAATGAGAAGGAATGGATGTCAGAACAAAAGGGAGAACCGCTAACCCTACAAGAGATGTTCCTAGCCATAAAATGGTGATGTTTTTTCCGGTTTTTTTGGCGAGAGTGTTCCATGATGCATGAAGAAAACCGGAAAGTAACACTAGTAAAAAATGGGAGAGTGACATGAGCTTTATTTTTTATAGTATTGGCAAGAGTCTAATTGTCCAAAAATTTTGTATCTGTTTTTTGCAATGAGAGAGTATATGCTATCCCGAATGGGAAGAGGGATGAGGTAAAACATGGCTGAAAATCTCCAAATGTTTCCGCAATAGGATAGAATTTTTAAGACAGCTGTTGATTTCTCATAAATGTGCTCGTTTTCAATGAATAAAATACTGTTCTTTGTGATTTTATTTTTTGCTAAAAGAGGTTCTAAATCTGGAGATTGTAAGGGGATAAAGGTGAAATGATTGAGTATATCTATGCTTAAAATGAGTTGAACAAAATGATTGCATAATCCACAGATGCCGTCATAGGCAATCACCCTTTCATGTTTTTCTTGTTTTGGACGAAACCATGTGCAGTGGATGAGAATAAGATGATATAGAATGATTGCAGGTATAAAAGATAGAGTGGAAGATAGGCATAGTAGTGATATGGAAAGGGTCATGATCCAGATGTAGATCTGAAATTGTGAGAAAAATATGGCTAAGAATGTAGTGGTTAGCACTATGGCTGATCCATAGGCTATGAGGGTCAGTATTAGATTAGGACTGTCTACAAGAATATTATTTAAAAAAGGGCTGCATTGTGTGAAATGTGAGAGATTTTCTAGAAGAATGAGTCCCCTTGTCCATCGAGAGTCTAGAAGTAAAGATATGCCTATGCCCGAATAAAAAAGTCCATAACTAAGCCATAAAACCGTATGTGTGCTATGAGGCAGTGTCCACGATGAGGTTTGTTTAGATGATAGGGGTTCGCCTTTAGGTGAGGTTATGCAGAAGATATAGATGCTGATGAGAGCTAGAGTCCCCATAGTAAGCTGAGTGAGATCTTGGCTTACATAAAACATCCAAAGTATACAGGAGATGATAGCGGCTACACGACGGTGATAGCCTATTAATATTAGGAGGTGTGAACACAAAAATAGGATAACAAGGAGGGAAGGAAAGTGAGGGAGTGGTGTTTTGATGAGAATGAGTGAATATAGGCAGCCATAGATGCCCAATAATAGTCTAAATACAGTAAAATGCCAGGAGGTGTAAACGTTTAAAAATGGAGGGCTTTTCAGTGTGGTCCAAAGAGCAGCTAGTTTATCCACGACTCGTCACCTTTTTAGTGGAGTTCCAGACATTTGTTCAACGATTTTATGACATTGGGTTTTAATTTTTCGAATTTTTCAGGAGATAAAGAGTTTTTGATGAATTGTAATTCTTCTTTGAGTTCTAGAAAATGGTCTATATCTTCTTTTTTTTCAGCGTTATTGAGAGCATTGTATAAAAAATCCAGATGCTTAATAATGGCTTTTTGATGAGAGCTAGCTGATTTTGATGTAGAGTGAGCAAGCGAGATTAATGTATTTAATAGGGCATGATTTCTTGTTTTATCGTAGTGTTTGTGACGTAGCCCGTGGTCTCCGTAGATGAATTGGTTTAGAAAACGTTGGGTAATGGATTCTGTTGAAATGGAGCATGTGAGTGGGAGAGACATTTCTTTAATGTCTGTAGAATGTTCGCAGAGTGATTGATAAACGGGGCATAGGGATGTGATTTTTGATATGGGAAAATGTGAAAGATCTTGTTTAAGAAGGTTATAGTCTGGGTTGAGTTTGTCATCAAAATAAAAGAGTAAATAAAGAAATTGGATTAAGATGTGGGATGATCTGTGAAATTCGTTGATTTCGTTTATGCATGTGTTTTTTTGTTCGTCAGGAAGCCATCTTGAATAGAGAATACGTAAATAATTTTTGAAGCATAATAACTGGACATTTTCTTTGTTTTGATTAATAGAAAATGTTTTAATCATACTTAGGCAGGTTTCTGCATCGTCTTTTATTGAGTCAGACGCTCCAATTTCTAGGAAGTGAAGACAACATTTGGTAATCATTAGTAGATCTTGGTCAGAACTTTCGGGTTGTATAGCTGAAATGAGATTTTCTAGAATGGTTTCTTGTTTTTTTTCCGGATAAAGATGTTCTAACTCCATTCCGTCTTTTATGGTGATAATACGTTTATAGAGATCGAGTAATGATTCTGTCATGGACTGTCCTTTTTTTTATTATGAGCTTTATAGTCTTTATTATAAAGGATTTTTTATTTCTCGATAGTCTTATCATAAGTATTTTCCTCCTAGATTAAAAAAGCATAACATAGTGTTTCGAAACTCATGATCATAATTGAGTTATGATATATAGATTATGCGATAGGATTGTGAGGCATTGTAGTTATCGAAAATTGTCCCATAACCTCCACACTCTTTTTTTTGTGTCATAAACGATCGTTTATGAGACAGCTAGGAATCGGAATGGTATAGCAGAACACCAGACACACTCGCTACTAAAATTGAAATTATTATAGTCATATTTTCTAAAACGAAAGCAGGACAGATACTTTCTCTCTTCGGATCATTCGAACTTTCTCGTAAAGAAATTCCATCGCGTAAAAAATTTATAACGTCTTCAAGTCCTAGTCCCGTAGCAAGCCCTAAAGCGGTTTCCTTAATAACTGTTCTATCAGGGTTTGTGACAGTCCTTACAACACAGTACAGATACTTTCTCTTGAAGAAATTTCAGCGCGTAAAAAATTTATAACGTCTTCGTTCCGAATCCTAATAGCAAGCTCTAAAGCTGTTTCTTTAATAACTGCTCCATCAGGGTTTGTTTGTGTAAGAACATCATCAGTAAGAGAAGCCCCTTTTTTTATTAACGCATTCATCGCTTCTACATTTCTACATCTAATAGCAAACCCTAAAGCTGTGTCTTCAATAACTGCTCCATCAGGTTTTGTTTGAGTAACCGCAACATCATCAAGAGAAGCCCCTTTTTCTAATAACGCATTAATAACATCTACCTTTCCTAATCCAACAGCAAGCCCTAAAGCTGTTGCTTTAGTAACTGTTCCATCAGGGTCTGTTTGGGTCCGTACAACATCAATAGGAGAAGCTCCGTTTTCTATTAATTCTCTAATTTTCGCTATATCTTGGTCATTTATTGCATCAAACAACTGACAATTGTTGACCTTGCAAACCCCAAGCCTTTCTGGATTTAGAGTTCTATAAATTCGAGTATTGTCATCAGCATCAACTCTTAACTCATTTGACGAATCATCGTATGTGATAGTTACTGGCTCCTCATTCATTGTGTAATGATCAGCTGTTCGTGAAAATTCATCAAATGGTATCCGTGTTACAGGACAGCGCTTATCAAGATTAAAAGACCTAAGCAGAGTCTCTACTTTAACATATTCAAAACTGCCCTCACCCCCTGTTCTTACTTTAACAACACCTCTATTTTGAGGATTAACTTTTTCACAACTAAACCTGCAGGATGGAAAAGAAGCAATGAGTTTCCGTGTTTGATATCCTCTAAAACACCTCTGAATTACCTGTGCTGCTTCTATCTCTTCTTGAATCTTATTTGAGTAAAAATGGATAGTAGGGTTGGCAGGAGAGGTTGTAGG
>QFBQ01000039.1 GCA_003265885.1 Candidatus Marinamargulisbacteria bacterium SCGC AG-343-D04
AATGGGATTTAAATGAAGCCGAAACTAAAATCAAGGATGTCGTAGATGGGTTATTTACCATTGGAATTGCTGCCATTGGAATACCTATTTTCTTAGTTATTTGGCATTTACTCGTCTCGAGAAACACAGAAGAAGCTGCAAAATACTTTAAAAGCGGCATTATCGCTGCAGTTTTATTAGCTGTAGGCAAAAGTTTATTGTATTCACTCAGCAATTAACATGATCATTCATAGACCCATCCACACCCCCCTACAATTATTCACCATTCCACTTAGCTTTTGGGGAATAGGGATAATTCCCTTCCTTATACTACCTATATCTAGCAACCCACTTAAAGTCATCATTATAAGTATTTCTGGTTTATATTTCATAGGAGTTTCCACCTTAATAAATCGATATCACCTTACAATTATCGAAGATTACATCAGTTATATCCTGCTAAAGGGACTTCATCTCTAATGAAACACCGTCTTTTTTACGAGTTTTGCCATGCATTAAGCATTGAAGAAGAATATTATATCGACAAAAATGAAGGCATATCGATAGCCTATCATATTGAAGGATTAAATCTATATGTATCAGATCATCATCACAAACAAAGCATTCAAGATCACCTAGCAAACTATTTAGCCGCACTGGACCCTCTCTTACATCTCACATTTTATTGTTTTCAAACATATCAAGCAGCTCCTACATCACCTGTTCAAAAAGAAGAATCTACATACAACTCCCTAAAAGCAGAACGAGAAAAACACTTATCTGAAGCTCATATAAAAAAAACAATGACAATAATATTATCTATAGGTAAAAAATCTAGCAAAACATCTTTTCCAGAACACATATATCCCTCTTTACACACCCTATACAAACACAAAGCATTATTACAGGATAAAAAAAAGCATTTAGAACATGTTTTCGAACAATTAAACATCTCCTACAAGGCCTATACAACACGTGATTGGACTTCATTCTTTCATCATATTGGAATCAGACATGACACGCTCATGGAACTCAACCCTTACACCCCTCTCAACGAACAACTCTGTTCAGAATCTGTCCATCACGATGCACATTCGTTGCGCATTCAAAAAAAACAGATCACAAGCTGTTCCCTTCAATCTCACAAACAACGCATTTCCTCCTGGTTTATGGTACACAACTCGCTAGACCTTCCTATAGGTCTTTCCTACTACGTGTCGTTTAAAAAAAGCCCACATTACATTCAAAGAATTCAACATCGAAAACGATTACATGCTCTTTTAAGAAAATGTGGGTTTTCAGAGTACAGTGAACAGCGTCATGAAACCTTGGAATCCGAATACAATTCGATTATTAATCGACTCAGCAATGATGACTCGTTAATCGATGTATCCATGAATTTTTTAATACAAGAATCTAATCCAGACACCTTGGAAAAAAATACTCAACGACTCATCCATTACTGCTACGAAAAATGTGGATTAATAATCAAGGAAAATCATTTTACGCACTTACACCATTATTGTTCTTTTTTCCCCAACCAACAATATTTTAATCCCAAAAAAATCTCTATATTTCCAGATCAAGCGACCTATTTCATTCCTATTGGAGACAGTTTTAGAGGGTTCGGAAAAGGAGACATCACCTTTGACACATCACGAAAAACCCGTTTTCCGTTTAGCTTTATAGACCATAAAGCTCCTGCTGGACATGCCTTAATTGTAGGAGGAACAGGAGGAGGGAAATCATTTTTCATGTCATGGATACTCACTCAAATCATACAGAGCCGAAACGATGCACTCATCTCAATTATTGATATGGGAGGAAGCTATCAAAACATATGCAACGAATTTGGCGGGAACTACATCAACATCGCCATCAACAAACAATATGCGCTACAACTATTTCCAAAAAAACAAGATATTTTTACAAACAATCACATTGATCCTGACCAACTCATATTTTTAGCTCAATACATCAAATTATTAATCGCCGACTCCGAAAAAAGCAACTTTTCTAAACACGAAGAACATCTCATCAACATGGCCATACTAGACATGTATGCTTCAAAAAATTCACCTCTATTATGTGATTTCATACAGGCTCTAAGCTCTCTCGATTCAGCCGGAAATTCTAGCATCACCCGATTTAAAAATGCATTACAATTATATACAAATAAAAACGAGCCTTTGTCCTGTTTATTTAATCATCATGACACGATATCTATCGATCATCCTTTTATAGTATTCGACATTACTCGCCTCAAAGAATATCCCCAAATAGCTGAGCTGTATTTACAAGTCATTTCCAACACCTTGCGACTACGAATGTTTAAGGGAGATTCTCACAATACCAAGCAACTCATTATAAGAGACGAAGTGTGGTCCTTATTTAGTCAGAAAACTGCCTCCAACTATATTCAAGAAGAGTATCGAACTGCACGAAAATATAGAACCATATTAATCAGCTTATCTCAGCTAATCTCAGATTATACATCCACGAACACCAACGCTGTCTTAAAAAACTCATATACCACCTTTATCTTACAAAATATGGAAAAGAGAGATGACTTACAAGCACTAGGATTAAACAAAGAAGAAGCCAAACTAGCCAGTCAAGTTAAACGTTATGGAACACAGTATGCTGATATTTTTATGAAATATGCAGATATTGGATCTGAAGTCATACGAATCAACCCCACTCCAATAGAGTTTGACATATGTTCCCGAAAAACTAGCTCATGATACGTGTAGTTCTGGTGTTATTAGTTTTATCTTACTCTATGGAATTATCTGCCGCTCCCCTATGGCTAGCAGGTCTAACTAACAAGCTCGTAACATTAGGCCAATCAAGCAAAGAAAAAATGCAACAAATGAAACATTTTGCTCGAATGACCTCCCTTTTACATGAACTAAAACTGGTAAATGAACAGCAAAACCAAGATATCCAAAAGCTCAGCAATGAATATAAAAAAATAACACATGGGCACTATTATAAATCCGCCACGCAACTACTTTACACAAAAGATACAAAAAACACACATCAACATATTCAAGAATTCAGTAAAATTCAAGGCTACTATACTCAAAAAGATTGGGTAACTATCAAGGAAAACGATGCAAAAAGAAAGACCGAAGCGTTTAAAAATTGGTTATTAACGACAGACAACACCCCTACATCACATATTTCATCCGAAACCGTCCAAAAACAGATGTCAGCAGATTTACAGCAGATAGACACACTTAACCAAATGGGACGAGAACAACAAAATAACCATCAAAACACCGCTATTATTCAGGTTTTGGATAACATCAATCAAAAGCAACATAGCAAAGAACTTGATATGCTAGAAAAAAATAAACAAAAAAAAGAAAAAGAGGCTGAGCAAGACAAAAAAAGAGACATCTTACTTAAAATACACAATTCTAAAAGCTCGAAAAACAGATTTGAGCAATATAAACGGTGGTATTAATGGCAATAGAACTGGGCATTGAACTCATCGATAAATTACAATTAAGCGAATTAATTCCAATCAAAACCGCATCTATTTTGTATACGTCACTATTTGTTTTAATGGGAAGTATTAATTTAATAGCACGAATAACAACAAGTTTTCAGAGTGATTCAAGATTAAGTTGGATAGATTGGATACTAGAATGTCTGAGTGTTATCGTATGTTCTCTTTTTATGACGGCATTTTTTTCAGGGTGTATCTATCTCATGAATAGCATGGCCCACCTCATCTTTCCATTCAGCGACTTATATCATTTTCATGATACCTTGTTTAATCAACAAAGCGTATGGATAGCCTTACTCACAAAAAACATCTTCACCTTAGATTTTTCAGGACTGTTAAACAGTTTTCTTTACAGCATAGCAAAAATGGCATTCTTTGGGTTGTTGTTATGGCGTTGTATACGACTTTTAGTGTTATTTTGTTTAAGCCAGATCCATATACTCAAGTCTCTCATTCCTTGTTATGGAAGAGCCTCGTTGATGAGTTATATCAGCGACATTATAAGTGTCGCATCCTGGAACATTTATTTTGCAGCTGGAAACAGGGTGTTATCCTTATTAGAAAGCGATAAAGCATTATGGAACAATGAGCAGCAGCATGTTTTACCAACCATTTTTGCCTTATACAGCTTATACATTCTCAACATCCCCAAATATGCTGAAAAACATTTCAGCCTTACTCACGTCGCCATAAACCCTTCCTCTATGTTTACGACTATCTACTCCTCCATCCAACATCTATACAAAAAAATAAGTTAACTAATTATTTACCAAAAAGAAAGATAAAAAAATGAACACATCATTATCCCCATTATTTGATCATCTAAAAATACAAAATCGATATTTAAAACAATTAATTCTCGTTCAGACACTCATCATAATCTTGGCTTTACTCACACAAAGCAAACCTCCTATTATCATTCGAGAAACAGAAAACGGAGCGATAATCACTAAAAATTATGTATTTGAAAACAAGGTCAACGCCATTGATATTGATTTATTTGCAAAAACATTTATAAAACGATTAAATTTTATCGATTCTTTTGCAATCCAAGAAAATATTCCAGAAGCATTGTCTATGATGAGCAAGAAACTTCACACTCATTATGTAAATAATATAATAAAAAAATCAAAAATATCCACCATTATTAATCAACACAATAAAACCACTACGAAAGTAAAGTCTGTAGACTATACATCCAGTGGTTCAATTATTCACTGCACTATTATATTTGAAAGAGATGTCATTGGATTTGAAACAAAAAAACTAACACAACTCATCATTCGAGCAGAAGCCCTCTTTGAGATTGTATCTAGATCTAAAGAGTTTCCTTATGGACTACAAGTCAACGACTACAAAGAAATACGACTATCATGAAAAAAAAGTCTCTAGCTATCTTCTATTATATAGGATTCGCCTTATATGGAGGGGTATTTATACTAATCGTTCACAATTTCATAGCCTCTCTATCAATAAAAGAAAATCCAGACACACTGAGTTCTGTGACGATCGATACGACTATGAAAGCATCTCCCCACTATATGAACACTCTAACAGAAGAGTTTACCCTATCCAAAACCAATATCCTTTTAGAAGACCCTATAGATATACTAGATCCCACACAAAACCCATCACAAACGCCACAACTCTCCAAAAAGAACACTGTATATACACCCCCAATGGGCGATGGACATATAAGCAAAACTCAAAAAAATAGTACCTACATAGAGGCAGGCCGTATCCTATATGCACCCTTAACAGAACCCTTATCGTCTCTACAGCTCCACCCCATTCAGGCACATATTAAAGACCCTATCTTAGTAAAAGGAACAGATAAAACTCTTAAACAGGCTATTGTCATAGGACAAGTTAGTTGCGACAAACATCTAAATCGATTCTTTATTCAATTCACAGATCTAGTAATAGGCAAAAAAACGCACTCTATATCTGGGCATGTCATAGACGATAATGGGAAGCGTGGAATAGCTGCAGATGTCATTCAATCAAAGAAAGCAGAAGCCCTATTAAACAGTGTCATTTCTGTTGCCAAAGACATCGTAAGTCCTACAAACCGGAACTATTTACCCCCTATTATCAACGACTATTCACCTCAAACCGAACACAAAAGCACAGCCAAACAATTACAATTAAACCCAACCCTATTACGCATAAAAATTCAGTTTCCAGTTGAAATTAAAGAAAGCCTATTATGAAGAAACCCATTATCTTCATAATCTATGCTCTTTTGACTTTAAAAATCAACGCCAATGTATTTTTTCCAGACACTGTTCCAGAGCAAGAAATAGCCCCTTTGTATTCCAAACAAGCCATCAAAGGGAAGCAAACCTTAACCTTCAATGCCTTTGATAAGCAAACGTATTACATCTATGTCTCCACACAAGACGAACAAGATGGCGTTATTATCAATTTAGATTC
Organism: Candidatus Marinamargulisbacteria bacterium SCGC AG-343-D04; assembly: GCA_003265885.1. Taxonomy (GTDB): domain Bacteria; phylum Margulisbacteria; class Marinamargulisbacteria; genus AG-343-D04. The sequence continues at coordinate 5,933 of QFBQ01000039.1, forward strand.
CCAGTTGGAATATTACACGTCTCCTAGTGAAGACTTATTTTATTTATATCCAAATAAAGACCAAGGAGGGGTAACAGGAAAAAAAACTCTTACGATAAAGGCCAAAAGAAAAACAGAAACCTATAAAACAGCTACATTACAACTAAAAACACGAGAGTATTATTTAAATATCGAACTTATTTTTTCACCCTATCGATCTGTTGCAAACAAATTTGTCTATTTTCAAAATGCTAACCATGATAAAAACAAGCTCATCTATAATCATGCATCGTATACAGCCTTAGAAAACAAATTACATCACTCCATCAAAGATAGAGAAACATTGATAAGCCGATTTTTAACCAACAAGGCAATTTTTGTACCCATACATGAACGAATTAGCTATGATTCAAGCAGTATGGAGCTATCTCATTTAGCCATTGTAAATAATCTCTACATGTTAACCGTAATATTTACAGGAGAAGACAGGCTATCGTTAAACAAAAATGATATTCATTTAAACATACAACCGTATCGATATTCATTAGCCACCGAAATCAAAGAAGACATTCAATCAAAGCCATTAAAAAGCAGCATAGCCTTTGAAAATTTTGACGGAAAACAAGCGCATACATTTTTATTTAACATATCCAAACACGAACAAAAAAAACGTTTTTTCCTGGAATTATACTTAACTCAATTCAATGTCTTTCGAAAAAAAATAAACCTAGATGCTTTAAAGCCATTGGCAGAAGAACAATTATTTAATGTTACTGTAAGATGAACGAAAAAAAGATAGGGATTCTTATAGGAATAATACTGTGTATGAAGGGGATATATGCAAACACCTTTGAAAAAATTCCTATTAAATACGAACTTGCCACACGGTATTCAGGGGTATCCTCTTGGATAAAAGAAGGGCCTCACTTGGTAAAAACGTCTATTCATGTATCACCTAAACACAGTTATCCATTTATACAATATCGATTTAAAAACATAGCCCACATACACCTGGGGGCCTTAGTAAATCATAGTAGTAAAGAAGATACTATTCAGCACATCTTTAGCCGTCCAGGCTTATATGGAAAAGTAAGCACATACCCCATACAGATAGATAGTTATGTATACAAAGATTTACAAGGCCTCATCATTGATTATAAAGGTAGTGGCGTATCACTTTTTAAGTATACAGAAACACTACAAGCCGTAAGCGCCATCATCAACTTTTCCATCCCTTCGTATAAAACAGAATTCAAGATAAAATCAACTCAATTTACGTATAACGCTAGTAAAGAGGGGCAAGGACTTACTGCAACACTATCCACCCTCATAATGATCACAAACAATCCCCACCGATTCACCTTAGGTATACGTGAATACACGTGGAAATCCTCAATCAAAACCGACAGTCTTTATAGGCCCTACGACGTCTTATATTCTTTTTACGAGAGTTCATTTTTAAAGCAATTTTCAACTAATAAATTAACATACTTTAACTATCAAACTGAAACTCATATAGAAAAAACGCGAGTTCTATTTACCCATAATCACTATCTCAACGTCCCACTTTATTTCTCTAAAATCAGCCTAGAATATCCACTTCATTACAATGTGGGAATTTTATTACAGATATTTAACAGTTCAGGGAATTCGAAAACGGGGATTGATTTGAGAGTTATTATGAAAAATTAGGTATAAATATTTTTAAAAAAGCATCCTAGATATCCCCTAGAACCATTTAGGGGTAGAGAAAAGTATTACAACTTCTCAAAATAAAAAGTCCCTATAGCAGGTTCTCCAGAAGAAAAATCTGTATCCAAAGAAGATGAATCCAGCAAAGAAACCGCCTCCTTAGGAGACGTATCCGAATTTGAAGAGGTAAACATAATTCCATTATCACTACCCGCATCATACACATTGAGCGTCACCGTTTTAGACTGTACCCAATCCCCATTTTCTATAAGACGAAGATCTGAAACACCCACAAACCAATCCGGGCTAGGCGCTAACATAGATACTAATGTCACACTGGGATAAGAAGATGAAATAAAAAAATCTAGCGTCACGGAAGATGGAGACGTCGATAAACCGCTTCCTGACAACTCATATTGTGTATCATCAGATGAAGATAATTCAGATAAAAAAAGCGCCTTAGATCCTGTCTCCGCCATACTTTCTATCCCAACTGACGCGTTATTACCTACTGAAAAAAAGAACACCCCTTCTTTGTGAGTAGTACCCACCAAACCTGAAAAATGAGGATTGGAAGGGAAGTTAACCGGATGAGTGTCTTCAGACCAGTTAGACGTAAACGTGACTCGATAACGAGCTCCTGGCAATACATCCACATCCCTCACAGAACAAGAAAAAAGTATGGTAAGAAAGAAAAGAATACTAAGTTTATAAAAACAAGACATCCACAACAATTTAACATAAAGAGAAGCAAAATATTATTTGAAAATATAACAAAATAAAACTACAATTCAAAACAAAAATTCCATAGTTAAAAAAAAGTTTAAAACTATTTAAATATAAAAAAGGAAAAAAAATGAATTCAACAGCTACCACATCATCCAGAAGGATCGACAGATTGCATCCCCTCAAATTAACACCTACATCAGAAGATATTTTGAGAAAAGGATTAACAGATAATCAAAAAGTTAGTTATTTAGAGTACCCTACTTTTGCAAAAAATGTACTATCCCTTTTTCAGGCTAAATTAGAAGGTGTTATGATTACTGCAGACGCTAAAGCACACATAAACGACTCTCCACAATCTCTATTTAAGTTTTTGAAGAAAGTTATAGAAGACAATACTAACAAAAAAACTGAGATAAACTCTCTAGCGTGTTTAATTCGAGCTGTTAGAGAAGGTGTTCCAAGAAAAGAGAGTAAAGGCCATGTGAAAGAAAGTGAACGTCTAACAAAGATAGACACAAAAGAGCCATTAGACTTTAGTACACCACTAAACGACCAATTAACGTGTTATTTAAAAAACCATAAAGACTATAAACAAGTAGAAGGAAAAGTTTCAAAGCCGTGGATAGAGTCTGCAAATAAAGCAAAAAGCCCCTCATCTTCACCTAAGCTTCCCTCTACAACTGTTTCTCCCTCTACAACTGCTTCTCCCTCTACAACTGTTTCTCCCACTTTAGTTTCTCAAACACAGACAAAAATACATCTCCCAAACACGCCCCATGAAAACTATCTGAATTTAGGAGATGTCGCAGATGCGCAAACATTAAAAGATGAAATGAAAAAACTAGAATATAAACACGTAAATAAGTGGGCCTGCGTCAATGCATCTCAAGAAAACATGATAAATGGGGGACATCAAGAAGGTGCTGTAAAGCTGTTTGCTAAGGACGGAAAAAGTGGTTTTGATGACTCATTTTTAACCCCACTTAAAACAAATAAATACGATCTATGGACTGCAAACACAACCGGTACCGACGTAACAAAGGATAATAAAAGTGGGATTGGTACTGATCGATGGGAAAATGGTATAGGGCGTGCCTTTATAGTTGAAGGAGACACACTAGTCGGATATAACAATAATAAGATTAATGTAATAGCCACCGTTTCACCAACTAAAGTTGAAAAAGGAAATGATTCTTTTAATAATTTAAAAAGGTCATGGCTCGCCACCCTAGAATGTGCAGTGAATAACGAAGTTCAAGGATTAGTTCTTACAAATTTAGGAGCTGGCATTTTTGGTGGAAATCCTCAAGACTGTGCAGATTCACTTACTGAGGTATTAAAAGAAAATGATAAGTTTCAGACATTAACTCTTCTTTACAATGGATTCTACGATAAGTACGGAAATAAATTAAAGATCTAAAGAAAAAAACTTAATTCCCACCCCTAACAACCTCCAAAAAATCTTCTCCAAAACGCTGCGCCTTTTTCAAGCCCACCCCAGAAACCGTCATTAATTCGGCCATAGAACTGGGCTTTATCGACGCTATTTCCTGCAAAGTTTTATCATGAAAAATCATGTAAGCAGGCAATCTCAAGGTAGTAGCCATATCTTTTCGCTTTTGTTTTAAAAGAGAAAACAAGCCTTCATCTTCATGAACAATCTCTCTATTTTTAGACATTTTCTTTTGTTTGACGGTTTTAGGACGTTCAAAAACAGGCATAAAAAGCCTTTCTTCAGAACGCAAAACTGGACCAGCTTTCTCGGTGAGTTTAAGAACCGGATAGTCAAACCCTTGAATAGCAATGAGTCTCAAATAAATAAGATGTTGAACAACATCATGAAGTTCAGCTTTAGACAATTCCTTTTCTATACCAAAAGTACTTAGTTTATCAAAGTTTAAATAGCGAATTTTATCATTCATCGTTCCACGAAGCACATCAATAATCATGGTCACTCCATAGTTTTGTCTCACTCTATAAATACAAGACAATACTTTTTGACTTACAATGGTAATATCCTTTTCTTGTGGTGGGTTTTTACAAATATCGCAAAAATCACAAGAAGCAGAATGCTCTTCACCAAAATAGTTTAATAATTGTTGTCGTCTACACCGCGGTTTCGCTGCAAAATCTATCATTTGATTTAGTTTTTTAATACATCGCTTTCGCTCATTCATATCTGAAATCTCATGCATAAAATGTTCCAGTTTAAAGCGATCTGCATAGGAAAAAAACAACAGACAATGGCTATCTACACCATCTCTACCTGCCCTTCCTGTTTCTTGGTAATAGTTCTCAATAGTTTTAGGCAAATCATAATGTACAACATAGCGAACATTAGATTTATCAATCCCCATCCCAAAAGCAATTGTAGCCACAATAATTGGAGTGTCATCATGAATAAAATCATTTTGATTTTTTTCACGCTCGTCATTTGATAAACCAGCATGATAAGCTTTTGCTGAGAACCCTTGTTGTATAAGTTTTTCTGCAATCGTTTCAACATTTTTACGAGATTGGCAATAAATAATACCCGACTGATCTTTTCGAGACTCTAAAAAACGCAACAATTCCTTAAACGTATTCTTTTTACGTTTCACTTCGTAAAACAAATTTGGACGATTAAAACTGGCTTTAAACACTTTCGATGTTTCTAATACCAGTTGTGTTTTAATATCATGAATAACCTGATCTGTAGCTGTAGCTGTAAGAGCCATTACAGGTTTTTCAGAAAAATGCTCCTTTATTAAGGAAAGACTCCGATATCCAGGTCTAAAATCATGCCCCCATTCAGAGATACAATGAGCTTCATCAATAGCAAAAAAAGAAATATGGCACTCTTTAAGAACAGAAAGAAAATCATCAAGATTAAGTCGTTCTGGAGAAATATATAATAGCTTAAGTTGCCCAGATTCAAGATGCTGTCGAACCTCTCTTACTTCCGCAGCATTCAATGTTGAATTCCACAACATAGCCTGAACACCCAATTGCTGCAAACTTAACACCTGATCTTGCATCAAACTAATGAGAGGCGAAATAACAACAGCACAGCCTTCTAAAGCAAGTGCAGGAATCTGATAACAAAGAGACTTCCCTCCCCCTGTTGGCATAATTACTACGCTGTCCTGGCCATCAAGAGTCCGTTGAATAATAGATTCTTGTAAGGGCCTAAACGAATCATATCCAAACACAGATTTCAAAAGTTCATGTATCATGTCACTATCCTCTATCTTAATACTAACACTTCTAAGGGCACTGTTCTGATTTTTAAACTGACTATAAAAAACCTAACGCATTTGAAAGGTAATCATACCTCATAGACGAAAAAAACGACACCTGAAAATACTAAACTTAAGAAAAAAAGACTACCTACCCGTTTTTAAATCTAGAAAATGCTACTACTTTTTTTTATGAACTAAGACATGTGAACATGTTTTGAAAAAAGTCTTAGTTTTTTCACTAATACCGGATAAACCCTCTGGAAAATAAAGAGTTAATTGAGAATTATTCGTTACAGCTTTTATCAGCGCATCCTCATCTACAGCCACTTTTTTATTAGATTTTGGATATACATAGATACATTTCAATGAATCAAAAAAAAATTTCTTGTCTCTAAATATACTAGCAAACACATCTACATTCACCGATAAGGTTTTAAGACGTGGCAATAGTTTGTCCTTTTGTAAGTTAGAAAGAATTTGAACAGAATATTTTGAGTTAATCAAAACAAGTGTCTGTAATTTTTCTAAACAAGGCCAACCTGCCCC